>NZ_JBFBIL010000065.1:921-40444 GCF_040685575.1 Kitasatospora sp. NPDC088351 | reverse complement strand
GCTCCCTCAAACCCGAAAGATCATCGCGTCCAACAGCCACGGCCCTCGCAACTCCCACAGATCGCGGGTGTTGCGAGGACCGTTAGAACCCAAGCCGAAGTGGCGGGGCCCTCACCGGCTCCGACGCGCACCGACACACACCGGTACGCACCGCGCCGCGTCCGTCGCCGTACCCGTGGCCACGGCCGGACCGACTGCTTACTACTTGCGCTTGCGCTTCTCCCGCACCCGGACCGAGATCGAGATCGGCGTCCCGACGAAGCCGAACTCCTCACGCAGCCGGCGCTCGACGAACCGGCGGTACCCGGCCTCCAGGAAGCCCGAGGCGAACAGGACGAAGCGCGGCGGACGGGTGCCCGCCTGGGTGCCGAACAGGATGCGCGGCTGCTTGCCGCCCCGGATCGGGTGCGGGTGCGCGGCGACCAGCTCGCCGAGGAAGGCGTTCAGCCGGGCCGTCGGGATACGGGTCTCCCAGCCCGCCAGCGCGGTCTCGATCGCCGGGACGAGCTTCTCCATGTGCCGGCCGGTCTTGGCCGAGACGTTGACCCGGGGGGCCCACTGCACCTGGACGAGGTCGCGCTCGATCTCGCGCTCCAGGTAGTAGCGGCGCTCCTCGTCCAGCTGGTCCCACTTGTTGTAGGCGATCACGACGGCGCGACCGGCTTCGACGGCCATCGAGATGATCCGCGTGTCCTGCTCGGCCAGGCTCTCGCTGGCGTCGACCAGGACGACCGCGACCTCGGCCTTCTCCAGCGCGGCGGAGGTGCGCAGCGAGGCGTAGAAGTCGGCGCCGGCGGTCAGGTGGACGCGGCGGCGGATACCGGCCGTGTCGACGAACTTCCAGGTCTTGCCGCCGAGTTCGATCATCTCGTCGACCGGGTCACGGGTGGTGCCGGCCAGCTCGTTGACGACCACCCGCTCCTCGCCGGCGACCTTGTTGAGCAGGCTGGACTTGCCCACGTTGGGGCGGCCGATCAGCGCGACCCGGCGCGGGCCGCCGAGCACGGCGTCGCCGAAGGTCTGCGGCGGGGCCTCGGGCAGAGCGGCCATGACGGCGTCGAGCAGGTCGCCGGAGCCGCGGCCGTGCAGGGCGGAGACGGCGTACGGCTCGCCCAGACCGAGCGACCAGAGGTACGCGGCCTCGGCCTCGGTGGACTGGCCGTCGACCTTGTTGGCGCAGAGCACGGTCGGCTTGCCGGCCCGGCGGATGATCTTGATCAGGGCCTCGTCGGTGTCCGTGGCACCGACGGTGGCGTCGACGACGAACAGCACCGCGTCGGCGGTCTCGATGCCCAGCTCGGCCTGCGCCGCCACCATGGCGTCGATCCCGAGGACGTCGATCTCCCAGCCGCCGGTGTCGACGACCTTGAAGCGGCGGCCGTTCCAGCTGGCCTCGTAGCTGACGCGGTCCCGGGTGACGCCCGGCTTGTCCTCGACGACGGCCTCACGGCGGCCGATGATGCGGTTCACCAGGGTCGACTTGCCGACGTTCGGGCGGCCGACGACGGCCAGCACCGGCAGCGGCGCGTGGTCGGCGTCACCGAGGCCGTCGACGTCCTCGGGGTCGAACCCCTCCTCGGCGGCGAGCGCCATGAACTCGGCGTACTCGGCGGCGTCCAGCTCACCGTGGCCGGTGGTGGAGTGCTCTGCGGTCATGTTCGTGTTTTCCGTTTCCCGGCCCGGCCCTTCCCAGGGGCGCGCCGTGCGTACCTGCCCGATCGGGGCAGCGCGAGTACTTCAGTGAAGGTGCCACCACGGCACCGGCCGGACGAACCAACGCCCGGATGATCCATGTCCCGGACGACTCGACGCCCGGGACGTTCCAACGCCCTGCTCAGACCGCGGACAGCCCGGCCCGCTCCTCCACCAGCGCGGTGATCGTGCCGATCACCTGCTCCAGGGTGAGCTCGCTGGTGTCCACCAGCACCGCGTCCGCGGCCTGGGTCAGCGGGGCCGTCTTCCGCGAGGAGTCGGCCGCGTCCCGGCGGGCCAGGTCGGCGGCCATCGCGGTGATGGTCGCCTCGTCCACGCCCTTCGCCCGCAGCTCGGCCGCCCGCCGCTCGGCGCGGGCCGTCTCCGAGGCGGTCAGGAAGATCTTGACGGTGGCATCCGGGAACACCACGGTCCCCATGTCCCGGCCCTCGGTGACTATGCCGCGCTCGGCGACCCGGGCGCAGCCGCGCTGCAGCTCGACCAGTCGCGAGCGCACCGCCGGCACCGCGGACACCGCGCTGACCTGCGCCGTCACCTCGGGACCGCGGATCGGGCCGGAGACGTCCCGACCGTCGACCGTGATGGTCGGGCCGTCCGCGTCCGTGCCGGAGACGATCACCGGCTTGCCGCAGGCGACGGCCACGGCCTCCGGGTCGTCCACGTCGACGCCGTTGGCCAGCATCCACCAGGTCATCGCCCGGTACATGGCGCCGGTGTCCAGGAAGCTCAGGCCCAGCCTGGCGGCGACCGCCCGCGAGACGGTCGACTTGCCGGAGCCGGAGGGTCCGTCGATGGCGACGACGACCGGGGCGTGCGCTCGGTCGGCAGTGTCCACGGGCGAACCTCTCTCTAAGGCCTGAAGCCTGAAGCATGTCAACGGGACGGAAGCCGGAAGGAAACCGGCAGCCGGGAACCGGAAACCTGGGAATGTCTCCCTCAAGGTTAATGGACCGGCGCCAGACCCCGGTCCGGCCGCGTCAGACCCCGGCCCGGTCGATCTCCAGCACCGCATGCCCGAGCCTCGGCCGGACGAACTCCCCGTCCCGCTCCACCCCGAGTACCCCCGCCACGAAGGCCATGGCACGGATGCCGCCCGGCTGCTCCCACTGGAACGGGACCTTGGAGACGTGCGACGGGAAGTCGTTCTCCAGAAACCTCACCGGCCGATCCGGCCGGCCGTCCGGCCGACCGCGCCGGCGTCGCCGACGGTCCTGCCGACCGTGCCAGCCGAAGGTCTCCCTCGGCCGGGGCCCGTCGGGCGTCTGGGTGTGGGCGAAGAACGCCGTGATCCAGCCGGAGACGAAGTCCCCGCCGGACATCGACTCCCATGTGTACAGCGAGCGCCAGAACTCCTCGTCCACCTCGCCCGCCGCCGCCCGGGCGATGGTGTCCAGCACCGGCCGCAGGTCCGCGAACCACGGGCGCAGCCCGTCGAACCACTGCTCCAGCTCGCCCACCCGCGACGCCAGCAGCCGCCAGTCATCCGCCGTGCCCTCCAGCCGGATCCTCGGGATCCCGCACAGCGATTCCCAGCGGAACTCGTAGTACGGGCTGACCACGTCCATCAGCGCGACCAGCGCGGCCGACACGTCGTCGGGTGTGGTCGTGGAGAAGGACGGCTGGAACAGCTCCACGGTCTCCGCCCCGAGCGCCTGCTCCAGCGGTTCGCGGACCAGGCGGATCGAACGGGCCCAGTCGGGGTCGGGGCCGAACAGGCTGTCGTCCCGGACCGTGATGGTCGACCGCTCGCCCGGCGTCCTCGTGAACAGCCCGGCGTACTGCTCGGCGTTGAGCCGCAGATGCACGGCGATCTCGTGGACGACGGCGTACCAGAGCACGTCCGGCGACAAGCTGAGCGGCAGGTGCCCGGCGAACGCCAGATGGGCCGCCCGCACCAGCAGGCTCCAGCTCGGTTCGCCCTCGGCGGGGTCGTGCCGAGGGCGCGCGCTGTCCAGCAGCGTCGCCGTGCTCCGGTGGTGGATGCGGAACCCGCCGCCCACCACCGCCGCCAGGAACCCGTCGTTGCCGACGGCGGTCGGCTCGCGTACGTCGCCCGGCTCGCCCTCGGCGAGCGGCACATCAATGATCATTCCCCGTCCCCCACTTGCGTTCGGCCCGCGGCCGCCCCGACCCTCGACCGCCCGGAGGCGAAGCGCCCCGCTCAGTCCCGGACGCTCCACCCGCTGGCCCGCAGTGCGACCGTCAGCGGCTTCACCGCCGCCGGGGCGACCGACAGCTGGACGAAGCCGACCTGCTGGCCGGTGGAGTGCTCGATGTCGACGTCCTCGATGTTGACCCCGGCCGCGCCGACCTCGCCGAAGAGGCGGCCCAGCTCGCCGGGCTGGTCGCCGAGGACCACCGCGACGGTCTCGTAGCGGGTGGGCGGCGAACCGTGCTTGCCGGGGATGCGGGCCTGACCGGTGTTGCCCCGGCGCATCACGGCCTCGATGCCGGCCGCGCCCGCGTGCCGCTCGCCCTCCTCGGCGGCCTCCAGGGCCCGCAGGGCGGTGACGGTGTCGCCGAGGTCGACGGCGACCTCCTCCAGGATGTCGGCGACCGCGCCCGCGTTGGCGGAGAGGATGTCGATCCACATCCCGGGGTTGGAGGCGGCGATCCGGGTGACGTCCCGGACACCCTGGCCGGAGAGCCTTATGGCCGTCTCGTCGGCGTGCTCCAGCCGGGCGGCGACCAGCGAGGAGAGCAGCTGCGGGGCGTGCGAGACCAGGGCGACGGCGCGGTCGTGCGCGACGGCGTCCATCACGATCGGCATCGCGCCGCAGAGCGCCACCAGTTCCAGGACGGCGTTGAGCGTCTCGGTGTCGGTGTCGGCGGTGGGGGTCAGCACCCAGGGCCGCCCCTCGAACAGGTCGGCGCGGGCGGCCAGCGGGCCGGAGCGCTCGCGGCCGGCCATCGGGTGGCTGCCGATGTAGTGGACGGTGTCGAGGCCGAGCGCGGCCACCTCGGCCCGCGGGCCGGCCTTGACGCTGGCGACGTCGGTGTAGCAGCGGGCCAGGCCCCGGCGCTGGCAGTCGGCCAGCACCCTGCCGACCAGCGCGGGCGGGACCGCGATGATCGCCAGGTCCACCGGTCCGTCGGCGGGTTCGGTGATGCCGGCGCCGAGCGAGGCGGCGGTCCGGGCCGCGTCCGGGTCGGCGTCCTCCAGATGGACGGTCAGCCCGCGGCCGGTCAGGGCGAGCGCGGCGGAGGTGCCGATGAGTCCGGTACCGACGACGGCGGCAGTGCGCATGGCGGGGTGGCTCTCCTCACGGGGGGCTGGCCTGGACGTGCTGCCCCATCCTCTCGCATCCCCACGAGCCCTGCGGCCATCACGGGCCACTTGTCGCCGCCGCAACCACCCCGCCGCCGGGCCCGTCCTCCCACACGCCGCGCACGGCGAAATCCGGAGCCGCCCGTGCCACGGCGGGGCAGACTGGCCGCCCGAGGGTGGCGCGGCGCGAGCGACGCGAACGGAAGCAAAGGGGTTGGCGGGTGGACGATCGGCGCAGCACGGACGACAAGCCGTACGACGGCGACGGGCGGGACAACGGACCGGACACCGGACAGGACAACGGGCCCGGCGACGGACGGCACCACCCGGGCCCGGCGGTCCCGGCCCATCCGTCCGTGCTCGACTCGGTGGTGGTCTACGCGGCCGGCGCGGTCTGCCGCCGTCGGGCCCGGGTGGCCGTGCCGCCGGGCGGGCGGCTTCGGCTGACCGGACTGCCCCGGGTGCTCGACGGCCGTACGCTGCGGGCCAGGGTGCTCGACGCTCCCCCGGGCACCGCCGTCACCGAGGCCCGGCTCGAACCGGTCGCAGAGCTCCGCACGACCGCCGAACTCCCTGATCTCCGACGCGAGTTGAACGATGCCCGGGAGAGCGAGAGCGCCGTCCGCGAGCGGCACCGGCTGGTCCTCACCGCCATCGCCGAGACGGCCTCGCTGCGCGCCGTGCCACCGCAGCGGCGGCACGGCGACCCGCATCGCCGGACACCGGCGGACGCCTGGCTGGAGCTGGCCGACTTCGTCGACGAGCGGCTGACCGGGCTGCACCGGCGGGCCGAGGCGCTCACCCGGGAGCTCGAACTCGCCGAGCACCGCACCGAGGTGCTCACCGACCGGCTGGAGCGTGCCTCGACGGCCGAACCGGCCCGGCCCGTGGAGACCTCCGCGACCGTCCTGCTCACCCTCACCACCCCCGCCACGCCCGACGAAACGCCCTCCGACACCGCCGACAGCACCACCGCGAACACCACCGACCTCCACATCGAGGTGGAGTACGGCGTCCCGGCCGCCCGCTGGGTGCCCGCCTACCGCCTGTCGTACCGGCAGGGGTCCGACACCGGACGGCTGGTCCTGCGCGCCTCGGTGGCCCAGCAGACCGGCGAGGACTGGACGGGCGTGCGCCTCGCCCTCTCCACCGCCGACCTGGAACGGCGCACCGACCTGCCCCGGCTGCGCTCGCTGCGGATCGGCCGCAGCCAGCCCGCCCCGCCGCCCTCCGGCTGGCGCGAGCCCCCGGCGGGCCTGGCCGACCTGTTCACCGGCTACGACGCGCCGGGCCCGCGCCCCGAGCCGCGCCGACGGGGCCCGCTCGCCGTCGCGGCCGCCACACCCCCGTTCCTCGCGGCCCCCGTCGCCGCTGCCGCCCCCGTCGCCCCGGCCGCTCCCGGCGGGCCCCGCTTCGGAGGCGTCCTGTCCGCCGACGAGCCGCTCCCGCCGCCCCCGGGCTTCGCCGGCTACGGCGCGCCCCCGTCGCCGCCCCTGCCCCAGCCGGGAGGACCGGCCCCGGCGCCGGTCCTCGCCCGCCGGGCCAGGGCGGGCGGCGCGGCCCCCGGCCCCGGCGCCGCCAAAGCCGCCGGATCCACCAACGCCACCAGCACCAGCACCGCCGACACCCCCGGATCCCCCGAAGCACCCCCCGCCCCCGACGCCGCGCTCCTCGACTACCCCTCCCTCGTCCTGGCCGGCCCCGACGAACCCGCCGCCCGCCGTGGCATCCTCCGCCCGCCCGCCCCCAGAACCTCGTTCGAGCGGACCGGCGCCGCCCTGCCGCCCCTCCCGCTCCCCCGCCACGCCGTACCGCCCCGCGTCTCGGCCGGCTCCTTCGACCACCGCTTCGACGCCGCCGCGCCCGCCGACATCCCGTCCGACGGCACCTGGCACACCGTCACGATCGACGAGATCCCGGTGAGCGTCCGCCCCGAGTACGTCACCGTCCCCTCCGTCGAAAAGAAGGTGTACGGCACGCTGGTGATCGCGAACCGGACCGACCGGGCCGTCCTGGCCGGTCCCGTCGAGGTCACCGTCGACGACGAGTTCCTGCTCACCGCCGCCCTGCCCACCCTCGCGCCGGGCGGCCTGCGCCGGCTCGGCACCGGCGTCACCGAGAGCATCGAGGTGGCGCGCCGCACCGAGCTGCGCGAGTCCACCACGGGCATGCTGAACAGCAGCACCGTGCTCGACCACCGGGTGCACGTGGAGCTGGCGAACCGGCTCGGCCACACCGTCACCGTGGAGGTCCGCGAGCGCGTGCCGGTCGCGTCCGACGCCGAGATCAGGATCGAGGAGCGGGCCGACTGGCACGCGCCGGCGGTGTCCTCGCCGGACTGCCCGCCGAGCACCCGGCTCTGGCGGGTCGAGCTGCCGCCGGGCGGCCGGGCCGAGCTCGACGGCGGCTACCAGATCAGAATCCCGGCCGGAAAGGCCATCGTCGGCGGAAACCGGAGGAACTGAACGATGAGCACCAGCACGATCCCCCTCCCCGTCACCGCTGTCACCTGTCTGGAGGACCGCAGCCAGGTCGAGCGCACCGCCACCGTCGAACTCGCCGCCGGTGTGCAGCGGCTGCGCCTCGGCCCGGTCACCGCGCTCACGGTCGACCGCACCCTGCGCGCCGAGGCCACCGGACCGGCCGGGTCCACCGGAGCCGGTGGCGGCGCCCGGGTGCTGGACGCCCGCGTCGTGCGTGCCTGGACCCCGCACGCCCCGCTGCCGCCGGGCCCGGGCGACTCCGAGCTGCGCCGGCGCGTCCACGAGCTCGACGAACGGGCCCGCCACGAGGACCGGTCGCACGACCGGCTGGAGGCTCGGCTGGCCCTGCTCGCCCAGCTCAGCGCGGACCTGCTGCGCGAGATCGGCGAGGGCGCCGGCGCCGGCGAGGTCGAGCGGGCCCGCTGGGCGCGCGAGCTGGACCGGGTGGACGCCGAGCGCGAGCGCTACGGCGAGGAACTGCGCGCCACCCGCTCCCGGCTGCGCGAGCTGGAGGAGGAGCGGTCCCTGGCCCGGATCGCGCTCGACGAGGCCGAGGAGGAGCCGGCCGACCTGGTCGCCCACCTCGAACTCACCGTCGAGGCGCGGGCCGCGGGCCCGGTCCGGCTGACCGTCAGCCACCTGGTGCCGTGCGCCCTCTGGCGGCCGTCCTACCGGGCCGCCCTGGCCGACGGCGGTCTGCACCTGGAGTCGGAGGCGGTGGTCTGGCAGCGCACCGGCGAGGACTGGACGGGCGTCCGGCTCACCCTCTCCACCGCCCGCTCCGCGCTGGCCACCCAGCCACCCGCGCTCGCCGAGGACGTGCTGACGCTGCGCGAGCGCGGCGCCGAGGAGCGGCGCACCGTCGCGGTCGAGCTGCGCGAGGAGGCGGTCGGCGCCCTCGGCCCGTCCGAGACGGTGCCGGGCGTGGACGACGGCGGCGAGGTCCGGGTGCTGCGCGCGCCCGCACCGGCCACCGTCCCCTCCGACGGCCGGGCGCACCGGGTGCCGCTGAGCGGCTTCACGGTGCCGGCGAGCAGCGAGTACGCGTGCGCGCCGGAGCTGTCTGCGCTGGTCACCCAGGTGGTCCGGTTCCGCAACGCGGCCGGGCACGCGCTGCTCGCCGGACCGGTGGAGCTGGTCCGCGGCAGCGGCTTCACCGGCCGGGGCGAGCTGCCCTTCACGGCGGCGGGCGCCGACGCCGAGCTGGCGTTCGGCAGTTCGGACGGCTACCGGGTGGTCCGCGAGACCGAGGAGCGGCAGGTCACCACGGGCCTCCCCCAGCGTTCGGTGACCACCCGGACGGTACGGCTGCACATCTCACGCTTCTCCGGGCCGGAGGAGCGCGACGAGCAGCTGGTCGCGGTGCGCGAGCGGGTGCCGGTCTCCGAGGTGTCGGCGGTGGAGGTGCGGCTGCGCAAGGAGGACTGCTCCCCCCCGCCGGACGCCTTCGACGCCGACGGCATCGTCCGCTGGGACCTGCCGCTCGGCCCGGGCGCGCGGCGGACGGTCACGCTGGTGTACGAGGTGTCGGCGACCGCCAGGGTGGCGGGCCTGTGACACCCCGCGCGAACCCCCGCCGTGACGGGCGTTCAGGTAGAACAGGTACATGATCCTGCACCTCGCCCCCCTGGACGACTGGCTGACCGACCCCGGCCGGCCGTACGCCACCGCCTCGCTGCTCACCGACGGGTTCATCCACTGCTCGGCGGACGAGCAGACGGCACTCGCGGTGGCCAACGCCTTCTTCGCCGACACCCCCGGTCCGCTGATGGTGCTGCTGATCGAGGAGTCGCTGGTGGAACCGATGGTCAGGTGGGAGGCCCCGCACGGCGCACCGCCGCCAGGGGCCACCCCCGGCGTGTTGTTCCCGCACATCTACGGACGGCTGAACCGGACCGCCGTGGTCGGCCTGGAGAAGGTCGAACGCGGCCCGGACGGCCGCTGGGAGAGCCTCACCCCCTGGAGCTGAGCCCCGCCGCCCCGGCCCCCCGCCTGGACGCGCCCTACAGCCAGCCCCGCTCCCGGGCCGCCATGCCCGCCTGGAAGCGGGTGGTGGCGCCCAGCGCGCGCATCAGGCTCTGCAGCCGGCGCTGGGTGGTCCGGGCGCTCCAGCCGAGCGAGCGGGCGATCGACTCGTCGGTGAGGCCGGCCGCCAGCAGGCCGAGCAGCTTGCGGTGGTCGGCCTCCGGCTCCAGCGCCCCCTCGTCGGCGCCGATCGCCGCCTGGAGCTGCACCGCACGCTCCCACTCCGCCTCGAAGAGCGTGTCCAGCGCCTGGAGCAGCGCGGAGGGGTGGATCACATAGGCGGCGTCGAGGACGCTGTCGCCGACGCTGATCGGGATGATCGCCATCCGGTCGTCCGAGATGACCATCTTCATCGGCAGGACCGGCCGGACCCTCGCCTCCTCGCCGTCCGCGACACCGGCCAGGATGTTCTTCTCCAGCCGGCCCGGCCAGGCCACCGCCTCCCGGTCGTAGATCGTCCGGAACCGCAGCCCCTCGGTCATCCGCTGGCGCTGCAACGGGATGCCGGCCACCGGGTCCTGGATGTACGGGGGGCAGTCGAAGCCGCGGACCTGGTACTGGCTGGTCTCCGTGATGTGCTCCAGCCGCTGCGCGATCGCCTCGCCACCGGTCAGCACCTCGACCGAGTGCGCCGGGTCGGTGTAGCGCGAGGCCTCCCGGAAGGCGTCCATCAGACGGTGCATCTCGGCCCGGGCGTGGCGCAGTTCGGACTCGCGGTGGCCGATCAGGGTGCCTATCGCTACGTCGGGGGCCACCGGCAGGAAGCGGTGGCGGTCCACCGGTGCCCGGGTCGCCATGCCCTGCTGCGCCAGCCGGTCCAGTGCGCGGACGCTCTGCTGGAGCGTCAGGCCGCAGGCGCCGGCCAGGTCCTCCGCCGTCGACTGCGGATTGGCCACCAGCGCCGCGTAGACCTGTCCGTCCGGCGCGGCCAGTCCCAGTGCGCTGAGTGGTGCATCGGACACGACGCCGCTCCCCCGTTCGCCTCGCACCCGCGCCGCGGATGGCGCAGTCCCGCCACTCGGCGGGTCGTGGTCAGGTGGCAATCCTCGGCCACGGATCATCACGCTGACAAGGCGGTGACCGGCGGTGCGGCCGGGTTCACAGCGGGACCCCGCCGAACGGCGTGAGGGCCCCCCGCCGAGTGGCGGGGGACCCTCACGATCCGGCGGGCGGGTGGCCCTACAGGCCGACCTCGTGCATCAGCTGGCCGACCTCGGGGTTGGTCAGCCGGCGCAGCCAGCCCGACTTCTGGTCGCCCAGCGCGATCGGGCCGAAGTGGGTGCGCACCAGCTTCTCGACCGGGAAGCCGACCTCGGCCAGCATCCGGCGGACGATGTGCTTGCGACCCTCGTGCAGGGTCACCTCGACCAGGTAGTTCTTGCCGACGTTGGAGATCACCTTGAAGCTGTCGGCGCGGGCGAAGCCGTCCTCCAGCTCGACGCCCTGGGCGAGCTGCTTGCCCAGGTCACGCGGGATCGGGCCCTGGATGGCGGCCAGGTAGGTCTTGGTCACGCCGTACCGGGGGTGGGTGAGGCGGTGGGCCAGCTCGCCGTGGTTGGTGAGCAGGATGATGCCCTCGGTCTCGGTGTCCAGGCGGCCGACGTGGAAGAGGCGGGTCTCCCGGTTGGTCACGTAGTCGCCGAGGCACTGGCGGCCGTCCGGGTCCTCCATGGTGGAGACCACGCCGGCCGGCTTGTTGAGCGCGAAGAACAGGTAGGACTGGGTGGCGACGGTCAGGCCGTCCACCTTGATCTCGTCCTTCTGCGGGTCGACCCGCTTGCCCTGCTCGGTCACGAGCTTGCCGTTGACCTCGACCCGGCCCTGCTCGATCAGCTCCTCACAGGCCCGACGGCTGCCGATGCCGGCCCGGGCCAGCACCTTCTGCAGCCGCTCGCCCTCGGGCTCGCCGAAGGTCTTGGGCAGCTTCACGGCCGGCTTGTCGTGCCGGGCGAGGACGGCGTCCTCGATCTTGGCCTGGAGCTCGCGGGAGCGCTGGGGCTGGCGGCGCGGGTCGCCCGGGGCACCCTGGCCCTCGCGGCGCGGGCGCGGGGCCGGGCCGGGGCGTCGCCCGGTGAAACCGCCGCGCGCGGGGGTGGCGTTGGGGCCGCCGCCGTACTCGGGGCGGTCGTAGCGCCGCTCCTCGGGCCGCAGCGGGCGGTCGGGGTACCGGCGGTCGTCGCGCCGGTCGTCCCGACGGCTGTCGCGCCGGTCGTCCCGCCCGTACGAGCCGGAGCCACCGCGCGAACCGGAGCCGCCGCCGTACGAACCCGAGCCACCACGCGAGCCGCCACCGTACGAGCCGGAGCCGCCCCGCGAGGAGCCCGAGCCACCGCCGTACGAACCCGAGCCACCCCGCGAACCGGAGCCACCGCCGTACGAACCCGAGCCACCCCGCGAACCGGAGCCACCGCCGTACGAACCCGAGCCACCCCGCGAGGAGCCCGAACCGCCACCGTACGAGCCGGACCCGTCACGCGAGCCACCGCCGTACGAACCCGAGCCACCCCGCGAGGAGCCCGAGCCACCGCCGTACGAACCCGAGCCACCGCGGCCGGAGCCGCCCCCGTGGGAGCCGCCGCCCCGGCCCCCGCCCTGTCCGCCGCGGCCGCTTCCGCCGCCACTGCTGTTCCTGCCGTTGCCACTGCTACGCATCAAAGTGTCCGTACGTCGTTCCGTCTGGGATGTGCGGTCGTTTCGGCCGACCTCACCGCCCCCTGCCGATCAGGCGCAGCCCGATCGGCCTCGCCTCTGCCGTCCGCGGCCTGCGCGGCGGCGACCGCCTCCGCGATCATCGTGCCCTCCAGGGACTCCGCTTCCACGTCGTCGACCTCGGGCAGGAAGGGAGCGAGCTCCGGCAGCTCGTCCAGGCCGCGGAGCCCCATCCGTTCCAGGAAGTAGTTCGTCGTCCGATACAGGATCGCACCTGTTTCGGGCTCGGATCCGGCCTCTTCCACCAGTCCTCGCTGTACCAGGGTACGCATCACGCCGTCACAGTTCACACCGCGGACGGCGGAGACCCGCGATCTGGACACCGGCTGACGGTAGGCGACGACCGCCAGAGTCTCCAGCGCGGCCTGGGTCAGCCGGGCCTGCCGGCCGTCCAGGACGAAGCGGTCCACGGCGGGCGCGCACTCGGCCCGGGTGTAGAACCGCCAGCCGCCGGCCACCAGGCGCAGGTCGAAGCCCCGGCCCTGGGCGGTGTATTCGGCCGCCAGCTCGCGCAGCACCGCCGCCACCTCGGCCCGGGGCCGTTCCAGGACGGACGCCAGGTGGGCCTCCCCGGTCGGCTCGTCCACGACCATCAGGATCGCCTCCAGCTCGGCCTTGAGTCCGAAACCCTCCCCCGTGCCGCCGCCGTCACGACCGTCACCGCCGTCACAGAAAGTCGGCGGGGCCGACTTCTGGTGCACGACCCGGCCCGCCGCCTCCGGTGTGCGTACCCCGGGTCCGACGGCCGGGGCGGCCGAGGGCCCGGGCACCACCGGCAGCGGGGCCGGTTCCAGCCACTCCTCGGCCCGCGGCCGCCCCGGCAGGCCGAGCGGCCGCCGCGCCGGCCGCCCGCCCCCTTCCGAAGCCCCGGCCTCCTGAACGCCGGCCTCCGGGCCCCCGTTCTCCACGCCCCCGCTCTCCAGACCGCCGTCCATCAGCGCCCGTCCTCCTTCCGCTCGCCCGCCGGCCGGTCGAACTCGTCCGTCACCTCGACCTCGCCCCGGTCCGCCTCGGCCACCCACCGCACCAGCAGCTCGCCCAGCGCCTCCGGCTGCTCGAAGGCGAGCACCCGCTCCCGGTACAGCTCCAGCAGCGCCAGGAAACGGGCGACCACCACCAGGGTGTCCGGCGCGTCCGCGACCAGCTGCTGGAACGACGCCTCCCCGAGTTCGCCGAGCAGCCCGGCCACCAGCCCCGCCTGCTCGCGCACGCTGACCGGCGGGGTGTGGATGTGGTCCACGTAGACCACCGGCTCGGGCCTGGGCGTCATCGCCCTGGCCGCCAGTTGCGCGAACCGCTCGGTGCCGATGGTGATCACCACCTCGGGCAGCAGCGCCGCGTGCCGGGGCTCCAGGCCGGCGGTCCTGGGGTGTCGGAGCAGTTCGGCCGCCCAGCGCTCGCCGAACACGGCCGCCGCCCGCTTGTACGCCCGGTACTGCAGCAGGCGGGCGAAGAGCAGGTCGCGGGCCTCCAGCAGGGCGAGGTCCTCCTCGTCCTCGACCTCGGCGGCGGGCAGCAGCCGGGCGGCCTTGAGGTCGAGCAGGGTGGCGGCGACCACCAGGAACTCGGTCGCGGCGTCCAGGTCCCAGTCCGGGCCCATGGCGCGGATGTGCGTCATGAACTCGTCGGTGACGGTGGCCAGCGCCACCTCGGTGACGTCCAGCCGGTGCTTGGTGATCAGGCTCAGCAGCAGGTCGAAGGGGCCTTCGAAGTTCTCCAGCCGCACCCGGAAGCCGCCCTGCGGCTCATCGGCGGCGGCGGTCCCCACGGCGACGGAGGTCCCAGCGGCGGCGGGCGGTTCGGCGGTGCTCGGCATGACGGTCCATCTTCACCCGGCCGGGCCGCCCGCCCCCCGCCGGTGCCGCCGACACGCCGCGCGCGATGCACAGGACGCGCCCGGCCGGCCCGGGCCCGCGCCGCTCGGTCCCGCCCGGCGCGCCGTCCGGCACCCCCCGGACGCCCCTCGGACGCCGCTCAGCGGCCGCGCAGCCGCCGTACCAGGATGCTGGCCTCACCGCGCTGCTCCAGGTCCGCCAGCACCACCGCGATGGCCTCCCGGACGATCCGGCCGCGGTCCACGGCCAGGCCGTGCTCGCCGCGCAGGACCAGACGGGTGTGCTCAAGATCCATGAGCTCCTCCGCGGACACGTACACGGTGATCTTCTCGTCGTGCCGTTCCCGCCCGGTGGGGCGGCGCGGGGCACGGCCGCGTGCCCGGGAGCGCCCGGCGGTCCCGGCCTGCTCCTCGGCGGCACCGGTGTGCTGGCGCTGCGCCGGAGCGGCGGCGGTCCGGCCGCCCGGCGCGGTCTGCGCACCGGCCGGCTGCGAAGGCGCCGGCACCACGGCCCCCGGCCCGGCGGTCCCGGCCCGGTTTCCGGCCGCGGCCGGCTGCTGCTGGTACTCGTGCGGCTGCCCGGCCTCGCCGGTGCCCTCGGCGCCCTCGGCACCGTCCGTACCGTTGACGGCCCGCGCGGTCTCCGGTCTGGGCGCCTCGGCGGCCGGACGCGGCGCGAGGGACGGCGACAGCGCCATCCCGCCGGTGGTCCGGAACAGCTCGTCGGCACCCGGGAGACTCACTCGGCGGGGCGGCACCGGTCGAGCACCTCCCTGGCGAGCTGGCGGTAGGCGGCGGCACCGACCGAGTTGGTCGCGTACGTCGTGATCGGCTCGCCGGCGACGGTGGTCTCCGGGAAGCGCACGGTCCGCCCGATGACGGTGTGGAAGACGTGGTCGCCGAACGCCTCGACGACCCGCGCCAGCACCTCACGGCTGTGCACGGTGCGCGAGTCGTACATGGTGGCCAGGATGCCGTCCAGGCGCAGCTCGGGGTTGAGCCGCTCGCAGACCTTCTCGATGGTCTCGGTGAGCAGCGCGACACCGCGCAGGGCGAAGAACTCGCACTCCAGCGGGACGATCACGCTGTGAGCGGCCGTCAGCGCATTCACCGTCAACAGGCCCAGCGAGGGCTGGCAGTCGATGATGACGTAGTCGTAGTCGGGCAGCAGCGGCTTCAGGGCGCGCGCCAGCGCGGACTCCCGGGCCACCTCGCTGACCAGCTGCACCTCGGCGGCGGAGAGGTCGATGTTGGACGGCAGCAGGTCCATGCCCGGCACGGCCGTCTTGAGCAGCACCTCATCGGCCGTCAGCCCGCGCTCCATGAGCAGGTTGTAGACGGTGACGTCGAGCTCCATCGGGTTGACGCCGAGGCCGACCGAGAGCGCGCCCTGCGGGTCGAAGTCGACGAGCAGCACCCGGCGGCCGTACTCGGCCAGCGCGGCGCCCAGGTTGATGGTCGACGTGGTCTTGCCGACGCCGCCCTTCTGGTTGCACATCGCGATGATCTGCGCGGGGCCGTGCTCGGCGACCGGCGCGGGGATCGGGAAGTACGGCAGCGGCCGGCCGGTCGGGCCGACCCGCTCGCGGCGCTGGCGCGCGGCGTCGGGGGCCAGCGTGGCGGCGTACTCCGGGTCCGGCTCGTACTCGGCGTCCGGGTCGTCGTAGGCGCCGTAGGCGAACTCGCCGTAGGCCAGGCCGTGGGCCGGCAGATCGGCGTCGTAGTCGGTCACCGCGGTCACCTGTGCTGTGGTCTGGCGTGCTTCGAAAGTACGGAGAGCGACCGAGCCGACCTCGGCCGAGCCCACGGTGGCCTGCCGGGCCCCGGGCTCCTCACTCGGCAGTCCGGCGGCGTGCTCCGCCAGTCCTGGCTGACCACCCCCGGGAGCAAATGTCGACTCATTCACAAGTCGTCTTACCTCCTTGGGCATCCAGGACTCTATGTCGATTCGTCAGCGTGGCAGCATGCCGACGGTTTGCGACTCTAGGCCGTTCAAGGCGTTCGCAGCAACACAATCCACGGTAGTGGGCCGGATGTGTCGACTATCGGGCAACCCTCTGTCAAGGGATGGGCGGGCCCCTGACTCTAACGTTTCCGGGGGCGGGTGACGTGACCCACAGAAATTGACGACAGAGCGACCCACCCGGGCCACCGTCCGTTCGCGGGCACGGCGAAGCCCCCGGCCCGAGGGGAGCGGGTCGGGGGCCAACGGGCCGCCCCGCGGGGGCGGCCCGGTCCGGAGCGGGGCGCCGACGAGGGCACGCACCGCCCCGGGCCGGGGTGAGACGATCAGGCGAGCACGGTCTCCAGGGAGACGGACTCCAGGCCGAAGGCCTCGGCGACGGCGCCGAAGGTGATCTGGCCCTCGTGCACGTTCAGACCCTTGGCCAGGGCCGGGTCACGGCGCAGCGCCTCCTTCCAGCCACGGTTGGCCAGCTCCACGATGTAGGGCAGCGTGGCGTTGGTCAGCGCGTAGGTGGAGGTGTTCGGGACGGCGCCCGGCATGTTCGCCACGCAGTAGAAGACCGAGTTGTGGACCTTGAAGGTCGGGTCGGCGTGCGTGGTGGCGTGCGAGTCCTCGAAGCAGCCGCCCTGGTCGATGGCGATGTCGACGAGCACGGAGCCCGGCTTCATGCGGGAGACCAGCTCGTTGGTGACGAGCTTCGGGGCCTTGGCGCCCGGGATCAGCACGGCGCCGATCACCAGGTCGGCCTCCAGCACGGCCTTCTCCAGCTCGAAGGCGTTGGAGGCGATGGCCTTGATCTTGGTGCCGAAGACCTTGTCGGCCTCGCGCAGCTTGTTGATGTCGCGGTCGAGCAGGGTCACCTCGTAGCCCATGCCGATGGCGATGGTGGCCGCGTGCCAGCCGGAGACGCCACCGCCGATGACGACGGCCTTCGCCGGGTGGGTGCCGGGCACGCCGCCGGGCAGCACGCCGCGGCCGCCGGCCGGGCGCATCAGGTGGTACGAGCCGACCTGCGGGGCCAGCCGGCCCGCGACCTCGGACATCGGGGCGAGCAGCGGCAGGGCGCCGTTGGCGAGCTGCACGGTCTCGTACGCGATGGCGGTGGTGCCGGAGGCGATCAGCGCGTCGGTACCGGCGCGGTCGGCCGCCAGGTGCAGGTACGTGAAGACGGTCTGGCCCTTGCGCAGACGGTGGTACTCCTCGGCGATGGGCTCCTTGACCTTCAGCAGCAGGTCGGCGGTGGCCCACACCTCGTCGGCGGTGGGGAGGATGGTGGCACCGGCGGCCACGTACTCCTCGTTGGGGATCGAGGAGCCGACACCGGCGTTGTCCTCGACGTAGACCTCGTGTCCGTTGCGGACCAGCTCATGCACGCCGGCGGGCGTGATGGCCACGCGGTACTCGTGGTTCTTGACCTCGCGGGGGATGCCGACCTTCACGGCTAAACACGTCCTCTTGCCATGGGGGTCCCTACCGGAGAAGACCGGCGGGCGACGCGCATAGGGGGAAGCCGCCGGACGACACCGGGGCACAGACTTCTGCGCGCTGAGTTCGAGTGTAATGAAGCCCAGGCGGCGTGTCAGCCTTCCAAAGTGAATAAATCTGCCGGACACATTGGCAGGTTCGTAGGCTTCCCCAGTGATCTTCCCGCCAAATGCACCCCAACCGGGCATATTCGACAATACTCCCGAAGCTCCGGCTACCACCCGCTGTCGAAGCGTTCCCGCAGGTCCGCCAGGGCGGCACCGACGGCCGCCCGGCCGCGCTCGTCGCCCAGCCTGCGCAGCACCACGAGCGAGGCCCGGTACTCCCGCTCGGCCTCCTCGAAACGGCGCTGCGCGGTGTGTGCCTCGGCCACCCGGGCGAGCAGTCTGGCCTCGGCGGGCTGGTCCCCCATCGACTGCCGCAGGCCGAGCGCCCGGCCGTACCAGTCCGCCGCCCGCACCGCGTCGCCGAGCGCCCGGTGACAGCCGGCCGCGCCCTCCAGGGCCCGGGCGCAGGCGGCCTCGTCATCGGCCGCCCTGGCGTGCTCCAGGGCGGCCCGGTAATGGGTGACGGCCCGCTCCCAGCAGCCGGCCGCGGCCTGCAGGTCGCCCAGGTTGAGCAGCGCGGCGGCCGCCCGCCGGGCCTTGCCGTGCCGCTCGGCCACCGTCAGCACCAGTTCGTGCAGCTGGTAGAGGTCGGCGGGCGCGGCGCCTTCGGTCAGCGGCAGGGCCCGCAGCAGGGCGGTGACCAGCCGGCCGGCCGAGCCGTCCAGGTCGCCCTGGCCGATCGCGTCGGCGACGGCACCGAGCAGTTGGTCCCGCTCGCCGAGCAGCCACTGCCGGGCGTGGTCGGCGGAGCGCAGCCGCAACGGGCCGGGCAGCGGGTCGGGGCCGGGACCGCCGGCCGGGTCGAGCAGCGCGCGGGCGGAGTCGGTGAGCCGGACGAGCCGCTCCAGCAGCCGGGCCCGGGCCAGCTCGATCTCGGCGGGCCGGTCCTCCCGCTCGCGCAGCCGGACCAGCCGGGGGTGGAGCCGGCCGGGCACCCGGTAGCGGGGGGTTCCGTCGGCGGCGGGCGGCTCCTCGCCGAGCAGTTCCAGCTCGGCCAGCGCGGCCAGCATCGCGGCCGCCTCCGGAGCCGGGCAGCCCACCAGGGCGGAGGCGGTCCGCAGGTCGGCGGTCTGGGCGGGCGCGAGGGTGAGCGCGCGCAGGAGCCGCGCCTGGGCGGCCGGCAGCGTCGCGTACAGCAGGGTGAACGCGCCGATCAGCGGGTCGTTGTCGGGGACGGGAACGGGCTCGGCGGGCTCCGGGCCCGGCTTCACCCAGTCCGCCGGGCCGGCCGCCGGGGCCGCTGCGGGCGGCGCGGCGGTCTCCGGCGCGGCCGTCTTCCCGGCGGAGCTCCCCACGGCCTGCCCGGCACCGTGACCGCCACCGCTCCCGCCGCCCCTGGCCTCCGTCCGCCTTCCCCGGCCGGCCCGCCCGTCGGCCGCTGCCCGTCGGCCGCCCTTGACCCCGGTCACCGACCGCCCGGCCCGCTCGGGCCGCTGCTCCGTCTTCTTCTCCGGCTCCACCTCGGACCGCGGATCCGACCGCGCGTCCGGCTGCCGGTCCGCCGACCGGTCCGCCTTCGGGTCCTCCTCCCCCACCACCCTGGCCAGCTCCTGCGCCGCGTCCGTGACGGCCGCCTCGGGGTTGCCCCGCAGCCATCCGGCCATCAGCCGCAGCGCGGCCGGCCGGGAGCCACAGGTCTCGGCGAGATCGACCCCGCCGACCGGGTCGCAGCCGATCCGGGTGCCGCCGACCAGGTCGCCGAGCAGCTCGCCGGAGGCCTGCCGGTCGAGGCCGCCGAGGATCACCGGGTCGATGTCCTCGATGCCGGTGAGCGGTCCCGCCGTGGTGGCGAGGACCAGGCAGCCGGGCTCGTCGGCGAGCAGCGGCCACAGCTGTCCGGCGTCCCGCACGTCGTCCAGCAGCAGCAGGACCCGCCGCCCGGCCAGCGCCTCGCGCAGCGCGACACAGGCCGGTTCGTCCCGGCTGTCCGCGGCGGCGCCGGGCAGCGGGACGGCGGCGACGTCCGCGCCCAGCTGCTCCAACAGCCGGCGGGCGGCCCGGGCGGGCGGCACCCGGCCGCCGTCGGGTGCGGACAGCCGGGCGAACAGCACGCCGTCGGGGTAGTCGGCGGCGACGGTGACGGCGAACCGGACGGCCAGGGTGGTACGGCCGGAGCCGGGGCGGCCGGCCAGCACCAGGACGGTGCTGCGGCCCTCCGCCGGGCGGGCGGCGGCGGCCCGCAGCGCGGCCAGTTCGGCCCGCCGGCCGACGAACAGCGCGGGCCCGGCGGGCAGCCGGTGCAGCGAGGGGGCCCCCTCGGCGGGCGCGCCGGGCCCCGCGTCCATCGTCGCCGTCTTCCTCGCCACCCGTGCCACTCCCGACGTCACCCAGCGCTCAGCGAAGGCGGCCCGGGACGGGCGCCCTGTCTGCGAAGCGTAGTTCGAGCGTCCGGCTCAGCTGAGGTGCCATCCGGTCGTACGAACCGGTAAATCACCCCGGCGGATCAACTGGGCGTGCGAAAGCCGTCCGCTCATGCCCGGAACGGCCGGGCCGGCCACGGCGAGTCGGCCGGGCGCAGCGCGTCCAGCCCGCCGGGGCCGGTGAGCGCGGCGTGCACGGCGAGGGTGCCGGTGATCAGCGTGGGGTTGTGCAGCTCGCCGGCCTGGATCAGCCGGATCAGCTCGGCGACCGGCACCCGGGCGACCTCGATCTCCAGCTCCTCCCCGTGCGCCTCGTAGCGCTTGCCCTCGGCCTCGGAGAGGTCGGTGGCCAGGAAGAGCCGCACCGCCTCGTCGGTGCCGCCGGGCGAGGTGTAGAAGTCGACCAGCACCCGCCAGCTGCCGGCCGCGCAGTGCGCCTCCTCGTACAGCTCCCGCTGCGCGGCGTG
Source organism: Kitasatospora sp. NPDC088351 (assembly GCF_040685575.1). Lineage (NCBI taxonomy): Bacteria > Bacillati > Actinomycetota > Actinomycetes > Kitasatosporales > Streptomycetaceae > Kitasatospora > Kitasatospora sp. NPDC088351. The sequence goes on along the minus strand of NZ_JBFBIL010000065.1, from coordinate 20,027 downwards.
CAGCGGGTTCTCGCCGGGGACGTCGAGCAGGCCGGCCGGCAGCTCCCAGAGGCGCTGGCGGACGGGGTGGCGGTACTGGCGCAGGATCAGCACCCGCTGCCGGTCGTCCAGGGCGAGGACGGAGACCGAGCCGGGGTGGGTCTGGTAGTCGCGGCGGGCCCAGCTGCCGTCGGGCATCCGGACCTCGTCGGTGCGCACCCCGGTGACCCGGCCCTGGAACGGCGTCCCGCTGGCCCGGACCTCCCACTCCTCGGCCACATCGCGGATCCGCGGCTGCTGCTGGTCGTCCATCGGTCTCCCCTTTTCGTCAGTACGACACAATCTAACGCCGGACGGCGGCCCCGCAGGAATCGCGGGGCCGCCGTCCGGTGAAACACCTCGGAACTACTGCGCTACTGCGCGTGCGCTACTTCGCGGCCGTCTTGATCTCGATGGCGGCCTTCACCAGCCCCGCGAAGAGCGGGTGCGGGCGGGTCGGGCGGGACTTCAGCTCCGGGTGGGCCTGGGTGGCCACCAGGTAGGGGTGCACCTCGCGCGGGTACTCGACGTACTCGACCAGGTCGCCCTTGGGCGAGAGGCCCGAGAAGACCAGGCCGGTCTTCTCCAGGTCCGCGCGGTAGGCGTTGTTGACCTCGTAGCGGTGGCGGTGACGCTCCTCGACGTACTGCTCGCCGCCGTACACCTCACGGACGATCGAGCCCTCCGCGAGCTTGGCCGGGTACAGGCCCAGACGCATGGTGCCGCCCAGGTCGCCCTTGCCGTCGACGATCGCCAGCTGCTCGGCCATGGTGGAGATGACCGGGTACTTGGCGGCCGCGTCGAACTCGGTGGAGTTGGCCTCGGGCAGGCCGGCCAGGTTGCGGGCGGCCTCGATGACCACGCACTGCAGACCGAGGCAGAGGCCGAGCAGCGGGATCCGGTTCTCCCGGGCGTAGGTGATCGCGGAGACCTTGCCGTCCACGCCGCGGTCGCCGAAGCCGCCGGGGATGCAGATCGCGTCCACATCGCCGAGGTGCTCCTGCGCGCCCTCGGGCGTGGTGCAGTCGTCCGAGGTCACCCACTTGATCTCGACCCGCGCGTTGTTGGCGAAACCGCCGGCGCGCAGCGCCTCGGTCACCGACAGGTAGGCGTCCGGCAGGTCGATGTACTTGCCGACCAGGGCGACCTTCACGATGTGCTGCGGCTCGTGCACGCGGCGCAGCAGGTCGTCCCAGGTGGTCCAGTCCACGTCGCGGAACGGCAGGTCGAGACGGCGCACCACGTACGCGTCCAGGCCCTCGCCGTGCAGCACCTTGGGGATGTCGTAGATCGACTTGGCGTCGATGGCCGCGACCACGGCCTCCTCGTCCACGTCGCACATCAGCGAGATCTTGCGCTTGATGGCCTGCGGGACCTCGCGGTCGGCGCGCAGCACGATGGCGTCCGGCTGGATGCCGATGTTGCGCAGCGCGGCCACCGAGTGCTGGGTCGGCTTGGTCTTCAGCTCGCCGGAGGGGCCGATGTAGGGCAGCAGGGAGACGTGCACGAAGAAGACGTTGTCCCGGCCGACCTCGTGGCGGACCTGGCGGACCGCCTCCAGGAACGGCAGCGACTCGATGTCGCCGACGGTGCCGCCGACCTCGGTGATCACCACGTCGACGTCCTCGGTCGCCATCCGGCGGATCCGGGACTTGATCTCGTTGGTGATGTGCGGGATGACCTGGACGGTGTCGCCCAGGTACTCGCCGCGGCGCTCCTTGGCGATGACGGTCGAGTACACCTGGCCGGTGGTGACGTTCGCCGAGCCGTGCAGGTTGGTGTCCAGGAAGCGCTCGTAGTGACCGATGTCCAGGTCGGTCTCGGCCCCGTCGTCGGTGACGAACACCTCACCGTGCTGGAACGGGTTCATGGTGCCCGGGTCCACGTTGAGGTAGGGGTCGAGCTTCTGCATCGTCACGCGCAGGCCGCGGGCCTTGAGCAGTGCGCCCAGGCTGGAGGCGGTGAGGCCCTTGCCGAGAGAAGAGGCGACACCCCCGGTGACGAAGAGGTGCTTGGTCGTCACGGCGCGGCCGTTCGATGCCTTGCCGGAATGGGGCTGTGCCAAGAGGGGGCTCCCGTGGGTCGCGTGTCGAAGGTGACGTGGGCGGGAGGCTCGCGGGTCGCCTGCCGACGGGAGTGCGGTGTGGTGCACGGCACTCGGAGGGTCGTCGGTTCGGCTGGTCCGGGGCGTTTGATCCCACCGGTCCACGGGATACCAGGGTAACAGTGACCCGGCCGGGACGCGTTCCGGCCCGCCCGGGTCGCCCGGGGAGCGCACCTGCGGCGTACCACCGGCGCACCACCCGGCGCACTTTTCACACCGGTCGCACCACCGGCCGAAGCGGGCCACTCCGGGGCTCTCTCCCGGGCCATCAGGGCCCCTCCGGACGGGTCATCCGGAGGTGATCCTTCCGAGCCATCCTGTGCCGAGCCACCGCGATGCACGGCATTTCCGCCGAATTGTGGCGCCACACGAGGCGGCGTCCGCGTGCTTCGCCCCTTTCGTCCGTCGTAAGCTGCACGGACGCATCGCCGACAGCAAGAGCACGCGGAGGGCGTGGGAGGGTCAGGACACCTCTCGGTCCCCGATGCGCGACCGGACCTCCCCGTAATCCAGCTTCTTCCACCCACCCAGGGACTCGACCGAGCCCCGCGCGGACACTCCAGCAAGGCCCGCCACCACCCCCCGGCGGGCCGGACGTCCCGGGGTGACCACCCGGCCCCGCAGACCGCTCGCTCTCCTCGGATCGCCGATGCGTCGTGACCACATTGCGAACTGGAGATCCACGTGGCCGGCCGTATCGAGGACTACGCACTCATCGGGGACATGCAGACCGCCGCCCTGGTCAGCAGGGACGGAGCAGTGGACTGGCTCTGCCTGCCCCGTTTCGACTCGCCGGCCGTGTTCGCCGGCCTGCTCGGCACCGATGAACACGGCTTCTGGCGGATCGGGCCGGCCGAGGTGATGGCCGTCGACCTACCCGCCCCGGCCGCCGCGCCGGCCGTCCCGCCCGTCCGCTTCGCCGGCACCGGCGGACTACGGATGCCCCCGGCCACCGCCGCCGCGCCGGCCGTCCCCGCCGACCGGCGCCGCTACCGGGGCGACTCGCTCGTCCTGGAGCAGGAGTGGGACTCCCAGGGCGGCACCGTCCGGGTGATCGACTTCATGCCGCCGCGCCCGCTGGCCGGCCGCGACTCCGTCCCCCAGATGATCCGGATCGTCGAGGGCGTGGCCGGCACCGTCCGGATGCGCTCGGCGCTGCGGATGCGGTTCAGCTACGGCCGGATCGTGCCCTGGGTGCACCGGGTCGAGCAGGCCGACGGCGGCCACCGCACCGTCGCCGTGGCCGGCCCCGACTCGGTGTGGCTGGACGGCGAGGCCGAGACCTACGGCCGCGACCTCACCACCTACGCCGACTTCACCGTCACCGCCGGTGAGCGGATCGCCTTCGCGCTCACCTGGCAGGCCTCCCACCTGGAGGCCCCGAAGGCCCCGGACGCCGAGGAGATGCTCGACGCCACCACCGACTTCTGGCACGAGTGGGCCGGCCAGTGCACCTACCAGGGCCCCTACCGCGAGGCCGTGATCCGCTCGCTGATCACCCTCAAGGGCCTCACCTACGCCCCGACCGGTGGCATCGTCGCCGCCCCCACCACCTCACTGCCCGAGGGCATCGGGGGCGAGCGCAACTGGGACTACCGCTACACCTGGCTGCGCGACGCCGCCATCACCCTCTCCTCACTGCTGCGCACCGGCTACCGGGACGAGGCCAAGGCCTGGCGCGAGTGGCTGCTGCGCGCCGTCGCCGGGGACCCGGAGAACCTGCAGATCATGTACGGCATCGCTGGCGAGCGCGAGCTGACCGAGTCCTCGCTGGACTGGCTGCCCGGCTACGAGGGCTCCCAGCCCGTCCGGGTCGGCAACGGCGCGGCCGGCCAGCTCCAGCTCGACGTCTACGGCGAGGTCGTCGAGGCCCTGCACCTCGCCCACATGACCGGCCTGGTCCGCAACGACCACGCCCACCACCTCCAGCTGCGGCTGATCGAGTACCTGGAGGACCACTGGCAGGAGCCGGACGAGGGCATCTGGGAGGTGCGCGGCCCGCGCCGCCACTTCGTCCACTCCAAGGTGATGGCCTGGGTCGCCGTCGACCGCACCATCAAGCTGCTGGAACAGACCCCCGAGGACGCGCCCTCCGACGGCCACCTGGAGCGCTGGCGCGAGCTGCGCGAGACCATCCACCGGGACGTCTGCGAGAAGGGCTACGACGCGGAGCGCAACACCTTCACCCAGTACTACGGCGGCCAGGAGCTGGATGCCTCGCTGCTGCTGATCCCCCAGGTCGGCTTCCTCCCGCCGGACGACAAGCGGGTCATCGGCACCATCGAGGCCATCCAGCGCGAACTGTCCACCGAGGACGGCTTCGTGCTCCGTTACCCGACGCACGACGATTCGAGCGGTGACCACGCCGAGAACGTGGACGGCCTCTCCGGCCACGAGGGCGCCTTCCTGGCCTGCTCGTTCTGGCTGGCCGACGACCTCGCCATGATCGGCCGGGTGCAGGAGGCACGGGAGCTGTTCGACAGGCTGCTGTCGCTCCGCAACGACCTGGGCCTGCTCGCCGAGGAGTGGGACCCGCGCGAGAAGCGCCAGGTCGGCAACTTCCCGCAGGCGTTCAGCCACGTCCCGCTGATCGACACCGCGCTGCGGCTGACGGCCTGCGGCGGTGCCTACCTGTCCGCCCAGCCGGACGGCCGGGCGGCCGACCGCACCGAACAGGCCACCGTCTGAGCCTGGGCCGGTCCGGGCAGGGCCCGCCGGACCGGCCCTACGCGCTGCGCTGGACCAGCTCGTCGTAGGTGCTGAGCACCTGGGCGACGGTGGCGGCCTCGTCCGGCCAGGTCCGGGCCTGCTGGCGGCCGGCCTCGGCCAGCCGCTCGCGGCGGGCCGGATCCGCCAACAGCTCGCGCACCGCCCGGCCGAGGGCGGCCGGGTCGCCCGGCGGGAGCAGCACGGCCGCGTCCCCGACCAGTTCGGGGATACCGCCGACGGCGGTGGCGACCACCGGCACCCCGGCCCGCATCGCCTCCTGGACCACCAGGGAGCGGGCCTCCCAGCGGCTGCTGACCACCACCAGGTCGGCGGCCGCCAGCAGGTCCGGTACATCGGTGCGGTAGCCGAGCAGCCGGACCGGCAGCCGCTCGGCGGCCACCCGCTCGCGCAGCCCGGGGGCCTCCGGGCCGTCTCCGGCGACCAGCAGCAGCGGCCGCGGGTCCAGGGCGGACAGCTCGCGGGAGGCGTCCAGCAGCACCCCGAAGGCCTTCTGCGGGACGAGCCGGCCGACCGCCAGCACCAGCGGGCGGTCCGGGCCGTCGCCGAGCAGCGCGGCCCTGGCCCCGGCCCGCTCCAGCCGGCCCTCGGGCATCGGCGGGGCGGCCACCGGGCCGAGCCGGGCGTCGGTGGCGCCCAGTTCACGGGCCCGGGCGACCAGGTCGGAGGAGGCGCCGAGGACCAGGTCGGCGGCGCGTGCCACCCGACGCTCCATCAGCCGCTGGAGCCTCCGCTCCATGCCGGTGGCCAGCAGCGCGTGGTGCGAGGTGACCACCAGCGGGGTCTCCGGGCGCAGCCCCGGGAAGCGGCCCGCGGTGCGCAGCGCCAGGTCGGAGAGGAGGGCGGCGCGCAGGCCGTGGGCGTGCACGACGTCGGCGCCGGTGAAGGCGCGGCGCAGTTCGCCGATCGCGGTGGCGTCGCTGCGGGCGCCCGCGGTGGGGGTGATGTCGACCAGGTGGAACCTGGCGCCGGTGCGGGAGAAGCCGAACAGCGCGTCCGTACCGGCGGGGGCGCAGACCGTGACGGTCACTCCGTGCGCGACCAGGCCCTGTGCCAGGGAGCGCACATGCGCACCGATGCCGCCGGTACTGGCGGCCAGGACGAGCACCACGCGCAGCTGCCCCGGCTCGGGGGCGGCCGCGGTGGCCCGTGCGGCGGAATGGTCCACGTCGTCTCGCATCCGACTCGATCAGGTACTCACGCCGCGCTGCGAGGATTGCCCGCCGACGGCGCTCGGGACTGGAAAGCCAGTGTCCAGCCGCCACCATGCCAGGTCGGCGGCCCTCTTGGACAGTCGGCGCCACCGAGGGGCGCGTCGCCGTCGTCCGTAGGGCCGCCGCCCGTACGGCTAGCGGTGGCGCGGGGCCCTGGCCGCGGCGAGCAACTCCTCGGCGTGGGCCCGGCCGAGCTCGGAATCCTCCAGACCCGCCAGCATCCTGGAGAGTTCGCGCACCCGCTCCTCGTCGTTCAGCACCTTGACACCGCTGCGGGTCACGGTGCCGTCGTTGGTCTTCTCCACCACCAGGTGCCGGTCGGCGAAGGCGGCGACCTGCGGCAGGTGGGTGACCACCACGACCTGGGCGGTTTCGGCCAACTTGGCGAGCCGGCGGCCGATCTCGACCGCGGCCTTGCCGCCGACGCCCGCGTCCACCTCGTCGAAGAGATAGGTGGGGACGGGGTCGGCACCGGCGAAGACCACCTCGACGGCGAGCATCACCCGGGAGAGCTCACCACCGGAGGCGCCCTTGGCGATCGGGCGGGGCTGAGCGCCGGGGTGCGGGGCGAGCAGCACCTCGACCTCGTCCACGCCGTGCGGACCGTAGGCGACGGTGCGGCCGTCGACCTCGAGCCCGGCCAGGTCGTCCACCCAGCCGACGGCGAAGGTCACCCGGGCGTGCGGCATGGCGAGTTCGGCGAGCTCGGCCGAGACGGCCTCGGCGAAGCGGCCGGCGGCGGCCTGCCGGGCGTTCGAGACCTCGGCCGCCAGATCGGCCAACTCGGCGCGCAGCGCGGTCTCCTGGGCCCCGAGCTCGTCGATCCGCTCGTCGTCGCCGTCGAGCTCGGCGAGCCGGGCGGCGCCCGCCTCGGCCCAGGCGATCACCTCGGCGAGGGAGTTCTCCGGGCCGCCGTACTTGCGCAGCAGCTGGGCCAGGACGGCCCGGCGGTCCTCGACGGCGGCCAGCCGGACCGGGTCGGCGTCCAGGTCGTCGGCGTAGCCGGCCAGGTCGCCGGCCACGTCGGCGAGGAGGTAGCCGACCTCGTTCAGCCGGTCGGCGAGGGCGGCGAGCCGCTCGTCGTGGTGGCGGACCGCCTCCAGCGCGCGGCGGGCCTGCGCGAGCAGGGTCCCGGCGTCCAGCGCCTCCGGGTCGGCCGGGTCGCCGGCCAGGGCGGCGTGGGCCATCGTGGCGGCCGAGGAGAGCGCGTCGGCGTGGCCGAGCCGCTCGGCCTCGGCGGACAGCTCGCCGTCCTCGCCGCCGACCGGTTCGGCGGCGGCGACCTCGTCCAGGCCGAAGCGGAGCAGGTCGGCCTCCTGGGCCCGCTCGCGGGCCCGGGTGGTCAGCTCCTCCAGGGTGGCCGCGACCTCGCGCAGCCGCCGGTAGACCTCGCGGTAGCGGGCCAGCGGCCCGGCCACCGCCTCGCCCGCGTACCGGTCCAGCGCGCCGCGCTGGCGCGCCGGGCGGAGCAGGCGCTGCTGGTCGGTCTGGCCGTGGACGGCTACCAGGTCCTCGCCGAGTTCGGCGAGCAGCCCGACCGGGACGGCCCGGCCGCCGACGTACGCCCGGGACCGGCCCTCGGCGGAGACGGTCCGGCTGATCAGCAGCGCGCCGTCGTCCAGTTCGGCCCCCGCCTCGACCGCGCGGACCGCCGCCGGGGAGCCGGCGGGCAGTTCGAGGCGGCCCTCCACGACCGCGCGTCCGGTGCCGTTGCGCACCAGGCCCGGGTCGGCGCGTCCGCCGAGCAGCAGGCCGAGGCTGGTCACCACCATGGTCTTGCCCGCACCGGTCTCACCGGTCACGGCGGTGAAGCCGGGAGCCAGTTCGACCACCGCATCGTCGATGACCCCAAGATCCCGTATCCGCATCTCGTCCAACACGGTGACGACCTTACGAGGTTCCACCCCCGGCGCGCGACGAGCGGCAACCTGGCGCCCGCAAGTTCATCCCTTCCGGGAGGTTCGCGAAGCGGTGGGCACGGTGCACCAGCGCAGGAAGAACTGCGCGAGCGGGCCGATGGCCAGCGCATACGCGACGGTGCCGACGCCGACGGTGCCGCCCAGCAGAACGCCGGCGGCCAGAACGGTCAGTTCGATTCCGGTGCGGATCAGCCGCAGCGAGCGGCCGGTGCGCCGGTGCAGGCCGGTCATCAGGCCGTCGCGCGGGCCGGGGCCGAGCCGGGCGCCGATGTAGAGACCGGTGGCCAGGCCGTTGAGCACGATGCCGGCGGTCATCAGCGCGATCCGGCCGGGCAGTCCGCCGGGGGTGCCGACCACCCGCAGGGTGAGGTCCATCGTCACCCCGAGCACCAGCACATTGGCGACGGTGCCGACCCCGGGCCGCTGGCGCAGCGGGATCCAGAGCAGCAGTACGGCCGCGCCGCAGATGGTCACCCAGGCGCCCACCGAGAGGCCCACGGTGCGCTGGAGGCCCTGGTGGAAGACGTCCCACGGGTCGAGGCCGAGGGCGGAGCGCAGCATCAGCGCCAGGCTGGCGCCGTACAGGGAGAGCCCGACGGCGAGCTGCGGGAGCCGGCGGCCCAGCGCGTGGGTGTCGCCGAACAGGCGGACGGCGGGCGGGGTCCGCTCCGGGCGGACGGTGGGCGTGGGGGTCGGCGTGGTCGTGGTGGCCATCGGGTCTCCTGCTGGTGGTGCTGCACCGCCGGCGACAGGCCCGGCAGTGGCGGACTTGACGGCCGCCCTGCCATGATGGGCAGGCCAAAGCGACCCGCTCCAGGGCCAATTCCAAGCAAGTGGACTGATCAGCCATGGCCGACTGGCACACCACCGTCACTCCCCCCGCGCTCGCCCGGCTGCTCGGCACCGCCCGGCTGCCCGAACCCGCCACCCCCCGCCGGCCCGCCTACCGAACGCTGGCCGGGCAGATCCGGCTGCTGGTCTCCGAGGGCCGGCTGCCGGTCGGCGCCCGCCTGCCCGCCGAGCGCGAACTGGCCGCCGCCCTGGAGCTGAGCCGCACCACCGTCGCCACCGCGTACGAGACCCTGCGCACCGACGGCTATCTGCGCAGCCGTCGCGGCGCCGGCAGCTGGACGGCCCTGCCCGAGGGCGCCCCGCCGCCCAGTGACGCGCTGCACCCGGTGCCGCCGGACGAACAGGGCCGCACCCTCGACCTCGGCGTCGCCGCCCTGCCCGCCCCGCAGCCCCACCTCGGCGCGGCGGCCGCCCGGGCCCTCGAACAGCTGCCCGCGTACGCCGCCGGGCACGGCCACTTCCCGACCGGCGTCCCGGTCCTGCGCGAGGCGGTGGCCCGCCGCTACACCGAGCGCGGGCTGCCGACCACCCCCGACCAGATCCTGATCACCACCGGCGCTATGGGCGGTCTGCACCTGGCCCAGCGGGTGCTGATCGGCCGCGGCGACCGGGTCGCCGTCGAGGCGCCCAGCTACGCGCACACCCTCCAGGCGCTGCGGCTCGCCGGCGCCCGCCTGGTGCCGGTCCCCTACGCCTGGCCGGGCGGCCCCCGGCAGCAGCCCGGCTGGGACCTCGCCGAGTGGCGCCGGGTGCTGCGCGGCGCCGCACCCAGGGTCGCGTACGTGATCCCGGACTTCCACAACCCGACCGGCGCGCTGACCGGCGAGGAGCAGCGCCGCGAGCTGCTGGCCGCCGCCCGGGCCGCCGGCACCGTGGTACTGGTCGACGAGACCACCGCCGAACTCGGCTGGGGCGTGCCCGAAGGGGCCGGATTCCCCCGCCCGACGGCCGCGCTGGACCGGGCCGCCCAGGTGGTCACCGTCGGCTCGGCGGGCAAGCTGCTCTGGGGCGGACTGCGGATCGGCTGGGTGCGGGCGGCCCCCGCGCTGGTCCGCCGGCTGGCCACCGAGCGCGTCTACAGCGACGTCGGGGCCCCGGTGCTGGAGCAGCTGATCGCCGCCGAGCTGATGGGCGAACCGCTCCCGGCCGTCCGCGCCCACCAGTGGGACCGGCTGCGGGCCACCGCCGCCGCCTTCGCCACCGGGCTGGCCGCCCGCCTGCCCGGCTGGACGTACGCCGAACCGCCCGGCGGGCTCTGCCTCTGGGTCGCCACCGGCGGCCTGTCCGGGGCGGCGATCGCCCGGGCCGGCGAACACGGCGGGGTACGGATCGCGGCGGGCAACCGCTTCGGCTCCGACGGCGCCTTCGAGAACCACATCCGGATCCCGCTCACCGTGCCCGCCCCGGCCGTCCCCGCCGCCGTCGAACGACTCGTCGCCGTCGCCGCCAGGGCGGCCGACGGCGGCCGGTGGAGCGCCACCGACGACAGCCAGCCACTGGCGGTCTGACTGGGCGTCAGGGCGGCTCGGGGACCGTCAGGATCTCAGGGGGTCTGCGAGCGCCCGCGCCAACCCGTCACCGGCAGCGCGAACTTGGCCACCAGCCGGTCGGTGAACGGCGCCCGGTGCAGCCGGGCCAGGCGCACCGGCGTCTGGCCCCGGCGGACCTCCACCCGCGCCCCGGCCGGCAGTTCCACCGAGCGCCGCCCGTCGCACCAGAGCACCCCGTGCGGCGTCTTCGGCTGCACCTCCACCGCCAGCACCGAGTCCGGCGAGGTCACCAGCGGCCGGGCGAACAGCGCGTGCGCGCTGATCGGCACCATCAGCAGCGCCTCCACCTCCGGCCACACCACCGGGCCGCCGCCGGAGAACGCGTACGCCGTCGAACCGGTCGGCGTCGCGCAGACCACCCCGTCACAGCCGAAGTTGGAGACCGGACGGCCGTCGACCTCGGTCACCACCTCCAGCATCCGCTCCCGGGAGGCCTTCTCGATCGACGCCTCGTTCAGCGCCCAGTCGTGGTGCACCGCGTCGCCGTTGGTCCGCACGATGACATCGATGGTCATCCGCTCCTCGACCTCGTAGTCGGCGTCCACCACCCGCTCGACCACCACCGCGAGATCGTCCCGTTCGGCCTCGGCGAGGAAGCCCACCCGGCCCAGGTTGATGCCCAGCATCGGCAGCCCGTGCTCGCGCGCCAGCTCCGCCCCGCGCAGCAGCGTGCCGTCCCCGCCCGCGACCAGGATCAGCTCGCAGCCGTCCGCCGCGCCCGGCCCCCCGGCCACCCGCTCGACCCCGTCCGGCAGATCCAGGTCCACCGCCTCGGCCGCGAGCAGTCTGATCCGGATGCCCGCCTTCAGCAGCCCGTGCACCAGGCCCTCGACGCTGCGCAGCGCCGCCTCCCGGCCGGTGTGCGCGATCAGGAAGACCGTACGTTCCTCACTCATGCCGCTGCCCTCTCCCTACGCCTGCCGGGTCGCCCTCGGCCCGGTGCGGCCGCGTCACTCAGCATGACGGACCGGACGCCCGCAAAGCACCCTATCGGGGGCCCTCGGCGACGGCCCGGTCCGCCTCCGCGGGGTCCAGCGCGGGGGCGTCCCGGCGCAGCCAGAGGAAGTACTCGACGTTTCCGGACGGGCCCGGCAGCGGGCTCGCGGTGACCGCCCGCACGCCCAGCCCGAGCTCCCAGGCCTGCCCGGCCACCTGCCGGACCATCTCGGCCCGCAGCTGCGGACTGCGCACCACACCGCCGTTGCCGAGCCGGTCCTTGCCGATCTCGAACTGCGGCTTGACCATCAGCACCAGGTCCGCGTCCTCGGCGGCGCAGGCGGCCAGCGCCGGCAGCACCAGGCCCAGCGAGATGAACGAGAGGTCGCCGACCACCAGGTCGACGGGGGTGCCGCCGATCAGTTCCAGGGTCAGCTCGCGCACATTGGTGCGGTCCATCACCGTCACCCGCTCGTCGCTCTGCAGCGACCAGGCGAGCTGGCCGTAGCCGACGTCCACCGCCAGGACCCCGGCCGCGCCGCTTCGCAGCAGCACATCGGTGAACCCGCCGGTGGACGCGCCCGCGTCCAGCGCCCGGCGCCCCTCGACCACCAGGCCCTGCGGCACGAACGCCGCGAAGGCCCCGGCGAGCTTGTGACCGCCCCGGGAGACGTAGTCGGGGTCGTTCTCGTCCTTCGCCACCACGACCGCCGCCGCGGTCTCCACCTGGGTGGCCGGCTTGGTCGCGGTGGTGCCGCCGACGGTCACCCGGCCGGCCGCGATCAGCTCGGACGCGTGCTCGCGCGACCGGGCCAGCTTGCGGCGGACCAGCTCCGCGTCGAGACGGCGTCGTGCCACTGCCACTGGTGTTTCAGCTCCTACGGGTCATTCCTGGCGGGTCATTCCTGGTCGAGCGCGGCCAGCGTGTCGGTGAGCCGCTGGTGAACATCTTCGTACACCGCGGGGTGCGCCTCGGTCGGCACCCCGTCCAGCGCCGCCAGCCGGGCCAGCCCGGCGTCCACGACGGGGTGGCCGGTCGGGGTCGGTTCGCCGCCCGGCGGCAGGAGTTCCCCGGTGATCGGTTCGGTATCAGGCATCGGGCTTCTTCGTGCTGGTCTTCCGGACGGTGGTCTTCCTCGTGGCGGTTCGCTTGGCGGGCATCTCCTGCCCTGCGGCCGCTGTCCTTCGGGTGGCCGAGCTCTTCGTCACGGCGGTCTTCTTCACCGCCGTCTTCTTGGCAGCGGCCTTCTTGGCGGGCGCCTTCGCGGCCGGGGTCCTGTCCGTGGCGGCCTTCTCCGATGAGGCCTTCCCGGTGGGGGTCTTTCCGGTGGGGGCCTTCCCGGCCGGGGCCGGCTTCTCCGTGGCCGGCCGCGCGGTGGCCTTCCCGGCCTGCTTCTTCACCGGCTTCCCCGCCGCCGGCTCGGCCGGACCCACGGGTTCCCCGGTGCGTGCCGGGCTCTCGGGCTCCACGTCCTTCACGTCCCGAACATCCCGCACGTCCCGGACGTCCCGGACCTCCCGCACGGCCTTCGCGGGCCTTGCGGGCGGCACCGGCGGATCGACCTCCACCGGCTCGTCGACCTCGACCCGCTCGGCCGCTATCGGCTCGCCGATCACCCGGACCGCGGGACCGTCCTCCTGCTCCCAGCCACGCCCGAACAGATCGTCCGCCCGGGGAGCCGGAGCCGGCACCACCGTCGTACCCGCCGGCCCGTCCCCGTCCTGGACCTCACGCAGTCTGCTCTCCAGATAGGCGAGCACCACACCGACCTTGGTCACCTGGTCGCCGACCCGCTCGAAGGCCTTCTCCACCTCGCCGCGCGCCACACCGACCGCCAGGTCCACCCCGGCCCGTCCGGCGGTGACCGCCTCCTCCGCCAGCGTCTGGAGCTGCTTGGCGGACGGCGGGAACTGCCCGCCGAACCGGCGCTCCACCTCGGTGACGTCGATCCCGGTCCGTTCCAGCAGCTCCGCCGCCGTCCCGACGACCCGCTTGCCGACCTCCTCCACCAGCCCGGCGGCGACCTCCACCGCTCCCCGCACCGTCTTCGGCAGCATCCGGGTGCCTCCTAAGCGCCTGCGCGCATCGCTCCGTCGCCGTCGGGTGTCCGGAACGTCCGGGCACCCCACTGACGACGCTACCGCCAAAACCCTCCTGCGGTACCGTGGCCCGCAGTCACCGCCGCCGCCCGCCACAGGCCGGACGCCGTACCGAGGAGTGGACCCACCGCCATGGCCAACGCCGAGGAGTGCCGTGAGGCACTGGAGCAGCTCAGCCGGAACATGGCGAAGTCCACCGGAGACGTCCGCACGGCGGCCTCCCTCGACCGCTCGCTCACCTGCCGGATCACCGACCTCGACCTGACCTTCTCCGGACGGCTCCGCGACGGCCGGATCCAGGACGTCACCGAGGCTCCCGGGGCCCCCGCCGAGAAGGCCGAGATCCGGCTCACCATGGCCAGCGACGACCTGGTGGCCCTGGTCGACGGCAGGCTCAACTTCGCGGCCGCCTGGGCGGGCGGCCGGGTCAGGCTGGAGGCCGGCTTCCGCGATCTGCTGCGGCTGCGCACCCTCCTCTGACCCCGGCCGCCCGCCCAGGACGGGTCGGGGCCGGTCAGAAGCCCAGCTCGGCCAGCGCCTTCCGCCCGTCGACCGGCTCGCCGTCCGCGTCCAGCGCCGTCCACGCCGCCGCGCAGAGCGCCCGCAGGCCGTCCCAGCGGTCCGCCCCGACGCCCTCCAGCCGCAGCACGCCGCCCTCGGCCACCGCGGTCCAGCCGCCGCAGCCGAAGCCGCCACCCGGCTGTTCCGTCACCACCGGGTGCGGCACCAGCAGCCCGCGCAGGTCCGCGGCCAGGTACGTCGGCCGGTGCTCCACCACCGCGGCCAGCAGCTCCGCCGCGGTGGTCACCCCGGTGAAGACCAGCAGGCTGTCCACCCCGCCGTTGAACGCGCCCTCGATGTCGGTGTCCAGCCGGTCCCCGACCACCAGCGGCCGCTGCGCGCCCGTCCGCAGCACCGTCTCCCGGTGCATCGGCGGCAGCGGCTTGCCCGCCACCTCCGGCTCCACGCCCGTCGCCGCGCGCACCGCCGCGACCAGCGTCCCGTTGCCCGGCGCGATGCCGCGCGCCGTCGGCACCGTCAGGTCGGTGTTGGACGCGACCCAGGGCAGCCCCTGCTGCACGGCGTACGAGGCCTCCGCCAGGTGCGTCCAGCCGACCGAGGCGTCGTAACCCTGGACCACCGCGAGCGGCTCCTCGGCCAGCGTGCGGACCGCCACCAGGCCGCGCTCGGCCAGCGCCTCCTCCAGGCCCGCACCGCCCACCACCAGCACCTTCGCCCCGGCCGGCACCTTCTCGGACACCACCCGGGCGGCCGCCTGGGCCGAGTTGATCACGTCGGCGGGCTCGGCCGGCACACCCAGCTCGGTCAGGTGGGCGGCCACCACCCGGGGCGGCCGGGAGGCGTTGTTGGTCACGTACGCCAGCCGCATCCCGGTCGTCCGCGCCGTCGCCAGCGAGTCCACGGCGTGCTCGATCGCGTTCGGGCCCGCGTAGACCACGCCGTCGAGGTCCAGCAGCGCCGTGTCGTACGCCTCGGTGAGCGGGTGCTCACTCCCGCCCGGGGCGGTCCGTCGCGCGGTGGTGGCCGTCTCGGTCATGCCTGCTCTACCTCATTCGCTGCGTCGAAAGTCACTGCGTCGAAAGTCACTGCGTTCACTGCGCTCACCGCGTCCGTCGCGGTCACGCCTTCGGTGCGGTCACTGCGTCGGATCCCCGTCGGCCGGCACCTCGGACTCCGCGTTCCCCGGCAGCGCGCCGGACGCCCGCGGGGCCTCCAGGTACCCGGGCGCCCCCGGCAGCAGAGGGCCGAACGCCCCGGCGCGGGCCGCCAGGGTCGCCCGGGTCTGCCGCAGCGCCGCCCGGTAGTGGTCCGTCTCCGGCCGCATCGCCACGGCCAGCGCCAGATGCTCGGCGGACGTCTCGAAGTCGCCCAGCCGGGCGGCCGACACACCCCACCCGAACTGAGCGTAGTCGTCCGAGGGGTCCGCCAGGGCGACAGCCCGGAAGTTCTCCAGCGCCGCCGCGTACGAACCGGCGTCGAACTGGGCCCGCGCCAGCGTCTCCCGGATGCTGCGCGAGTGCGGCTCGGCGGCGGCCGCCCGCGCCAGCAGCTGCTCGGCCGCCGCCGGGTTCCCCTGCGCGAGCAGCGCCCCGCCCCGGCGGAACCAGTCGTAGACGTCCCCCGCCGGATCCCCCGTCCGCCCCTGCGCGGGCACGCCGCCGCCCTCGGCCGGACCGTCCCCACCGGTGGCACCGCCCGACCGGGCGGGCATACCCGGCTCACCGGGTCCGCCGCCGTCCACCCTCTCCTGCCTACCGCTCATGCGTACCTCGCCCTCGGTCACGACGCCCGCCCCACCGATCGGCACGGGCGTTCAGATCTCTGAACAACGCGTACCCGATTACGATGCCCAGAATGAGCACACCCAGTGCAGAAAGCGGAGTGGAGTCTCCGCAGGGCGGCCCCGGCGATCCCGGGCACGTCGCCACCGCAGGTCTGTCCCTGTCCCCCTTCCGAGGTCTGAGGTACGTCCCCGACCGGGTCGGCACCCTGGCCGCGGTCACCTCACCGCCGTACGACGTCGTCGACCCCGGCCGCCGGCTCGACCTGGAGACCGCCGACCCGCACAACGTGGTCCGGCTGATCCTGCCGCGCCCCGAGCCCAACGACGCCGGCGACCGCCCCGACCGCGACACCCGCTACCGGCACGCCGCCCGGCTGCTGCGCGACTGGCAGCGCGAGGGCGTCCTGGCCGCCGACCCGGAGCCCGCGCTCTACGTCTACGAGCAACGCGTCCCCGCCACCGGCGACTCCCCCGAGCTGCTGCAGCGCGGTCTGGTCGGCGCCCTCGCCGTCAGCGGCCGGGAGGCCGGCGTGGTGCTCCCGCACGAGGACGTGATGCCCCGGCCGGTCGCCGACCGGGTCGGCCTGATGCGCACCACCCGGGCCAACCTCGAACCGCTGCTGCTCACCTACCGGGGCAACGGCGGCGCCGCCGGGGTGGTCGAACGGGCCGTCCGGGGCGAACCGCTGCTCACCACGACCACCACCGACGGCACCCACCACCGGCTCTGGGCCGTCACCGATCCCGCCGAAATCGCCGAGGTCGGCCGCGACCTGGCCACCTGCCGGGCGTTGATCGCCGACGGCCACCACCGGTGGGAAATGTACCTGCGGCTCCAGCGCGAGCACCGCCACCTGCCGCGCAGCCCCTGGGACCGGGGCCTGGTACTCCTGGT
This sequence comes from Kitasatospora sp. NPDC088351, assembly GCF_040685575.1. NCBI lineage: Bacteria > Bacillati > Actinomycetota > Actinomycetes > Kitasatosporales > Streptomycetaceae > Kitasatospora > Kitasatospora sp. NPDC088351. The sequence goes on along the minus strand of NZ_JBFBIL010000065.1, from coordinate 3,407 downwards.
CGACACCGCCCGCTACCCGCTGCGGGTCCGGGCGATCCACCGTGTGCTGTACCGCCTGCCGGTCGCCGAGGCGCTGAAGAAACTGGGCGACCGCTGGCAGGTCAAGGAGGTGCCGGGCCCGCTGGACACCGCCCTCCAGGCCCTCGCCGAGCAGAAACGGCACGGCGGCACCGGCTTCCTGCTCACCGGCGGCGACGGCGTCTACTGGCTGATCGGCGAACCGGACGAGTCCCTGATCGACGCCACCGTGCCGAGCGACCGCCCCGAGGAGTGGCGTCACCTGGACGCGACCGTCCTGCACGCCACGCTGCTCGACCACACCTGGCGCGTCCCCGACGGCCCCGACGACATCGGCTACCTGCACACCGCCGTGTCCGCCGAGCGCGAGGCCGCCCGGACCGGCGGCACCGCCGTGCTGCTGCACCCGGTGCGCGAGAGCGTGGTCCGCCGGCTCGCCGAGCAGGGGGTCACCATGCCGCGGAAGTCGACCTCCTTCGGCCCGAAGCCCGCCACCGGGCTGGTCCTGCGCAGCCTCGAACTGGGCTGACCGGGCTGGGCTGACCGGCACAGCAGTGAGGCCCTGCCGCACCCCGGGAACTCCCGGGGTGCGGCAGGGCCTCACTCAGTTCTGACGGGCGCGTCGGTCAGCGCTTCTCGTCGGTGGAACGCTCCGGCACCACGCCGTCGAACTCCTCGTCGATCTCGACGTCGTCCTCGTCGTAGTACTCCTCGACGTCTTCCTCGTCCTCGAAGATCTCCCGCTCGTCCGGCGCACCGCCGCGCGACTTCGCCGCCGGGGCCTCGGCCGGCTCGTCCTGCTCGGACTCGTCCAGCTCCGGGTCGAGCGCGTCGACGAACTCCAGGCCGTCGATCTCGGCCAGCCGCTCGGAGGCGTTGGTCGCACCGTCGGTGTCAGCCTCGGCGGCCTTCGCGAACCACTCGCGGGCCTCCTCGCCACGGCCGGCCGCGATCAGCGCCTCGGCGTACGCGTAGCGCAGACGGGCGGTCCACGGCTGCACGGAGCTGGAGGCCAGCTCCGGGCTCTGCAGGGTGACCACGGCCGCGTCGTACTGCTCCATGTCGCTGCGGGCACCCGCCGCGACCAGGCGCATCTCGACCTGGCCGGCCTTGTCCAGCTGCTTCACCTCGGGCTCGCCGGCCATCGCCAGCGCCCGCTCCGGACGGCCCAGACCGCGCTCGCAGTCCGCCATCACGGGCCACAGGTCAGCGCGGCCGGTCATCCGGCGGGCGGCGCGGAACTCGGTCAGCGCCTCGGAGTAGCGCTGCGTCATGTAGGAGGCGAAACCGGCCGCCTCACGGACGGCGGCGACCCGGGAGGCCAGGCGAAGCGCGATACGCGAGTACTGGTACGCCTCCTCCTGCTCGCCGTCCAGCAGACGGGCGACCATCACCAGGTTGCGGGCGACATCGTCGGCAAGCGTCTTGGGCAGGCTCTTGAGCTCCTGGCGCACGTCCGCGTCCAGCTCGAAGCCGGTGACGTCCTCCGGGATCGGCAGGCGCTTGACCGGCTCGTAGTTGCCCCGGCGGTCGTCGTAGTCCCGGCCGCCACGGTCGTCACGGTCCCGGTTGTAGCCGCCGGACGGGCGGTCATCACGACGGAAACCACCACCGGAGGGACGGTCATCGCGGCGGAAACCACCACGGTCGTCACGGTCCCGGTTGAAACCGCCGCCCGAGGGACGGTCGTCACGACGGAAACCACCACCGGAGGGACGGTCATCGCGGCGGAAACCACCACGGTCGTCACGGTCGCGGCTGTAGCCGCCGGAGGGACGGTCATCGCGACGGAAACCACCGCCACCGGACGGGCGGTCGTCACGACGGAAGCCACCACCGGAGGGACGGTCGTCACGACGGAAACCACCACCGGACGGACGGTCGTCACGACGGAAGCCACCGCGGTCGTCACGGTCGCGGTTGAAACCGCCACCCGACGGACGGTCATCGCGACGGAAGCCACCGCGGTCGTCACGGTCGCGGTTGAAACCGCCGCCCGAGGGACGGTCGTCACGACGGGCGCCGCCGCGGTCGTCACGGTCGCGGTTGAAACCGCCACCCGAGGGACGGTCATCGCGACGGAAACCGCCGCGGTCGTCACGGTCGCGGTTGAAACCGCCACCCGAGGGACGGTCGTCACGGCGGAAACCGCCACCGGACGGACGGTCGTCACGACGGGCGCCGCCGCGGTCGTCACGGTCGCGGTTGAAACCGCCACCCGAGGGACGGTCATCGCGACGGAAACCGCCACCGGACGGACGGTCATCGCGACGGGCGCCGCCACGGTCGTCACGGTCCCGGTTGAAACCACCACCGGACGGACGGTCGTCACGGCGGAAACCGCCGCCGGAGGGGCGGTCATCGCGGCGGAAACCGCCACGGTCGTCACGGTCCCGGTTGAAACCACCACCGGACGGACGGTCGTCACGGCGGAAACCGCCGCCGGAGGGGCGGTCATCGCGGCGGAA
>NZ_JBFBIL010000065.1:0-822 GCF_040685575.1 Kitasatospora sp. NPDC088351 | reverse complement strand
AACCGCCACCCGAGGGACGGTCATCGCGACGGGCGCCGCCACGGTCGTCACGGTCCCGGTTGAAACCACCGGAGGGACGGTCGTCGCGACGGAAGCCACCGCGGTCGTCACGGTCGCGGTTGAAACCGCCACCCGAGGGGCGGTCGTCACGACGGAAACCGCCACCGGACGGACGGTCGTCACGACGGGCGCCGCCACGGTCGTCACGGTCCCGGTTGAAACCGCCACCCGAGGGACGGTCATCGCGACGGAAACCGCCACCGGACGGACGGTCATCGCGACGGGCGCCGCCACGGTCGTCACGGTCCCGGTTGAAACCACCACCGGACGGACGGTCGTCACGACGGAAACCGCCGCCGCCGGAGGGGCGGTCGTCACGACGCGGGCGGTCGTCACGGTCGTCGCGACGCGGACCACGGTCGTTGGACCAGCCCCCGCGAGACCGGGGCTCGTAGCCGCGGCCGTCGTCCGATCGACGCTCGGGACGGTCCTGGGGCTGGTTCGACATTGTGGTGACTCCTTCTGCTGCTTCAGCTCCACCGCGGACCGGGCGACACGACTGCCCTCACGCGGTTCGATGCCGGCCTCCTGGCCGGGCACCATCTCCATTGTCCGACATCCCGGGAGACCTCGCGTCTGGGCGAAAGTCCCTGGTGTGCCGGCACTGCACATGTTCGCAAAACACAAAAAGGCCGCGGCCCCAGCGAATCGCTGGGGCCGCGGCCTTGAATAATTGTTCGGCGGCGTCCTACTCTCCCACAGGGTCCCCCCTGCAGTACCATCGGCGCTGTGAGGCTTAGCTTCCGGGTTCGGAATGTAACC
>NZ_JBFBIL010000064.1:0-40952 GCF_040685575.1 Kitasatospora sp. NPDC088351 | reverse complement strand
TTGACCGGTGCCTACCTGATCAACCTCGGCTCGGCCCGTACCTCCCAGGTCCTGCGGATCACCGAACTCCTGCGAAAGGGCCTGCTCCATGAGCGACAGGCCGGCCAGGGCTGAACTCCTCCGCCCCCACGGCCGGCGAGCCGTCTGAAACGCGGAACGGGAAGTCGGCGGGTCCGACTTCCCGTTCGGGGCCCCTCCAGGCAGCAGCCGGCCGGCCGGCTACGCGTCGCGACGGCTGAGGGTGAGGGCGGCCGCGGTGAGGGCGGCGGCGAGGTAGGCGGCGAGGGCCGCGAAGCAGCCGGCCGCGCCGAGCCGGGTGTCGCCGCCGGCCGAGGCGACGGTGGTGCCCAGACCCTCGAAGGCGCTCTGCAGGCCGAACCTCGAAACGCCGTCACCGAACGGCGCGAGCAGCATCGGCGACAGGAAGAAGAGGCCGAACAGCGCCGCGACCGCGCCGGCGGTGTGCCGGATGACGAAGCCGAGCGCGAGGCCGATGAGGGCGAACGCCGACAGGAACACCCCGCAGCCGACGACCGCGCGCAGCACGCCGGGGGCGGAGAGCGACACCGCGAGGTGCTTGCCGTCGATGGCCCGCTGACCGAGCAGGAAGGTCAGGAACGCCAGGACCTGTCCGAGCAGCGTGGACGCGCCGCCGACGACCAGGGCCTTGGCGGCGAGCACCTGGCCGCGCCGGGGCACGGCCGCCAGGGTGGTGCGGATCTGGCCGGTGGTGTACTCGCTGGAGGCGGCCAGGGTCCCCAGGGTGCCGATCGCCAGGACGGCGACGTAGAAGCCGCCGGAGAAGCCGTACCGGACCGGGTCGAAGCGGGCGCGCTGCTCGGCGGTCCAGGCGTCCCAGTTGTCGGCGGCGCTGCCGTAGTCGATCAGGCCGATGAACAGTGCGGCGGCCAGCGCGACGAGCGCGGACAGGTAGGTCGCGCGGACGCTGCGCAGTTTGACCCACTCTCCGGCCAGGGCGCCACGGGTGGTCGGGGCGGTCATGTCTGCTTCCTCCTGAACATCGCGGCGGCGCCGGTCCGGGCGGCGCGGTAGTCGACCGCGTCGCCGGTGACGTCCATGAACGCCTGCTCCAAGGAGGCGTGCCGGACGGTGAGTTCGTGGACGCCGAGGCGGTGCGTGGCGGCCAGGTCGCCGATCGACGCCGGTTCCAGTCCGCTGACGGCCAGCGCTCCGCCGGGCTCCTCCGCCACGGCCGCCCCGGCCCCGCGCAGCAGCCCGGCCAGCGCGGCCGGCTGCGAGGTGCGGACCAGGACGTCGGTGCGCGCGTTGTCGCCGAGGAACTCGGCGGTGGGCTGGTCGGCGACGAGCCGCCCGCGGCCGATGATGACCAGGTGGTCGGCGGTGACGGCCATCTCGCTCATCAGGTGGCTGGAGATCAGGACCGTCCGGCCCTCGGCGGCCAGGTCCTTCATCAGGCCGCGGATCCAGTGGACGCCCTCGGGGTCGAGGCCGTTGACCGGCTCGTCGAACAGCAGGACCGGCGGATCGCCGAGCAGGGCGCCGGCGATGCCGAGGCGCTGCTTCATGCCCAGGGAGAACCGCCCGACCCCGCGTCGGGCCACCTGCTCCAGACCGGTACGGGCCAGCACCTCGCGGACCCGGCGGGCGCCGATGCCGTTGGTGACGGCGATCCCGAGCAGGTGGTGGTAGGCCGAGCGGGACGGGTGGACGGCGCCGGCGTCCAGCAGCGCCCCGACCTCGCGCAGCGGGTACCGCATCGAGGCGTACGGCCGGTCGTTGACGAGTGCCCGACCTCGGGTCGGGGCATCCAGGCCCAGGATCATCCGCAGCGTCGTGGACTTGCCCGCGCCGTTCGGCCCGAGGAATCCGGTGACCCGCCCCGGCCGGACGGTGAAGGACAGCCCGTCCACCGCGACGGCGTCCCCGTAGCGCTTGGTGAGGTCGCGTACCTCGATCATCGTCGTGCCTTTCCGTCGACGTGGTTCCACTGACGTGGCTCCCCTGACGGCTCCACGCTCCCGTCCACGCCCGGCCCGGTCGTCCCACCGCGGGCGGAACCGCCGCCTCCCGCGGGGCCCGGCCTCTGCCCGTGGTCATAGGCCTGCCAGGGGATGCCGCGACCGCGGGCCCGCCGATAGCCTGGGGAAATGTCCAACGCCCCGCACCCGCCGGTGACCAAGAGGCTGCGTCGCGGCCAGTGGGTGGCGATCGACGTGATGTTCTCCCTGGTCCTGACCCTGATCACCTGGGTGCGGGTGCTGGACGCCTACCGGGTGTTCGACCCGCACCACCGGGGATACCCGAAGCCGGCCCCGGCCGAGCTGGTGACGGTGCTGGGGTGCGTGGTGGCGGTGGGCGTGGCCATGGGGCTGCGCCGGCTCGGCCCGCTGTTCGCGGCCGGGGCGGTCTTCGCCGCGTGGGCGGTCGTCGTCGTGGTGGCCGGGCAGCTGACCATCGCCAACCTGGCCGGCTTCCAGGTGGAGATCGCCGCGATGACGACCGTCTACCTGGTGGCGGCGACCCGCCCGCCGCGCCTCGGCGCCGCCGTCATGGTGCTCGGCCTGGTCGGCGCCGGGCTGAGCGAGTTCGGCTCGCGGGAGCTGTGGAACAACCTGGTGCTGGCCGCGCTGGCGGTGGTCACGGCCTGGTCGCTCGGCTCCGCGCTGGCCCGCTACCGCTCGTACAGTGCCGCGCTGCGCGAGCACCAGGCCGACGTCGCCAAGGCCGAACTCGCCCAGGAGCGGATCCAGTTGGCCAGGGAGCTGCACGACGTCATCGCGCACAGCATGAGCGTGGTCAACGTCCAGGCCGGCTACGGCCGTTTCGTCATCGGCCGGGACCCGGCACAGGCCGAGCAGGCGCTGGCCGCGATCCAGGCGGTGAGCCGGGACGCCATGGTGGAGATGCGCGGACTGCTGACCGTCCTGCGCGACGCCGGTGCCGAGGCCGCCGTGCCGCCCCCCGCGCCCCGCCTGGCCGACCTGGACCGGCTGGTGGCGAGCTGCGCCGAGGCCGGGCTGAAGGTCGAGCTGCGGGTGCGCGGCCAAGTCCGGGAGCTGTCTGCGGGGGTGGAGCTGTCCGCGTTCCGGATCGTCCAGGAGACGCTGACCAACGTCGTCAAGCACGCACACGCCGCGTCGGCCCGGGTGAACGTCGACTACGGGGAGGAGGCGCTGGCGCTGGAGGTGACCGACGCCGGGCGCGGCGGGCCGGTCGAGGCCGGCGGGCACGGCCTGGCCGGGATGGCCGAGCGGGTCGGGCTGTACGAGGGCACGCTGGACGCCGGTCCGCTGCCCGGCGGCGGGTTCCGGGTCCGCGCCGTCCTCCCGCTGACCGGGCCGGCCGGTGCGCCCGGGGCGGATGCGGCATGAGCGACGGTCCGCCGATCCGCGTCGTCGTCGCCGACGACCAGACCCTGGTGCGCGTCGGCCTGAGCGGGATCGTCGCCGCCGCCGACGGCTTCGAGGTCGTCGGCGAGGCCGCCGACGGCGCCCAGGCCGTCCGGCTGGCCCGCGTCGAGCACCCGGACGTGGTGCTGATGGACATCCGGATGCCCGGCACGGACGGTCTGGAGGCCACCCGGCTGATCACCGCCGACAGCGGCGTGCGCATCCTGATCCTCACCACCTTCGACCTCGACGAGTACATCTACGGCGCGCTGCGCGCCGGGGCCTCCGGCTTCCTGCTCAAGTCCACCCCGCCGGAGGACCTGCTGGCCGCGATCCGGGTGGTCGCCGCCGGTGAGGCCCTGCTCGCCCCCAGCGTCACCCGCCGACTGATCCGCGAGTTCGCCACCCGGCCCACGCCGTCGCCGGCCGGTGCCCGGGGCGGTGAACAGGAGCGGCTGCTGCGGGTGATCACCGGGCGGGAGGCGGAGGTGCTGACGCTGATCGGGCGCGGGCTGACCAACACCGAGATCGCCGAGGAGCTGTACGTCAGCACCGGCACGGTCAAGACCCATGTCGGGCACCTGCTGGCCAAGCTCGCCGCCCGGGACCGCGTCCAACTGGTGATCACCGCCTACCGCGCCGGACTGGTGGACCCGTCGGCCTGACACCCCCGGACTCCGCCGGAAACGCGGAAGGGGAAGTCGGACCGGCCGACTTCCCCTTCCGCGCGCTCGTTCCAGGCCGGGCTCAGCTGAGCCGCAGGGCGGTGTCGATCAGCGGGACGTGGCTGAACGCCTGCGGGAAGTTGCCGACCTGGCGCTTCTCGCGCGGGTCCCACTCCTCGGCGAGCAGGCCGAGGTCGTTGCGGATGGCCAGCAGCTTGTCGAAGAGCTCGTGTGCCTCGTCGGCCCGCCCGATCATCGCCAGGGCGTCGGCCAGCCAGAACGAGCAGGCCAGGAAGGCGCCCTCGTCGCCGGGCAGGCCGTCCACGCCCCCGCTGGTGGGGTAGCGGAGCACGAAGCCGTCCGGGGTGGAGAGTTCGCGCTGGATCGCCTCGACGGTGCCGATGACGCGCTTGTCGTCCGGCGGGAGGAAGCCGACCTGGGGGATCAGCAGCAGCGAGGCGTCCAGCTCCCGCGAACCGTAGGACTGGGTGAAGGTGTTGCGCTCCGCGTCGTAGCCGTGGGTGCAGACGTCCTGGTGGATGGTGTCGCGCAGCGTGCGCCAGCGCTCCAACGGGCCCTCGTGGGGCGTCTGTTCCAGCAGCTTGATGGTGCGGTCGACGGCGACCCAGGCCATCACCTTGGAGTGGACGAAGTGGCGGCGCGGGCCGCGCACCTCCCAGATGCCCTCGTCCGGCTCGCGCCAGTGCTCCTCCAGCCAGGAGATCAGCCGGAGTTGCAGCAGGTGGGCGTGGTCGTCGCGGGCCAGTCCGGTGCTGTGGGCGAGGTGCAGGGCCTCGACGACCTCGCCGTAGACGTCGAGCTGGAGCTGCCCGGCCGCGCCGTTGCCGACCCGGACGGGCCGGGAGCCCTCGTAGCCCGGCAGCCAGTCGAGCTCGGACTCGGCCAACTCCCTTTCCCCGGCGATGCCGTACATGATCTGCAGGTTCTCCGGGTCCCCGGCCACCGCGCGCAGCAGCCACTCGCGCCAGGCGCGGGCCTCGTCGCGGTAGCCGGTGCGCAGCAGTGAGGAGAGGGTGATGGTGGCGTCGCGCAGCCAGGTGTAGCGGTAGTCCCAGTTGCGGACGCCGCCGATGGACTCGGGCAGTGAGGTGGTGGGGGCGGCGACGATGCCACCAGTCGGGGCGTAGGTGAGGGCCTTGAGGGTGATCAGCGAGCGGATCACGGCCTCGCGGTAGGGGCCCTGGTAGGTGCACTGGCCGGCCCAGTCGCGCCAGAACTCCTCGGTGACGGCCAGCGCCTCCTCGGCGTCCGGGGCCTTCGGCGCGTCCAGGTGGGAGGCCTGCCAGGTGAGCGCGAAGGCGATCCGCTCACCGGCGGTGACGGTGAAGTCGGCGTAGGTGGTGAGGTCCTGGCCGTAGGTCTCGGCCTCGCCGTCCAGCCACACCGAGTCGGGCCCGGCGACGGCGACCGTACGGGTCTGGTCACCGTCCGAGACCTTGCGCACCCAGGGCACGATCCGGCCGTAGCTGAACCGCATCCGCAGCGCCGAGCGCATCCGGACGGTGCCGGCCACGCCCTCGACGATCCGGATCAGCTGCGGGGCGGTGCCGCGCGGCGGCATGAAGTCGACCACCCGGACGGTGCCTTCGGCGGTGTCCCACTCCTGCTCCAGCACCAGCGAGTCGCCCCGGTAGCGGCGCCGGCCGGCGGGCGGTGCGTCGGCCGACGGCGCGCCGGCCGGGCCGATCCGCCAGAAGCCGTGCTCGTCCGTCCCCAGGAGGCCGGCGAAGACGGCGGGGGAGTCGAAGCGGGGCAGGCAGAGCCAGTCGACCGAGCCGTCCCGGCCGACCAGGGCGGCGGTCTGCATGTCGCCGATCAGCGCGTAGTCCTCGATACGGGCGGCCACGTGGTTCTCCAGGATGGTTCAGGGGTCGGTCGGTACGGCGGACGGGCGGCCGGGTTCACTCCTTGAGCGAGCCCGAGTTGGCGCCGCGCACGAAGTAGCGCTGGAAGCAGAAGAAGAGGATCGCGACGGGGATGGTGGAGACCAGCGCCGCCGCCAGCTTGAGCGGGTACTGCGTCCCGGAGCCGAGCCCGCCGGAGACGAAGTGCGCCAGACCGGTGGTCAGGGTGTCGTGCTCGCTGGACTGGGTGGAGACCAGGAAGTGCGTGAACTCGTTCCACGAGCCCTGGAAGGAGAGCACGGTGAGCGTGATCAGCGAGGGGCGGGACATCGGCAGGACGACGGACCAGAAGACGCGCAGGACACCGGCGCCGTCGATGCGGGCGGCCTCCTCGATCTCGCGCGGCACCGACTCGAAGAACTGCTTCATGATGAAGATGCCCGCGGCGTCGACGAGCAGCGGCAGGATCATGCCGCTGTAGGTGTCGAACATGCCGAAGCTCTTCAGCACCAGGAACTTCGGGATCAGCAGCACGACGCCCGGGACGGCCATCACCGCGAGCACGAAGGCGAACAGCAGCCGGCGGCCGGGGAACCGGAGCCGGGCCAGGGCGTAGCCCGCCATCGAGTCGAACAGCACCCGCCCGGCCGTGACCAGGACGGCGATCACCGTGGAGTTGCCCAGCCAGGTCAGGAACGGGACGTTCGCGACGCCGTCCGCCAGACCGAAGAGCCGCCGGTACGCGGCGAGCGTCCCGTCGCCCGGGAACAGCGACATCGGGTTGGCGGCCGCCTCCGGGTCGGTCTTGAAGCTGTTCGCCAGCTGGAGGAGGAACGGCAGCAGATAGAGCAGCGCGAACCCGGCCAGGGCCGTGTAGCCCAGGATCCGTACCGGCCTCGGGAAGCGGCCGAGGACCGGCTGCTCCTGTTCGGGCTTGTCAGCGTGTGGCACGGCCGGCTCCCTTCGGCTGCCGCTTCGGCTTGGCGTCCCGCTCGCGCAGGACCCAGCGCTGCAGGGCCGTGAGCAGCAGGATGATGGCGAGCAGGACGAACGCGATGGCGGCGCCCTGCCCGTAGTCGGCGTTGTCGAAGCCGGCCGAGTAGGACAGGTACGCGGGCGTCAGCGTGGTGTTGCCGGGGGCGCCCTTGCCCATCACATAGACCTGGTCGAAGACCTGCCAGGTGGAGATCAGCCCGAGGGTGAGGACCAGGAAGAGCACCGGCCGCAGCGCGGGCAGCGTGACGTGGCGCAGCAGCTGGCGCCGGTTGACGCCGTCCAGCGCGGCGGCCTCCTCCAGTTCGCGGGGGATGTTCTGCAGGGCCGCGAGGAAGATCAGCATGAAGGTGCCGGAGGTCGTCCAGACGGCCATCAGGATGAGGGTGCACATCGCCACCGACGGACCGGAGAACCACTCCGACCAGGAGAGGCCCAGCGGGCCGTGGCCCGCCGAACCCCCGCCCTGCGCGGGGCCGGAGACGCCGAACCAGCCGAGGACGACCCAGACGATGCCACGTGGATCGGCGAACCAGTTCGGGCCCTTCACGCCCAGCCAGCCCAGCATCCGGTTGACGGCGCCGCTGCCCTGGAAGAGGAAGAGGAAGACCGTCGAGATCGCGATCGAGCTGGTGACCGAGGGGAAGTAGAAGACCGTCCGCAGCGCTCCCTTGCCGCGCAGCATCCGCTGGTTGACCATGATGGCGAGGAAGAGCGCCAGCACCGTCTGGAGCGGCACCGTGAGCACCACGTAGTACAGCGTGTTGCGCATCGAGGTGGCGAAGAGGGCGCGGTCCAGCCCGTCCTCGGTGAACAGGTTGCGGTAGTTCTGCAGTCCGACGAAGTCGGCCTGGCCGCTGAACGGGTTGGACTGGCCGTCCCAGTGCAGCAGGCTCACCCAGAGCGCCATCAGGATCGGCAGGACGAGGAACAGGCCGAGGACCAGGACCATGGGGCTGACGAACAGCCAGCCCCATGCTCCCTCACGCAGGCTTCGTCGGCCCGGCGTGCTGTTACTTGGCATTCTTCAGGGCCTGCTCGCCGTTGCGCTGGAGGTTGGCGAGGATGGTCGCCGGGTCGCCGGTCTTCAGCGACTGCAGATCGGTGTTGAACTGCGTGAGCACCTGGTTGAAGCCGGGGATGGTCACCGGCGCCTGGGAGTGGGCGACCCCGTCGACCCAGGCCTTGGACTGTGGGTACTTCTCGGCGTAGGTGGCCAGCGCGCTGGTGCGCGAGGGCATCACGCCGAAGGCGTCGGCGAAGTTCATCTGCTGGTTCGCCGAGGTCAGGTGCTTGACCAGGTCGACGCCGGCGGCCTGGTGCTGGCTCTTGGCGGCGATGCCCCAGCAGTTGCTGAACGCGAGGGTGCCCTGGCCCGCCGGGCCGGCGGGCAGCGGGAGCACCTTGTAGGAGAGGTCCGGGTAGTCGGCGGCCATCGCGCCCTTGAGCCAGTTGCCCTCGATGGTCATCGCGGCCTTGCCCTTGCCGAGCGCCTCGCCGCCCCAGCCGGCGTCCACCTCGGCCACGTACTTGGCCGAGCCGGCCTTCATCATGGACTGCACGTACTCCAGGGCCTGCTTGTTGGCCGGGCTGTCGGCGGTCATCGTGGTCTGCTCGGGGTTGGTGATCCAGCCGCCGGCCTGCTTCATCAGCGCGCCGAGCCGCTGGTAGTCCGGGGCGACGACCAGACCGGTCGTCCCGTCCTTGGTCAGCTTGGCGGCGTCGTCGGAGAGCTGCTGCCAGCTGGTGGGGTAGTCGGCCTCGGTCAGCCCGGCCTGCTGCCAGAGCGTGGTGTTGATCGCCAGCGCGAGGGTGGAGCTGTCCTTGGGCAGGCAGGTGAGCTTGCCGTCGTAGCTGAACGCCTTGCGCAGCTGCTCGGAGAAGTCCGAGGCGTCGGGGATCTGGTCCCCGTAGGCGTACAGCGAGCCGCCCTTGGCGTAGTTCGCGAACTGGTCGGAGTTGACGTAGAAGAGGTCCGGCGGGTTGCCGCCGGCGAACGCCTGGCCGAGCTGCTGGTTGATGTCGCTGGCGATCTGCACCGTGACGGTGTTGCCGGTCTGCTTGGCCCAGTCGGCGGTGGCGGCCTTGACCGCGGCGGTCTCGGCGTCGCCGGAGGTGGCTATCAGCACGTTCAGGCTCTGGCCTTCGCCGGAGGCCTGCGTGGCCGGTGAGTCGCTGAAGCCGCCGGAGGAGGAGCAGCCGGTGACGGCGCCGAGGGCGACGACCGCGCAGATGGCCGCGGCGAGGGTGCGAGTGGTGGCCATGCAGGTTCTCCTTGCGAGGGTGGGGGGTGCTTGGAGGGGGGATGGAGGGCGAAGCGGACCGGGCCGGGCGGTCAGACGCTGTCGCGGAGGACCAGCGTGGGAGCGAGCAGCACGTGCTCGGTCGGGCGCCGGGCGTCGCCGAGGCGTTCCAGGAGCAGCCGCATGCACTCGCGGCCCACCGCGTCGAGCGGCTGGGCGAGGCTGGACAGCGCGGGGAAGAGCGCCGGGGCGATGGGGGAGTCGTCGAAGCCGATGACGGCCGCGTCCGGGCCGGGCGTGCGGCCGCTGCGGCGGAGCGCCTGGTACCAGCCGACGGCGAGGGTGTCGCTCGCCGCCACCGCGGCGGTCGCACCGCCCGCGAGCAGCCGCTCGGCGGCCTCGGTGGCGCTCGCGGGGTCGTCCAGGCTCTCGACCCGGCGGCCCCGGACGGAGAGGCCCAGCTCGCGCATGGTGGTCTGCCAGCCGCGGGCACGGTCGTCACCGACGCCGGAGCCCTTCGGCCAGCCGAGGAAGCCGATCTTCTCGTGGCCCTGCCCGGCCAGTCGGCGGACGGACGCCGCGGTGCCGGCCGCACCGTCGACGTCGACCCAGTCGCCGACGTCCCGGCCGGACCAGGTACGGCCGAAGGCGACGAACGGGACGCCGCGGTCGTGCAGCCAGCCCTGACGCCGGTCGCCGCGATCGGTGCCGCTCAGGACGAATCCGTCGGCCCCGTGCTCGTCCAGTAGCCGCTGGTAGCAGCCCAGTTCGTCGTCCCCGGGGGTGGCGGCGAACAGCACCACCCGGTAGCCCGCCTGGTCGGCGGCCTCGGAGAGGGAGTGCAGGAACTGGTCGAGCACCGGGGTCGGGGCGCCCGCCAGGCTCGGCCGGATGCCGTAGCCGATGAGCTTGCTGGCCCTGGTCCGCAGCGCCTGGGCGGCCCGGTGCGGCCGGTAGCCGAGCTCGTCGATCGCGCGCTGGACCCGCTCCAGCGTCTGCGGGCGGAGCAGTTCGGGGGAGTTGATGGCGTTGGAGACCGTCTGACGGGCCACGCCCGCCCGGGCGGCGACCATCTCGAGCGTCACCGACGAGCCCGCCTTCGGCGCGGGGGAGGAGCTTGCAGGCATGGCGGTGGTCCCGGGGTTCGGTCTCGTTCGGCGAATTACTTGGAGCGTTCCAAGACGGTGTTCCATTAGCCCCACCAGGGGGGTTAGTGTTTTGGAACGCTCCAATGACAGAAAGGTTGCGCCCGGATGGAAGCAACTGTCAAGCCCCAAAACGAGGATGCCGAGGCCATGTCAGAGATCAGCCTGCAGCCGTTTCTGCACGACGCCCAGCTCTCGGTGGCCGCCCCGAGCTTCTGCGCCTCGCGCTCGGACGGCCAGGTCGGCGGCGGCGCGGACGGCTTCTACCACGGCGACCGACGGTTCCTCTCGCGCCTGGAGATCGGCGTCCCGGGCGTTCCCAACGCACCCGTCGCCACCGCGCAGGGCGACGACGGACAGACCACCTTCGTCACCGTGCTGCGCGGCCTCGCCGAGCTGACCGCCGACCCGGCCGTCACCCTGGAACGCCGCCGCGAGCTCCGGCCCGGCCGCCTCACCGAGCGCTACACCGTCCGCAACGCGGGCGGCCTCACCGCCCGGCTCCGCCTCGACCTGCGCGCGGAGAGCGACTTCGCCGCCATGGACGAGGTCAAGGCCGGCCGCGACGTCCCCGCCACCGCGCCCGCCGCCCACCAGGACGGCCTCCGCTGGTCCGAAGGACCGCTCACCGCCACCCTCACCGTCTCACCGGCACCCGACCACCGCGCCACCGACACCGGTGTCCTGGGCTTCGACCTCGAACTCGCGCCCGGCGCCAGCTGGCAGGCCGTCCTGGAGTGCACCGCCGAACACCGCGACGGCGACCTCTTCCCCGCGCCCTCCGCCGGCGCCGCCCCGTGGAACACCCCCGAGGTGACCGGACGGGACCACCACCTCGCCCACTGGATCGACCGCTCCCACCGCGACCTGCGCGGACTCCTGCTCTCCGACCCGCTGCGGCCCGAGGACCACTTCCTCGGCGCCGGAGCACCCTGGTTCCTCACCCTGTTCGGCCGGGACCCCCTCTGGGCGGCCCGGATGATGCTCCCGTTCGGCACCGACCTCGCCGCCGGGACGCTGCGCACCCTGGCCCGCCGGCAGGGGCGGGCCGTCGACCCGGCGACCGAGGAGCAGCCCGGCAAGATCCTCCACGAGGTCCGCCGCGAGGAGCAGCACCTCGACGCCGGCTCCCAACTGCCGCCCTGCTACTACGGAACCGCCGACGCCACCCCGCTCTGGATCACCCTGCTGCACGACGCCTGGCGCTGGGGCCTGCCCGGGGACCAGGTCGAGGAACTGCTGCCGTACGCCGAATCCGCGCTGACCTGGCTGGAGCACCACGCCGACGCCGACGGCGACGGCTTCCTGGAGTACGTGGACACCTCCGGCACCGGCCTGTCCAACCAGGGCTGGAAGGACTCCTCCGACAGCATCCGCTTCCGCGACGGCCGGATCGCCGACGCGCCCATCGCGCTCAGCGAGGTGCAGGGCTACGCCCACGAGGCCGCCGTCGCGGCGGCCACGCTGCTGGACGCCTTCGGCCGGCCGGGCGCCGACCGCTGGCGGCAGTGGGCGGAGGACCTGCGGCTGCGCTTCCGCGCCCACTTCTGGGCCGAGGACGCCCACGGCCCGTACCCGGTCGTCGCCCTCGACCGGGACAAGCGGAAGGTCGACTCCATCGCCTCCAACATGGGGCACCTCCTCGGCACCGGCCTGCTCGACGAGGAGGAGAGCGCGCTGGTCGCCCGGCGGCTCACCGCCCCGGGCATGGACAGCGGCTTCGGCCTGCGCACCCTCGACGCCGACGCGGCCGGCTTCAACCCGCTCGGCTACCACACCGGTTCGGTCTGGCCGCACGACAGCGCCATCGCCGTCCACGGCCTGGCCCGCGCGGGCCTGCACGACGCCGCCGCGCCGCTGGCCGCCGGTCTGGTCCGCGCCGCGGCGGCCTTCGACCAGCGGCTCCCCGAGCTGTTCGCCGGCCACCCCCGCGGCCAGTACGCCCGACCGGTCCCGTACCCGGCGTCCTGCCGGCCCCAGGCCTGGGCCGCGGCCTCCTCCGTGCTGGTCCTCCAGGCACTGCTCGGCCTGGAGGCCGACGCGCCCAACCGGCGGCTGCGGGTCCGCTCCCACATCACGCCCGGGTACGAGGCACTGCGCGTGACCGGTCTGACGGTGGCGGGCCTGCCGATCGAGGTGTCGACCGACCACACCGGGGCGATCGACCTCCGCGCGCCGGAGGGCTTCACGACCACGACCGGGCACTGACCCGCACCCGGGCCCCGGCGGCATGCCGTTCTCCCCGCACGCCCCCGTGCCGGACGAGCGGCAGGCCGCCGCGTCCTGGGTACCGAGGCGGTCGGCGACCCCGGCCCGAGCCCAGGCCGACCGGACCGCCCGCGACCGCCCGCGACCGCCTGGTCTTCGGCCCCTGCCCGCGCACGGCGGCAGCGGTGTAGCACCGCCGGCCCGACTCCGTACCCGGCAAGGGCCGCTGGGCGTCAGCCCTGCGGGGTCCAGTAGCCGACGAGCCGCGCGCTGCCGGGCCCGAGGCTCTTCCAGGAGCCGCTGAACGCCAGGACGGCGACGGCGGCGGTGGGGAACTCCGACCGCTCCATGCGGGCGCGCAGGTCTCCCTCCGCCTCCCCGGCGAGGGTGTCGGCCAGCGCGTGCATCTCGGGATTGTGGCCGACCACGAGCAGGTCGTTCACCTCGTCGGAGGTCCCGTTCACGAGCGCGATCAGCCCGCCGAGCCCGCCCTCGTCGTGGCCGGGCGTGTAGAGCGCCTCCTCGTAGCCGGCCGCGGGCTTCTCCGGAAACTCCTGGGCCATCAACTCCCAGGTCTCCCTGGTGCGGACGGCGTCGGAGACACGCGCCAGACCGGGCGTGAGGCCGGACCCGGCGAGCCACCGCCCGGCGAGCGGCGCGTCCGTGCGGCCCTGGTCGTCCAGGTGGCGCTCGTGGTCGACCTGTGTCTCCCGCTCGGCCCGCGCATGACGGACCACAATGATCCTTCGAGTGGCGTCGGTGGTCATCGGCGATCTCCGTCCTCCCTCACGCGGCGCGCGATGGGATCGATTACGACACGTTCCGTCCACCAACGATACAAAGCCGCCCGGCGAGATGATCATTGGCCGGCGTCACTGATCGGGCATCACCACCGGTCGCACCATGGGGAGAAGCCCACCGCTCCACCGGCCCGGGACGCCGTCCCCGGGGCAGGACCTCATGAGCCCTCAGGGGTGGTACAGCTCCCCGATCCGCATGATCCGGCCGCGTGAGTCCAGCACCACGTCGTAGTCGCTGCCGTAGCAGCCGTACGGGGGCTCGGGTTCGCGGTCCGCGAGGCAGTCGTCGAGGTGGTCGACCAGCTCCGGCACCGGTACCGGCCTCGCCGGTTCGGCGTGTTCCAGATCGACCAGGGTGGCGGTCGCGGTGGCGGCGAAGGTGTAGCGGGCGGGGGAGCCGGTGGGCTCGTAGTAGCCGTCGTCGGGGATGTCCGGGCCGCAGACGAACCGGGTGGGGCGGGCGGTGAGCTGGTCGCGGGCCACGGTGACCACCTGGAGGACGCGGTGGCCGGGGCGTTCGGCGGCGGTGGTGCAGGCGGCGGCCGCGGGGGAGACCAGGGCGACGGCCGGACCGTCGGCACCGTCGCCGTCGTCGTCACCGTCGTCGAACTCGCCGGCGGCGGCCACCGTCGGGTCCTCGTCCACCGGGGTGCAGGCGGAGAGGCAGAGGGCGGCCGTACAGAGCAGCAGGGCGGCGAGCAGCAGACGGGGCGCGGTCATGACGCAAGTCTCCCTGGGGCGTGACCGGATTCGGCACCTCCGTACACGACGCCCGCCCCGGCCGCGGTTCCACGCGGGCCGCCCCCGACGGGTGTGCGGACCGGTCGGGGGCGGAGTGTCCGGACGGGCGTTACGCCGCGACGGGCCGTGCGGTGTCGTACGCCTCGCGGAGCCGGGACTGCGCCCCGGCGCCGGCGCCCAGGTGGTCCAGGCCCAGCAGCGCCGCGCCCAGGACGGGCGGAGCGACCACGACCCGCGGCTCGGCCAGCGGGGCGGCGGCGGCCAGCCGGGCCGTCAGGTTGTCGAGCAGCAGCGGCTGCCGGGAGGCGAGCACGCCGCCGCCCAGCACCAGCGGCGTGGGCGAGTCCAGCAGGTCGAGCCGCCGCAGCGCGACGACGGCCAGCCGGGTGATCTCGTCGGCCTGCCGGTCGATCAGCTCCAGCGCCACCGGGTCGCCCTCCTCGGCGACCGCGAACAGCACCCGGACGATCTCGTGCATCCGCGCCGACGGCAGGTGTCCGAGGTGGATGGCCTCGGCGACCGTGCCCGTGCTCGGCAGGCCGAAGTGCTCGGCGATGGCCCGGGCGAGCGCGGTCGGGCCGCCGCGGCCGTCCTCGGCGCGGACGGCGTGCCACATGCTGCTGACGGCGAGGCCGGCGCCGCCGCCCCAGTCGCCGGTGAGTTCGCCGAGGGCGGGGAAGCGGGCGGTGCGGCCGTCGGGGAGCAGGCCGACGCAGTTGATGCCGGCGCCGCAGACGACGGCGACGCCGCGCGGGCCGTCGGTGCCGGCCCGCAGCAGGCCGAAGGTGTCGTTGGCGACGGTGTTGCTGACGCCCCAGGGGTGCGACTCCAGGGCGGTGCGCAGCGCCTCCTCCTCCACCGGGAGGTCGGCGTTGGCGAGGCAGGCGCTGACGTGGGTGGTCAGGATGCCGTTCAGGGAGAGCCCGGCCGCGGCGGCCGCCTCCTCGACCAGCGGTGCGAGACCGGCCACGGCCGCCGCGCCGCCGGTCTTCTGCGGTGTGAAGCCGCCGCCCCGGGCGGAGCCGTGGACGGTGCCGTCGGCGCCGATCAGGGCGACGTCGGTCTTGGAGTTGCCCGCGTCGATGGCGAGAACGCCGGGCAGAAGTGGTTCGGGCTGGTGGGTCATCAGGTCCCCGCGGCTCGTACGTGGCCCGGCCGTTGTCCCCGGCCGGGGGTGGTCGGTCTCCTCGCGGCCCGGCCCGTGGCCCCGGTGGGGGCGCGGGCCGGGCACGCGGGCGCCTCAGGCCCAGGCGAGGTGCTCGCGGTTGTGCGCGAGCAGCCGGTCCGTCAGCTGGTCGGCGAGTTCGATCTGGCCGACCAGCGGGTGGGCGAGCAGGGCGTCGAAGACCCGGTCGCGACCGCCGCGCAGGGCGGCGTCGAGCGCGAGGTGCTCGTAGCAGGTCACGGCGGCGATCAGGCCGGCGTACAGCGGCTCGACGGCCCGCTGGGGCAGCGGGCGCACACCGGCCGCGTCCACCTCGGCCGGCACCTCGATGACGGCGTCGTCGGGCAGGAACGGCAGCACGCCGTCGTTGCGGGTGTTGACGACCTGGACGGAGGTCCGGCCGTCGGTGCCCAGCAGGGAGGCGATCAGCTGCACCGCGGCCTCGGAGTAGAACGCGCCGCCGCGCTTGCCCAGCAGCTCCGGCTTGGTGTCCAGGGCCGGGTCGGCGTACATCTCCAGCAGCTGCCGCTCGATCTCGGCGACCTCGGCCGCCCGCGAGCCCTTCTCCTTGAGCTCCTGGACCACCACGTCGTGCTGGTAGAAGTAGCGCAGGTAGTAGGACGGGACGACGCCGAGCCGTTCGATGACGGGCTGCGGCAGGTGCAGGTCGGCCGCGATCTCCTTGCCGTACGTGCCCAGCAGCTCGGGCAGCACCTCGCGCCCGGTGGACGCGCCCGGGGCGTCGAGCAGGGTGACGCCGCGCTCCCAGGTCAGGTGGTTGAGGCCGACGTGGTCCAGGCGGATCAGCTCGGGGTCGACGCCGAGGTGTCCGGCGAAGCGGCGCTGGAAGCCGATCGCCACGTTGCAGAGGCCGACGGCCTTGTGCCCGGCGTTCCGCAGGGCCCGGGTGACGATGCCGACGGGGTTGGTGAAGTCGACGATCCAGGCGTCGGGGTTGGTGCGGCGGACCTTCTCGGCGATGTCCAGCACCACCGGGACGGTGCGCAGCGCCTTCGCCAGGCCGCCGGCCCCGGTGGTCTCCTGGCCGACGCAGCCGCACTCCAGCGGCCAGGTCTCGTCCCGGTTGCGGGCGGCCTGTCCGCCGACCCGCAGCTGGAGCAGCACCGCGTCGGCGTCGGCGACACCGGCCTCGACGTCGGTGGTGGTCGTCACGACCGCGCCGTGGCCCTGCTTGGCGAAGATCCGCCGGGCCAGCCCGCCGATCAGCTCCAGCCGGTCGGCGGCCGGGTCGATCAGGACGAGTTCGCCGATCGGCAGGGTGTCGCGCAACCGGGCGAAGCCGTCGATCAGCTCCGGGGTGTACGTCGATCCGCCGCCTACGATGGCCAGCTTGAGTGCGGACATCAGCCCTTGACCCCTGTCAGTGTCACGCCTTCGATGAAGGCCTTCTGTGCGAAGAAGAAGAGGATGATCACCGGTGCCATCACCAGCAGGGTGGCGGCCATGGTGAGGTTCCAGTTGGTGTGGTGGGCGCTCTTGAAGGACTCCAGCCCGTAGGAGAGCGTCCAGGCGCTGGGCTTGTTGCTGGCGTAGATCTGCGGGCCGAAGTAGTCGTTCCAGGCGTAGAAGAACTGGAACAGCGCCACGGCGGCGATGGCCGGCTTGGCCATCGGCAGCACGACCTTGAGCAGGGTGCGCAGGTCGCCGCAGCCGTCGATCCGGGCCGCCTCGATGTACTCCTTGGGGATGGTCAGCAGGAACTGGCGCAGCAGGAAGATCGAGAAGGCGTCGCCGAAGGCCATCGGGATGATCAGCGGCCAGAGGGTGCCGGTGAGGTGCATCTGCTTCGACCAGAACAGGTACATCGGGATGATGGTGACCTGCGGCGGCAGCATCATCATCGAGATGACGGCCATCAGGGCCAGATTGCGGCCCCTGAAACGGAACTTGGCGAGCGCGTACGCCACCGGGAGGCTGGAGACGATGGTCAGGACGGTGCCGAGACCGGCGTACAGCAGGGTGTTGCGCCACCAGGTGAGGAAGCCGGGGGTCTCCCATACCGTGCGGTAGTTGCCCCACTCCCAGGAGGTGGGCCAGTAGTTGGTGGTGAGCGCCTGACTGTCCGTCATCACCGAGGTGAGAAAGGCGAAGACGAACGGCAGCAGGAAGAACAGCGTGGCGGCGATGGCCAGCGAGTGGACGGCGACCCAGTTGAGCGCCGCGCGGCGGCGGGCGGCCCGGGCGGCGGCGCCGCGCGGGCCTGAGGTGCCCGAAGTGCCAGACGGTGTACGGGGCTTGGTGAGCGTGGTGCTGAGAGTCATGGTGGGGTCCTCACTGGTCCGCTAGTCGTCGCTCGCCATGAAGCCGGACTTGCGGCGCAGCAGGAGCGAGGTGACGGCCATCGCGATGGCGAACAGCACGAGGGCGACCACGCAGGCCGCGCCGTTGTTGAAGCGCTGGAAGCCGAGGTTGTAGACCATCTGCGGCAGGGTCCAGGTGGAGCCCTGCGGGAAGCCGGGCTCGAACTGCTGCCCGGAGTTGCCCGCGATGCCGCCGGCGACCTTCCCCGCGACGATCGCCTGGGTGTAGTACTGCATGCTCTGGATGACGCCGGTGACCACCGAGAACATGATGATCGGCGAGATGTTCGGCAGCGTGACGTAGCGGAAGCGCTGGAACGGTCCGGCGCCGTCGAGTTCGGCCGCCTCGTACTGCTCCCTGGGGACGTCCAGCAGGGACGCCATGAAGATGACCATCAGGTCGCCGATGCCCCACATGGCGAGCATGGTGAGCGCGGGCTTCGACCAGTCGGGGTCGGCGAACCAGCCGGGCTGCGGCAGCCCCAGTTCGCCGAGGAAGTGGTTGACCGGGCCGGTGCCGGGGTTGAGCAGGAAGGCGAAGGCCACCGTGGCGGCCACCGGCGGGGCCAGGTACGGCAGGTAGAACGCGGTGCGGAAGAAGCCGGCGCCGGTCTTCACCTTGGTGATGAGCAGCCCGATGCCGAGGCCGAACACCACCCGCAGGGAGACCATGATGACGACGAGCCAGAGGGTGTTGCGCAGGCCCTGCCAGAAGAACGGGTAGTCGTTGAAGACGTAGTCCCAGTTCTTCAGGCCGTTGAAGGTGGGGGCCCCGAAACCGTTGTACTTCATGAAGGAGAAGTAGACGGTGGAGATCAGCGGGTACAGGAAGAAGACGCAGAAGCCGATCAGCCAGGGGGAGAGGAAGGCGAGGGTGCGGGCCGCCTCCCGGCGGCGCTTCCGGCGCAGCAGGTGCTGCGAGGAGAGCGCCGCCGGGTCGGTCGGTCCGGTGCCCTTGCGGGTGCCGAACGCGAGTGACATGGGAGCTCCGTCCGGCCCTTACTTGGCCTGGGCGATGGCGGCGTCGATCTCCTTGGCGGTGGCGGTGAGGCCGGCCTGGAGGTCGCTCTGCTTGCCGGACTCGTACGCGTAGCCGAGGTTCTGCAGCGACACGATGTAGCCGCCGCCGTTGACGCTCGCCGGGGTGGTGCCCGAGTGCGCGTTCTTGGCGATGTCGAGGAAGGTCTTGAAGTTGGCGTCGCTGATCAGCTTCGGCGAGTCGAGCGCGGCGAAGGTGCTCGGCACGTTGTGGATCGCGTTGGCGAAGCTGACCACCGCGTCGGTGTCGGTGGTCAGGTACTTGACGAGCTCCCAGGCGGCGGCCTGCTTCTTGCTGCTGCTGGCGATGCCGACGATGGTGCCGGTCTGGTAGCCGCGGCCCCAGCTGTCGGCCTGGTCGTCCGGCACCGGGAACGGCGCGGTGGCCCACTCGAAGTCCGGCTTGTCGGCGGCCAGCGAGGCGGTGCGCCACTCGCCGTCCAGGGCCATCGCGACCTGGCCGGTGTGGAAGGGGTTCTTGGCGCTGAACTCCTCGCCGAAGGTGGAGCGGTACTTCTCCAGCTTGTCGAAGCCGCCGAGCTTGTCGACCAGGCCCTTCTGCCAGTTGAGCATCGTGGCGACCTTCGGGTCGGTGGCGATGCTGGACTTGCCGTCGGTGCCGAAGTACGTCGGGCCGTACTGGCCGAGGAAGTGCTCGACGGTGGTCTCGTAGCCGTGGTAGGTCGGCATGAAGCCGAGCTGCTTGAAGCCGTCGCCGTCGGCGATGGTCAGCCTGACGGCGGCGTCGGCGAACTCGCTGAAGGTCTTCGGCGGCGTGGTGATGCCGGCCTTGGTGAACGCGGCCTTGTTGTAGTACAGGCCGAAGGCGTCACCGAGCAGCGGCAGGGAGCACTGGTTGCCCTGGAACTGCGTGTAGTTGAGCATCGCGGCCGGGAAGGTCTTCGCGGTGTCGATCTTGTCCTTGTCGAGGAAGGGCTTCAGGTCGGCGAAGGCCTTCGTCGAGCAGAACATGCCGACGTTGTTGGTGGTGAAGGAGGAGACCACGTCCGGGGCCTCGTCACCGCCGGCCCGCAGGGCCTGGTTGACCTTGTCGTCGGCGATGTTGGGGACGGCCTTGACGTGGATGTTCGGGTGGGCCTTCTCGAAGGCGGCGATGTTGTCGTTGATCGCCTTCACCTCGGAGTCCTGGCTCCAGCCGTGCCAGAAGGTGATGGTGACGTCCTTGCCGCTGGCGGAGTCGTCGTTGCCGCCGTCGTCGTTGCTGCCGGTGCAGGCGGTGGCGAGCAGGGCCAGCACGGCGCTGCCGGCGACGGCGGCGAACGTACGGCGTCCTCTGCGGGAGGTGGTGTGCACTTCGAGGTCCTCCTGGGGGTGCGCGGGCAGGCGTCATTGCCTCGGGTCCCGCGTTCGGGGGTTGGGGGAGAGGTTTCAGGTGCAGTGCTGGTGGTGGTGCGAGGCGGTGCCGGGTGGTGCCGGGTGGTGCGTGGTGCCGGTGGTGCCTGGTGCGGGCGGGAGCGTCGGTGGGCGGATCAGAGGGTGGGTCGGCAGGTGGACCAGTGGGCGGGTCAGTGAGTGGAGAAGACCGCCTCGCGGGCGGCCGCCAGCGCGCGTTGCAGCGCGCCGAGCAGGACGGGCGAGCCCGGCAGGGCGCTGCTGCGGACTTCCGGCCGGGCGATCGAGATCCGGGCCAGCTCCTCCTCGACGAGCGCGCGCAGCCGTTCGCCGCCCGCACTCGGCACACCGCCGGAGACCACCACGAGCTGGGGGTCCACGACGGCGACGATCACGGCCAGTCCGACGGCGAGCCGGCCGGCCAGGGCGGCGAGGAACTCGTCGCCGGCGCCCGGGGTCTCCAGGGCCCGCGCGAGCGACTCCTCCGCGGTGGGCGCGCCGAGCCCGTGCTCCCGGGCCAGCGCCCGGACGGCGGGTGCGCCGACCAGTTCCTGGAACCCGCCGGAGTTGCGGCGGCGCACGTCCCGCACGACCGGTGAGCCGGGCACCGGCATGTAGCCGACCTCCCCGGCGCCGCCGGTGAACCCGCGGTGCAGCCGGCCGGCGATCACGATCGCGGCGCCGGTGCCCTCGCCGGCCCAGAGCAGGACGAAGTCCTCGAAGCCCAGCGCCGCACCGGAGGCCTGCTCGGCGACGGCGGCGAGGTTCACGTCGTTCTCGATCGACACCGGCGCGCCGATCGCCTCCGAGAGCTCCTGGACGAGTCTCGGCGAGTGCCAGCCGGGCAGGTGGGAGGCGTAGCGGAGCTTGCCGGTGACCGGGTCGGGGGCGCCGCCGACGCCGATCACCACGGCGCGCAGGCTGTCCTCGGCGAGCCCGGCGGCGTGGACGGTCCCGGCGACCGCCTCGGCGACCCGGGGGACGACGCCGGCCGCGGGCCAGCCCTTGGTGGGCACCACGTGCTCGGCGAGGGTGGTGCCGGTGATGTCGGCGACCGCTATCCGGACATGGCTGGTGGTGACGTCCAGTCCGGCGACGTAGCCGGCGGCCGGATTCACCTGGTACAGCTGCGCGTTGGGGCCGGGGCCGCCCGCGGTGGTGCCCACCGGCAGCACCAGCCCGGCCGCCTCCAGGCGGGCCAGCAGCTGGGAGGCGGTGGGCTTGGAGAGGCCGGTCAGGGTGCCGATCTGGGTACGGGAGAGCGGCCCGTTCTCCAGCAGCAGTTCGAGGGCGGCGCGGTCGTTGATGGCGCGCAGCAGGCTGGGGGTGCCGGCGAGGGGGGTTCGGGCGGAGCCGATGGTCCTGGTCACGCCTCGATCCTCCTCTTTCGGCCGGTGGTGGCGGGTGTCCGGGGGGCGCGGTCGAGTGACGCGCCGGTGCCCGGGACGAACCGTCGGGCGAACTGTTAGGAAACTTTCCAGTTCGCTTGTGACAGGACCGTATGACCCCGCCAGAGGGGTGTCAATGGCCCTCCGGCCGGTGGATGCCGAAGCGTTACCCGGGCGCGCGGGACCGTTACCCGGGCGCGTCGAAGCGTGAGCCCGCGCACGCGGGGCCTGCTCGCGCCCCGCCCCGGTCCGCCGTGCCCGCACACGCGAGAGCCCCGCTCCCCCTGGGCGAAGGGGGGCGGGGCTCGGCGGTGTACGAACGGACCCGGCCCGGAGCCGGGCGGCCGGTCAGGGCGCCTTGGCGCCGTCCTCGGCGGGCCGCACCGGTGCCGGTATCGGCGCCGTCGCCAGGGAGCGCGGCGACGCCGGGTCCGCCAGCGCGGACGGCGGCGCGGCATCGGCGGGCGTGGTCGCCGAGGCGGTCGTCAGCACCACCGCGGCGGCGGCCGTGCCGGTGGCCGCTCCGGTGTCGGCGGCCGCCGCCGGGACCTCCTCCTTGACCTTGATCCCGGCCAGGTCGAAGGCCGTCTTCAGCCGCTGCCGCAGCGCCCGCGCCACCATCGGCGCCTTGCCCGGCGCCGTCCTGGCCTCGACCCGCAGCACCACCGAGTCCACCGCCACCGACTCCACGCCCAGGATCGAGACCGGCGCCCAGACCAGCTCGTCGAACGGCGCCTCCTTGGCCAGCGCCTCCGCCGTCTCCTGGATCAGCGCCTCGACCTGGACGAGGTCCTCCCGGTAGCCGACCTGCACGTCCACCGAGGCCGTCGACCAGCCCTGGCTCATATTGGCGATCCGCTTCACCTCGCCGTTGCGGATGTACCAGATCTCGCCGTTCGCGCCGCGCAGCTTGGTCACCCGCAGGCCGACCTCCAGCACCGTGCCGGAGGCCACCCCGGTGTCGATCTCGTCGCCGACGCCGTACTGGTCCTCCATGATCATGAAGACCCCGGAGAGGAAGTCCGTCACCAGGTTGCGCGCGCCGAAACCGATCGCCACACCGGCCACACCGGCGCTGGCCAGCAGCGGTGCCAGATTGACCCCGAGCGCCGAGAGCACCATCAGCGCCGCCGTGCCCAGGATGGAGAACGACGCCACGCTGCGCAGCACCGAACCGATCGCCTCCGAGCGCTGCTGCCGGCGCTCCGGGTTGACCACCCCAGTGTTGGCCAGCAGCCCGCCGAGCCGGCCCGGCTCGTCGTCGGCCTCGCCCGGCTTGATCATCCGGGCGATCAGCTGGGTGATCAGCTTGCGCACCACGGCCCGCAGCACCAGGGCCAGCACGATGATGAAGACGATCCGCACCCCGCCGGCCAGCCAGTCCTGCCAGTGCGAGTCGAGCCAGCCGGCCGCCTGCCTGGTGGTGTCGCTGACCTCCTGCGCGCTGGTGGGGATTCTGAGGTCGAGCTGCGGCAGCTCGGGCGCCGTGGGGCTCGGGGACGGGCTCGGCGTCGTGGACGAGGCTGTGGTCGCCGAGAGCGCCGCGGCCGTGAGCTTCGTGGACGCGTCGGCGAGGAGGCCGGCGGCACCGGACCAGGACACGTGCGGGACCTTCCTGCAGGGAGCGTGGCGGGCCCGCCGGCAGTGGCGGTGGTCGCCCCGGGGCCTGCGGACCGTCCGCCTTAGCCTATCCGCCGCCGAACCACCCGTCGGACACGCCGACGGCGCGCGGACCAGGCCCGGACGCCCCGTCAACGCACCGTCGCGCCCCCCACACCACCCCGTCGGCGGCGGTCACGCCGCTGCTCCGACCGGCCGAGCCGTCCCCCGGGAGGGCGCCCGGGTGCAACCCGTCCTTCGCCCGGGCATACCGGGTATGACAGAAGCCACACCCGGAGTTCACGTCAGGTCCGTTACACAGGAGTGGTGGCGCCGTACAAAGGCGTAAGGCGACACTGGGGGAGATCACGCACCCGCTGTGTGATCCAACCGCTCGTCCCGGCGCGAGCCACGCGCCGCAGGCGTCCAAGGAGGCATCCGTGCCGCATGTCCTGGTCCTCAACGCGTCCTACGAGCCACTCGGCGTCGTATCGATGCGCCGCGCACTCATCCTGGTCCTCAACCACAAGGCGGTCAGCCTGGAGGACTCGGGAGTCACTCTGCACAGCGCCACCAGCGCCCTTCCGGCGCCGTCCGTCGTCCGTCTGACCCGCTTCGTCCGGGTCCCGTTCTGCGGGCCCGTCCCGCTCACCCGCCGGGCGCTGTTCGCCCGTGACCACGGCCGTTGTGTCTACTGCGGGGCCGCCGCCACCAGCGTCGACCACGTCATCCCGCGCAGCCGGGGCGGCCAGCACCGGTGGGACAACGTGGTGGCCGCCTGCCGCCGCTGCAACCACACCAAGGCCGACCGCCACCTCACCGAACTCGGCTGGCGGATGAAGCGCCCACCGGCCCCGCCCAGCGGGCTGGCCTGGCGCATCATCGGCACCGGGATCAAGGACCCGCGCTGGCGGCCCTATCTGGAGCCCTACGGCGGCGGCGACCTGATGCGCGCCCCGCAGTGGGGCGAGTACGAGCACCACGACCATACCGAGGCCGCGCACCCCGTGCCCCTCGGCCGGGCGCACTCCGCCCA
Source organism: Kitasatospora sp. NPDC088351 (assembly GCF_040685575.1). Classification (NCBI taxonomy): domain Bacteria; kingdom Bacillati; phylum Actinomycetota; class Actinomycetes; order Kitasatosporales; family Streptomycetaceae; genus Kitasatospora; species Kitasatospora sp. NPDC088351. The sequence continues at coordinate 17,021 of NZ_JBFBIL010000064.1, read as the reverse complement.
CCAGCCCCCCGTCCGCCGCGGTGAGCATCCCGAACCGCTCTCCGCCTGATCCCGCTCCACAAGGGCTTGCCCGTCATATCTCCGGTACGCCTCATGGGCCGCCGCGCACCCCGCCCCGGGGAGCGCGGCGGCCCGCCGTCCGGGGCCTGCCGCGGACTCCGCGACGGACTGCGCCGCGGACTCCGCTACGGCTTCTGCGGCGGGGTGCCGGGCGCCACCGGCGGCGTCACCGGCTGGGCGGGGGTGCCGGGCGCACCCGGCGTACCGGGCTGGTTCGGCTGACCGGCCGGCGGGGCCTCCGGAGTGACGGCGAACAGCTCGACGCCCCAGAGCGAGTAGCCGTACTTGGTGGCCCTGGCCACGCCCTGCACCCGCAGGAACCTCGCCCCCGGCGCGTCGAAGCGCACCGTCTCGTCACCGCCCTTGCCGTCGTCCACCGTCGCCACCGTGGTCCAGGTGACGCCGTCCGGCGAGGTCTGGATCTTGTACGCGGAGGCGTACGCGGCCTGCCAGTGCAGCACCGCCGCCCCCAGGTGGGCGGCCTGCGGCAGCTCCAGCCGCACCCAGGCGTCGTCCCGGGCCGGCGAGGACCAGCGGGTCTTCGGGTCGCCGTCGGCCACCGCCGAGGCGGGGAAGGACGAGGTCTCGTCGCCCGAGGAGGTCGCCTGCGCGCCGACGGCCAGGTCCGGGCCGCCGGTCGGCGGCACCACGTGCACCTGGAGCACCTGCCGCACGGTGGTCGCGCCGGCCACGAACAGCACCGGCACCTGGTACGTCCCGGACGGCGTCCCCGGCGCGGCCGTGACCAGCAGCGGCACGCCCACCCGGCCCCCGCGCGGCACGGTCAGCCCGGCCGCCGGGGCCACCGTGAGGCCCTTGGCCGCGGCCGGCACCTCGGTCCGCAGCTCGCCGGCGGTCCCCTCCGGGCGGCCCGCCTCGACCGTCACCCGGGTCTGGGTGGGGGCGGCCGCGCCGGTCACCACGTCCAGCGCGGGGTCGGAGAGGCTCAGCCGGGCCGCCGGGGCGTCCGCGTACCAGGGGATCACCTGGTTGACCACCGGAGGCTCCCCGCCGGGCTTCCAGGCCAGCCGGAACGCGTCCGCGACCTGGCCGCCGGCCGACAGCTCGTTGTAGCCCGGCTGGACGGTGCCGATCTGCACCCAGGTGCCGTCGGCATGGCGCACCGAGACGGCGGCGGTGGCCCGCACACCCGGGTCGGTGAGCACGGTGAGCCGGTCCAGCGGGCGGGCCGCGCCCAGCTCGACGGTGAGCGGCTCGTCCGTCGCGGTCGGCGCGGTGGCCGCCCGGTAGGCGGTGTCCGGGTTGCCGTCCAGCACGGCGGACGGCGAGGAGCCGGGCAGGGCGCCGGGGCCGCCGGAGACGCTGGCCGGGGCGTCGTCCGGCGCGGTGACGGAGAACTCGCGCACCGCCACGGCGGTCTTCTGCGCGGCGGTGGCGCGCAGCCGCACGGCCCGGACGACCGTCCCGGCGGGCAGCTGCGCGGTGACGCTCTTCTGGTTCTTCACCTGGGCGAGCTGCTTCCAGCCGCCCTCGCCGGTGGAGTACTCCAGGACGCCGTCGCGGATGTAGTCGTCGATCGCGCTGGCGCCGTCCGGGCCGCTGCCCCAGGAGCCCATCAGCACGGTGACGCTGCCGACCGGGCGGCCGCCACCGAGGTCCAGGCCCACCGAGTCGCCGGGCTGCGGGGGCGCCGAGCTCCAGTAGAAGGTGTCGGCGACGCCGTCGGTCATCAGGGCCGGCAGGTGGTCGTGCGCGGTGCCCAGGGTGGTGGTCGGCGTGACGCCGCCACCGGCCACACCGGCCCAGGTGTCGGCGGCCGCGACGGCGCGCTCCAGGAACGGGTCGAGCACGCCCGCGCCGACCGTCGCCGGGCTCTGCCCGAGCTGTTCGCGCAACTTGTTGAGCTCGACCCGGGCCTTCCAGGCGGCCGGGCCGTCGCCGCCGTGCTGGGCCAGCAGCATGTCCAGTGCGGCCTGCCCGGCCAGGCCGTAGTCGTGCAGCGGGGCCAGCCAGGGGGCGGCCTCGGCGGCCAGCGGGGCGGTGGCCTGGGTGGCGGCCAGGGTCTGCCGGGCGTCCGCCATAGCGGCGAAGGCCTCCCGCAGCGGGGCCGCCGCCTGTATCAGCTTGGCGAGGTCGGGGGCGGCGCCGGCGTTCGGCTCGGCGGTGGCCCAGAACCGCTCCAGCAGCGGCGTGAGGTAGCCGGACTCCTGCTTGGACAGCGGCGAGGACGAGCTGTTGCCGGCCAGCGCGGTGACGGCGGCGAGCGCCGCCCCGGCGGGCGTGGCGCCGCCGCCGGTCGGGCCGGCCAGCGAGCGCAGCGCGGCCTGCCAGGACTCGTCCGGCTTGTAACCGGACGGGTTCCAGGCGAAGTCGCCCGCGGTGGCGAGCGCGATCCGGGAGGCGACCGGCTGCCGCATCGCGCCGGTGAGCATCGCCGCGGAGCGGGTGGCGACCCCGGGGTCGCGCCCGGTGTAGGCGCCGAGGAAGAGCCGGTCCGGGGTGGCGTCGTTGACCGGGTAGTTGTCCATGGTGACCAGCGGGTGCCCGTACAGGTCCCCGGTCTCGGCGGCCTGAGCGCCCGTGATCTTCTCCGGGATCACCCCGACACCGCTCCAGGCGACCTGTACCCCGGCCGGCAGCGCGGCCGCCAGCGCCTTGCGGTAGGGCGTGGTGCCCTGCTGGTGGTACTCGGTGGGCACCACGGTGAGCGGCGCCAGCCCGGGGTTCTTCGCGATCAGCCGGTCCTGCACCTTGGCCACCAGCTCGGCCTGCGCCTTGGCGGCGGCGGCCGGCCCGGTGCCGTACCTGGAGCGGTCGTCGCCGCAGTGCCACTCGTCGTAGCTGACGTCCAGGAACTGCAGCTGGAAGGCGGTGAAGCCGAGCTTGCGCAGCCCGTCCAGCTTGGCCACCAGCGCGTCCGCGTCCCGGCCCGAGCTGTAGCAGAACGACTGCCCGGGGTCGATCGAGTACCCGAGGGTGACGTGGTTGCGCCAGGCCCGGGCGCCCAGCGCGCGCAGCTCCTCGGTCTGCGCCTGCGGGTAGGCGGTGCGCCAGCGGGAGAGCCGGTACGGGTCGTCGCCCGGGGCGTAGAGGTAGAAGTTCTGCTTGGAACGGCCGAGGAAGTCCAGCTGGTCCAGCCGCTGCTGCTGGCTCCACGGGGTGCCGTAGAACGCCTCGGCGGTGCCCCGCACCGGCGCGCCCGAGGGCCAGTCGCGCAGCGTGATGCCCGGCAGGCCGAGACCGGCCGCACCCGGCGCCTGCCCCTGCCCGGCCGGCACCGCCGCGAGCAGCTGGCGCAGGCTCTGCGCGGCGTAGAACGTCCCGGCCGCGTCCGTGCCGGCCAGCACCACCGCGCCGTACGTCCCGCCGCCCTGGGCCGGCAGCTGACCGGCCGACAGCACGTACCCGCCGGCCGGCAGCCCGTCGGGCGAGGGCGCGGCGACGTCCTTGCCGCCGGCCGCCGCGGTCAGCCCGCGCAGCACCCTGTCCACCGCGCCGCCCGCGCCCTCGGCGGGCCCGCCGACGTACACCACCAGCGAACCGGCGGCCGGCGCGTCGGCCTCCTCCTGCGGCGTCACCGAGGTCGCCCCGGCGATCTCCAGCACCTCCCGGACGGCGTCCACCGCACCGTGGTCCGCCTTCGGCGCGACCACCAGCGTCACCGCCGCCGGCACCGCGACCGGCTTCCCGGCCACACTCTGCTCCTGCGGCCGCGGGAACACCTGAGGGTTGCTCACACTGCCCAGCGGGGTCTGCGGCGCGCTGCTCACCACATCCGGCCCCGGCGCCGCCGCGTACGCCACCGACGGCACGGACCCCGCCAGCAGCCCGCCGACCACGGCCGCCGCCGACAGCGTCGCCGCGAGCCGCAGCGTCCGCCGGCCCGGCGCCCCCGGCCGGTCGGCCGCCGCCCGCTCGGCGCGCACCGAGGCCAGCAACGGCTCCGTCCCCTTGAGATCCGCGATCAGCCGGTCCGCCGTCCGCGGCGCCAGCTGGCGGCAGGTCCGCGCCGTCACCTGCCGCGCCGAGACCGCCGCCGGATGCTGGAGCACATCCCGCAGCGCGGCACTCTGCTCCACCTGCTGCCGCAGCCGCCGCCCGGCGAAGACGGATACTCGGGCTTGCACAGGAGCCTCCTCGCCGGGCTGGAACCACATCGCGGCCAAAGCCCACCAGCTGGGTGTTCCGGTGTCAATGTCACCGACGGCTATGCCAAGTTTGTCCTATTTGATCATCTGTAAAGACCGCCCCCGAACACGCCCCGGGCCCGCGACACCGACCGGCGTCGCGGGCCCGGGGTGAACCGTCAGGCTCCCGGTCGTGGCTCGGCCGTCACGAGCGCGGCGGAGCAGGGAGGACGGCCGTCCGCAGGGTCGAGGTGACCCACTGCTGGGACGCCCCGAAGTGGCAGTCCCAGAGCTGCAGCCGGTTGCCGTTGACCGCGCTCCAGGCCGGCAGGTCCAGGCAGCGGCCGGAGTCCGGGTGGAAGAGCGCGTTGTTGGCGAGCGGAATCCACTTCTGCGACTCCGTGCCGTTGCAGGTGCGGTACTCCATCTTCGTGCCGTTGTCGCGCCCGGCACTCACCGGCGTCAGGCAGCCGCCGAGCACCCGGACGGAGCCGTCGTTGCCCAGTGAGAACTGCTGCGAGGTGTCCCCGTGGCAGGTCCAGAGCTGGATCGCGGTGCCGTCGGCGGTGCCGAAACCGTTGTCGTCGGCGCACATCCCCTGATCCACACCGGAGCGGATGAGGCCGCTGGTGCCGGGCGCCGCCGGGCTCACCGCGAACGGGTAGACGGCGGTGCTGCTCACGCTGCCGTCGAAGGCGGAACTCGGCTTGCCCTGGTACTGGTAGCGGCCCAGCACGAATGGTCCCGACGACGGCGGGCTGACGGACTTCTTGTGGTAGCCCGTTGCTGCGAGCACGCCGTCGACGTACAGGGACATCAGCCCGGTGTCCGCGTTGTAGGAGGCGCTGAGCTGGGTCCAGACGCCGGTCCGGACCGCCGCGTTGGTGTTGACCGTGTTCGTCCAGTCGTACGGCCAGCCGTCGTCGTCCCCCTTGGCCAGCGCGAACGTCCAGGTCCGTCCGGCGTCGCTGTACAGCATGAAGCTGCTGGCGCGGCCGGTGTTCTGGCTCGCTATGACACCTCCGGCGGGGCCGGACTTGGCCCAGGCGGAGACGGTGAAGCTCCTGCGGGTGTCGACCACGGGGCCGGTCATGGTGATGTTCGAGCCGTTGCCTGGGCTGAACGCCGCGACGGTGGTGGGCCTGCCGCCCACGGTGTCCGCGACCCAGCCGACGCCGGAGGCAGTGCCGTTGGCCTTGCCCTGGCCGTCCACGACGCTGTTGCCGCCGTTCGGCGCGGCCAGCCAGTTGCCGACCGGGCGGTTGAGGTTGCCGAGGACCACCGGGGCCGAGGCCAGACCGGTCACGGTGGGGCCGCTCTTGTCGGTGCCGGGGGCCTTGGTGCCGATACCGGCCCAAGCGACCAACTGCTGATTGTTGTCCACGGCCCAGAGGTCGGGGACACCGTCGCCGGTGAGGTCGCCGTTGGAGCCGACCTTCGGGTACAGCTTGGGGTCGACGCCGTTGGCGAGCCAGCCCTTGGTGGGGTCGGCGAACGCGGCGGTGTCGAAGCCCGATGCGTTCCTGCTCAGCTGGTAGGCGTGGATGGATCCGTCGTTCTTGGAACGAGCCCACACGGTGGGCATGTCCGTTCCCTTGGCCGGGCCGGGGGTGATCAGGTCGTAGGAGTTCCAGTCCTGGTTGTTCTGGGAAAGCAGGACGGCCGGGCCGTCGAGCTGCTTGACGCTCGACGACATGGCGAGCCAGAGCCTGCCGTTCTCGATGAAGAGCATGGACGAGCGTGGCAGACGGGGAAGCCCGGTGCCTGTGGGCTCAGGACTGTCACCGGACGGAGAGCCGAACGCCGAGATCTGGGTGACGGCGGACCAGTCGTTCATGTTGCCGTAGTCTGCGCATGTGATCGGCGTGGTGTCAGGCAGGGCGCATTGCCTCGACTTCGGTTGCTGCACTGAGGATTGGCCGTCGAGGTGAGCGGCTGTCTCGTCGTTGGCGTACAGATAGAGCTCCGCAGCACCGGGTGCGTGCGCGATCATGTCGTCGACGTTGCGGCTACTGAACGAGCCCCGGTGGGTGACCTGGACGTTGCCCCAACTTGTCGTGTTGGGAGCGGACTCCGGCTTGGCGTTCGGTGCCGCGAACGGATCGGCGTTGGCGCCGACCAGACGGAGGTTGCCGGCGCCGTCGGGCAGCAGTACGTCAGCCTTCTTGTCGCCGTCGATGTCACCCATGATCGGCGCGGGCGCGTTCGGGTTGCTCGGCACGTAGTAGGTGTAGACGACCGGCTGGGACATGTTGCCGGCATTGTCCTGAGTCTGTAGGTAGAGGAAGTGGGTGCCCCAGCGGTCTGGCTTGACCTTCAGGACGTACTTGCCGTTCGCGTTCATTTTGACGACGTTGCCGCCGTCGTTGCAGTTCCACCCGGTGGCGGCCGCCTGGACGGGGTCTGCGGTCCAGCGGGCGCAGGCCAGCCCTGAGGAGCGGCCGCCAGCGGCCGGGGCCGGGTCGGTGCCGGTGAGGACGAAGCTGCCCTCCTCGCCGACGGCCTTCGGGTGGCCACCGAGGGTGCCGGACTCCGGGAAGTCCGTCGACGTGACCTGGGCGGTCGGCGGCGTCCGGTCGATGCGCATGAAGCACATGTCGCTGTAGTCGCTGTGCAGCGTTCCGTCGTCGGTGACGGCGAACCATCCGTACTGGTGGCCGTCGATCAGCGAACCGACGCTCCTGGTGACCCTGCCCGAGCTGGCAGCCCAGCCGGTCTCGGAGAACGCGGCCGAGCCGCCGTTGTCGTCGTCCCAGATCTTGAACGTGGTCCAGAGCTGCTCATTGGTGGGGGACCGGGTGTCGACGCTCAGATTGATGTCCGTGTTGGCCCCGATCCAGCCGGGGTTGTCCCACGGGTTGGTGGTGCCGGGGGTCCTGCACGGGTTGTTGTAGTCGCTGTTGGAGGCGAAGCCCGGCGTCGGGCTGGTGGCCGGTGACCCGACGTACGGTGCGATGTCGTAGACGACCACGACGTGCGGGTTGTTGGCGAACCGCTGACGGTAGTACTTGTTCGACTCGTCGTCGGGTGCGAAGCCGAAGGTCCAGCCGCCCCAGTGCTCGCGCGCGGCCTGGGTCATCTGGCTGTACACGTCGAACTCGATACCGCCGGTGCCCTTGCTCAAGGTCATGCCGACCTTGCCGCAGTTCTGCATGACGGCGCCGGTCTGGCAGGGCTGGGCGTTCCACCGGGTCCACTGGTTGATCGGGTTGCTGTTCCCCGACCCGGTCGAGTACAGGCCCATCGGGGTGGACGTCGAGGGGCTGGACGAGCGCACCACGTTGGCGTAGAGCCTGGCGCTCAGCACGGTGGAGTTCCAGAACTGCGAGTTGAGGCCGATCTGGAAGTAGGCGCGGGTGCGCCCCACCTTCTCGCAGGGGTTCGCCGCGTCCACGTAACCGCAGTAGCCGGCGGCGGGCTTGTCCTGGTCGTACTGGGTGCCGTTGTACTCCATGGTCTCGGGGTAGGCCTCCTGGACCTGAGCCCAGGCCTGGGTGCCGTTGTCGACGCTCGGGTTCCAGCCCGGGTCGATGTACCACGGTCCGGTGCCCTGGCCGAGCGCCGAGGCGTCGGGTACCAGGTCGATGCCGGTGCCGTTTGCGGTGGTCGCGATCGGCGTGACCTTGGCGTAGTCACCGGGTGCGTTGGCGCTGGACACGACCGGCTCCAGCGCGCTGTCGGGAGGCGCCGCTTCGGCGGACTTGCCGCGGGTCTTCGGCTGTGCGAGTGCCGAGGCGCCGGCCGGCGCCGGTGTGGAGTCCCACATGACGGGAGCCGGCGCGGTGAAGCGGGCCTTGCCCGAGTCGTCCTCGGCCGAGAGGTTGCCGTGCGCGTCCGACTTGACGGTCAGTCCGTCGCCGGTGACGTCCAGGTGCAGCTTCTTGATCGCGGGATCGGCTGCGGCCTGTGTCGTACGGACGATCAGCACCTGACGCCAGCCGCCGGCCGCGGTGGCGCTCAACTGCAGGTCGACGTCGGGCAGGACGGACCGGTAGAGGGCGCTGTCGCCGTCGAGTTCCGGCTTGGGGAGGGCGAACGGCGCCTTGACCGCGAGCTTCTTGCCGTCCGAGGTCGTCATGGTCGCCATCGGGCCGCTGCCGCCGCCGGAGAGCGTCAGCGAGGACGGGACGGCCGTCGGCGCCAGTGTCCCGTCGGGGTTGGCGCGCAGGGCCGCGTCGACGTTCCGCCAGGTGCCGTCGGCGTTCTTGACCCGTTCCGCCACTGGGCTGGACTCGGTGCTGAGCGTGCCGTCGGGGTTGGCCGAGGTCAGGCTGCCCGCGGTGGTCAACGCGTCGATGACGACGGGCTTTCCGGTGCTCTTGGCCTTGGCCTTGGCTGCCTGGACGGCCTGGGTCTCGGCGGACTGGGAGGGCTTGGCCGGTGGCGTGGGCCAGGAGGGGTCGGCCGGCCCGTGGTTACGGTCGGCGGGCGCGGCCGCCGCGACGCCGGGCGCGGTCAACAGACCGGCGCCGAGCGAGAGGACCGCGGTGCAGGCGAGGGGGAGAAGCGCCGCGCCGAACGCCCGGCTTGCGGTGGTTCGTCTGCGGGGCGGGGAGGCGGTGGGTTGTGCTCCGGACATGAAGTACCTGTCGTGTGATCTGACATGAGCAGAGGTCAGTCGCACGCTGCCGTCGCGTCCACTTCACTGTCAAAGCGTTTTATCGACAAGGTGTCCGAGTTGTCGCACCTGGTGGCAGATTGGTCAATGGAGTGATTTTGATCACATAATGAACTTTTAATTTTTCCCTACCTTGAGTTGATCCCTGACCCGTAGGGTGCCCCGTGACCTGGGCCGATTCGTGGCCGTACCGAGTTCAGAACTCTGTGGGGGAGTCAGTTGTCTCGCCGTTCCCGCTTGTTCACGCGCCAACGCCGCTCACGTATGGCGGCGGCCGCAGCGCTGGCAGTCCTCATGTCGGTGGTGACGATTCCCTCGGCCGAGGCCGTCGCCAACGCGGTGGACGAGAAGATCTGGGTGCCTCCGAACACCCCGCTGCCGCAGACGCAGCCGGTGAAGGGGTCCAACGCCACGGTGGAGGGCCACCGGGCGGATCCCGGTGTGAAGTGGCTGCCACCCGCGGACTCCAGTCCACCGTCCGGTAGAGGCGCCGCCGTCCTGGGCGGCGCGGCCGCGCAGGCGGCGCTGTCGCGGTCGGCCGCCGAGGCCGCCGCCCCGGCCGACTCGGTGGGATCACCGGTGCAGGCCGGTTCGCTGCCGGTCTGGATCGCCCAGACGCAGGCGCCGAAGGCTGTTGCGAAGGCCACACCCCTCGCCCCGGCCAAGGGCGGCCCTGTCCAGCTCCAGGTTGACGTGGCCGACCAGGACCTGACCAGCGCGGCTGGCGTGAACGGTGCTCTGGTCGCGCTCACCGACACGGGGGAGGGCAGTGCGGCCGGCCGGGTCCAGGTCGCGGTCGACCCGACGTCCTGGGCGAAGAACGCCGGCGCCAACTGGTCGTCCCGGGCGCGCTTCGTGCAGTTGCCCGGTTGTGCGCTGACCACGCCCGGAGCGCCGGGCTGCACCACGCGCACGCCCGTCCCCTCCCACCGTGACGACCAGTCGGGCCGGCTGGTGGCCGAGGTGGAGGTCCCGCAGGCCGCCTCCGGCGCGGCCAGGTCGCTCTCGTCCAGCGCGTTCGCCAGTCCGCAGTCGGCCGCTCCGGCCGTCGCGCTGGCGGTGGAGGCCGGCGCCTCCGGCAGCGGCGGCGACTTCGCCGCCTCCGCGCTGACCCCCTCGGCCTCCTGGCAGGCCGGCGCCAACGCGGGCAACTTCACCTACGGCTACACCGTCGAGCTGCCCTCCGCGCTCGCCGGGGCGGCGCCCAGCGTCTCGCTCGGCTACGACTCCGCCGCCGTGGACGGCAAGACCGCCTCCACCAACGCGCAGCCGTCCTGGATCGGCGAGGGCTGGGAGTGGCACCCGGGTTCCATCACCCGCGGCTACAAGGGCTGCAAGGACGCCGGTGTCGAGAACTCGGGCGACCAGTGCTGGGGCGGCGACCTGCTCCAGCTCTCACTGGCCGGCCACGCGGGCCAGCTGGTCCGTGACGACAAGTCCTGCGAGTGGCACCTCCAGGGCGAGGACGGCACCAAGGTCGAGCGCCTGACCAACCAGAGCAACGGCGCCTGGAACGGCGAGGCCTGGCGGATCACCACCCTCGACGGAAGCCAGTTCTACTTCGGTGCCAACCACCTGCCCGGCGGTGACGGCACTGACGAGGCCAGCAAGTCGGTCTCCACCGTGCCGATCTACTGGCCGGGCGGGCAGGACCCGTGCCTGAAGTCCGGTTCCCCGGCCACCAACTCCTGGTCGCAGATGGGCTGGCAGTGGTCGCTGGACTACGTAGTCGACCCGCACCAGAACCTGATCTCGTACCGCTACGAGCAGGAGGACAACTACTACGTCCAGGGCGGCGGTCAGAACAACGGCAGCGGCCCCCGCACCAAGTACCAGCGCGGCAGCTATCCGGTCTGGGTGGGCTACGGCCAGCGCCTGCCCGACCAGATCGCCGCCAAGGGCAAGGCCAACCCGGCCGCCCAGGTGTGGTTCCGTACGGCCGAGCGCTGCCTGCCGAACGGCTCGATCACCTGCGACCCGTCCCAGCGGACCAAGGCCAACGCGAAGTCGTGGCCGGACACCCCGATCGACCAGAACTGCGATGCGACCGGTGAGTGCACCGTCTACTCGCCCACCTTCTGGACCACCAAGCGTCTGACGAAGATCGACACCGAGGTCTGGGACGGCGCGAAGTTCCGCCCGGTCGACTCCTTCGCCCTCAACCAGTCCTTCCAGGACCCGGGTGACGGCACCTCGCCTTCCCTCTGGCTGGATTCCGTCCGGCGCACCGGCACCAACGGCAAGACGCCGATCGAGCTTCCGCCGGTCTCCTTCCAGCCGCTGCAGATCTCCAACCGCGTCGATGGCAAGATCGTCCGGCCGGACGGCACCTCGGCGTCGATCGAACCGTTCAACCGTCCGCGCATCCAGAAGATCACCACCGAGACCGGTGGGCTGATCAACGTCGTCTACAAGCCTGCCGAGTGCTCGCGCACCGCCGGCCGGATGCCGTCCTCCGAGGACGGCAACACGATGGCCTGCATGCCGGTCAAGTGGTACCTGCCCGGGCAGTCGGCGCCGGATCCGGTGAACGACTGGTTCAACAAGATCATCGTTCAGTCCGTCACCCAGCAGGACAAGGTGGCCGGGGCGACCAACGTCGTCACCACCTACGAGTACGGCGGCGGCGCGGCCTGGCACCGCAACGACTCCGAGATGGCCGACCCGAAGAGCCGCACCTGGGACCAGTACCGCGGCTACGCCACGGTGACCACCATCTCCGGCGGCGGCGGCGACATCGAGGCGCCGCGCACCAAGACGGTCTCCACCTTCCTGCGCGGCATGGACGGCGACGTTCTGGCCAACGGCACCGCCAAGCGCCAGGTGACCGTCGCCGATGTGCACGGCGGCACCATCAAGGACGAGAACGTCCTCGCCGGCTACATCCGGGACACGGTGAACTACGACGCCGAGAACGGAAACGCCGTCTCCACCGTGGTGTCGGACCCGTGGCTGGGGGCCGTCACGGCCACCCGCAACCAGTCCGGCGGCATGCCCCCGATCACGGCGCAGGCCGTCAACACCGCCAAGGTCACTTCGAAGGAGAAGCTGGTCAGCGGCTGGCGCACCAGCGAGAGCTCCACCCAGTACGACACCACGCTGGTCGCCCGTCCGACCGTCGTCTACGACAACGGCGACCTGGCCCACCCCGAGCAACTGCTCTGCACCTCCTTCACCTACGCCACCGGCCCCAACGGCGCGGTGACGCAGCTGGCCTCGCGCACCCTCGTTCTCAAGGGCGCCTGCGGCCAGACGGCCACCAAGGACAACACGGTCGCCGACACCAGGTCGTACTTCGACGGTCTGCCGTTCGGCCAGTCGGGCGCGAAGGCCGAACAGACCTCCACCGAGGTGCTGGAGAGCTACAACGCCTCCGGCCAGCCGGTCTACCGGACCACGGCCCGTGCGAGCTTCGACGTCTACGGCCGCGTGATCAGCACCGTCAACCCGAGCCGCACCGACGCCACCCACCCCACCGGTGCGGAGACCAGGACCGCCTACTCGCCGGCCACCGGTCAGCTGCCCACCCAGGTCACCCACACCAACCCACTGGGCTGGCAGACCGTCTCCACCCTGGATGTCGGCCGCGGTTCGCCGCTCAAGATCAAGGACGAGAACGGGCGCGTCGCCGAGCAGGACTTCGACGCCCTCGGCCGTTCCGTCGCCGGCTGGAGCCCGGGCAACGAGCGCAGCAAGAACCCCAACTTTCCGAACCGGAAGTTCTCCTACGCGGTCAACGGCACCAACGCGCCCTCGCAGGTGCTCACCCAGGCGCTGATGGGCGACCTGAAGACCTACACCTCCAGCTACACCATCTACGACGGCCTCGGCCGGGTCCGCCAGACCCAGGCCAGTACCCCGTCGGGTGCCACCGGCCGTATGATCACCGACGCCCTGTTCGACTCGCACAACTGGCAGATCAAGACCAGTGCCGCGTACTACAACGACCAGGGGGCGCCCAGCGGGCAGGTGTTCCTGCCCAACGGCGGGGTGACCCCGGACAGCAAGATCCCCGCGCAGGCGGTGCGGAAGTACGACGGCATGGGTCGCGTGACGGACTCGATCTTCCAGTCCTACGGCGTCGAACAGTGGCGCAGCCGTACCGAGTACGCGGGCGCCGACGAGATCCGCTCCATCCCGCCGGCCGGCGGGTATGCCACGGCGACCATCATGGACGGCCGCGGGAACACCCTTGCCCTGCGCCAGTACAAGTCCAACACCCCCACCGGCCCGTACGACGAGACCACCTACGGCTACACGCCCGAGGGCAAGGAGGCCTGGCGCAAGGACGCGGCCGGCAACCGCTGGACGTACGAGTACGACCTGCTGGGCCGCTCGGTGAAGGGCACCGACCCGGACTCGGGCACCGGCACCTCCGTCTACGACGACAGCAAGAACCTCGTCACGGTCACGGACTCGCGGGGCAAGAGCGCGACCAGCGTCTCCGACCTGCTCGGCCGCACCGTCGCCGCCTATGAGGGGACTGCGGTCGACCCGGCGAAGCAGGTCGCGGGCTGGACCTACGACAGCCTCGTCCTGGGCAAGCCGACGTCCGCGACCCGGTACGTCGGCGGTGCGAACGGCGCGGCCTACAAGTCGGAGATCACCGGCTACGACATCGGCTACCGTGAGCTCGGCTCCAAGACCACGATCCCTGCGGTCGAGGGCAAGCTTGCGGGCACCTATCTGACCGAGAACACCTACGACCAGGCAGGTCGGTTGGCGAGCAGCCTGTTGCCGGCGGTGGCCGGTATGGGCCGCGAGAAGCTGACCTTCACTACCGACAACGTTGGCCAACTTGCCGGCCTGACCAGTGTCTTCGGCTTCGACCCGTCAACCACCTTCATCGCCGATATTCGGTACAGCCCCTACGGCAGCCCAATCCGCACCACGATCGGCGGAGCCGGAGCGAACGTCGTCTCCACCATGGTGATCGACGACGCCACCGGCCGGGTCACCCGCTCGATCCTGGACAAGGAGAACGCGCCGACCGCCCACGTCGACGCCACCGACTACACCTACAACGCCCTCGGCCAGGTCACCTCGGCCCGCAACGCCCAGGACGGCCTGGTCGCAGACCTGCAGTGCTTCAACCACGACTACCTCGGCCGGCTCACCCAGGCGTGGACGGACACCGGCACCCAGACGACGGCCCCGCAGCCGAGCGTCCCGGGCATCGGTGCCTGCACCAACGCCAACGGCCCGGCCGTGAGCGCGGGCAAGCCGAGTGTCGGCGGTCCGGCTCCGTACTGGCAGCAGTACGAGTACGACCTGATCGGCAACCGGACGAAGCTGGTCCAGAAGGACGTCAACGGCGACACCAGCAAGGACGTCACCACCACCCAGACGTTCGGCAGCGGTCCGAACACCCCGTCCTCCGACCCGAAGACCGGTGGCGGCACCGGTGGCCCGCACGCGCTGATGAAGTCCACCAGGGCCGGCCCGGCCGGCCCGGCGGTGACCTCGTACACCTATGACGCCGCGGGCAATACGACCTCCATCACCGACACCCCGGGCACCAGGACACTGACCTGGAACGCCCAGGGCAAGCTCGACCAGATCACCGGTACCGGTCAGAGTGCCGGCACCAGTTACCTGTACGACGTTTCCGGCAACCAGCTGATTCGCCGCGACCCGGGCAAGACCACGCTCAACCTCGGGGCCGACCAGATCACGCTGGACACCAACACCCAGGCGGTCACCGGCGTCCGCAGCTACGCGGCGCCCAACGGTCTCTCCATCACCCGCACCGTCATCAATGGCAACTCGACCCTGGCCTATCAGGCCTCGGACCCGCACGGCACCAACGGTGTCCAGTTCGACGCCTACAACCTCGCTCAGGTCCGCCGCCCCACCGACCCCTTCGGCAACGAGCGCGGCGCCCAGCCGGGTACCGGCGTCTGGGCCGGCGACAAGGGCTTCGTCGGCGGCACCAAGGAGACGGCCACCGGCCTGACCCTCCTCGGTGCGAGGGAGTACGACCCCAGGACGGGCCGTTTCATCAGCCCCGATCCCGTCACCGACGCGGGTGACCCGCAGCAGTGGAATGCCTACGCGTACGCCAACAACAGCCCCGTCAACAAGTCCGACGCCAATGGCCTGAAGGTCGGTTGTGACTTCGCGGCCGAGTGCAGTAACAACCACGATTACGTCCGTAGCAACGGCCAGGCTGTTGATGCGGTGTTCATCTACAGTCCTCCGGCCTCGACGGCGCCCACCCCTCCGCCTACCGCAGACCAGCAGAAGGCCCAGGAGCAGAAGGCCGGGGCGGAGAAGGTCAGGAACGAGGGAAAGCGCAAGCGCGACGAGATCGTGCACCAGGTCGTCGACCTGATCGGTGACCTGATCGGCTTCAACGACGCCCGTGACTGCTTCACCAAGGGCGACGTGATGGCCTGCGTCAACACGGCTCTGAACGCGGTTCCCTGGGGCAAGCTCTTCAAGGCCGTCAAGGTCGGTATCAAGGCCTTCAAGATCTACAAGGAGATCGACAAGGCCTACGACATGATCCGCTCCGGCGAACGCGCCATGGCGGACGCCGAGAAGGCCATCGTCCGGGCCAATACGGCCGCAGCCGAAGCGCGGGCAGCGGAGAGAGCCGCCGCCAAGGCCGCCGAAGAAAAGGCGGCCAAGGAAGCGGCTGTTGATGCCCCAGGCACTGATCCGAAGCCCACCAAGGCCGAAGCGGATGCGCCGGCCACGCCGACAGCCTGCAACAGCTTCCCGGCCGAGACCCGGGTGCTGATGGCGGACGGCACCATCAAGGCCATCAGCGACATCCATGATGGCGACGTCGTCATGGCCACCGACCCGCAGACCGGCGAAACCCACCCCGAGACCGTCACCGCGACCATCACCACCCCCGACGACAAGGACTTCACCGACCTCGCCCTCACCGACGAGGCCAGCCCCCGCGGCCCGCCCGCCGACAACCCGGCAAAGATCACCTCCACCCACCACCACCCCTACTGGAGCGAGACCCGCCAGCAGTGGGTCGACGCCGGCGAACTCACCCCCGGCGAGCACCTCCGCCAGCCCGACGGCACCACCCTCACCATCCAGTCCGTCCGCAACTACCCCTACGCCGTCACCACCCACAACCTCACCGTCAGCCTGCTCCACACGTACTATGTGCTGGCAGGGGCCACGCCGGTCCTCGTCCACAACTGCGATCTTGCCGAAATGGCGGCTGATCACCGGGTCAACGCAAATAACGGCCTCGGCGTTAAGGCGGACAAGAATATCGCCGTGGCGCGGGTGCGGGTCGATGGGTCGAATGATTTCATGACGGCGACGAGCGGGAAGCATGTAAACCCTGGAGAGACTGGCATGCCTGTCACGCGAAGGTTTGACCCCGGCACTCGACCTTATGATTCGGAGACTCACATTTTCGAAACGTTGGCGCAGCGCCTTACTCCTGAATCCAAGGGCACGATAGATCTGTACTCAGAGCGCATCGTCTGCCCGAGCTGCGAGGGCCTAATAGGTCAGTTCAGTAAGGCGTTTCCTGGAATCCAGATTAATATTTCTACGGGAGTTGGCTGATGCTTTCTATCCCGGATATCGCTGCGACCGTAAGGCGGATTGCCCCTGATTCCGTCGCAGGGATGACCAATGCGGAAATTGACCGCGTTCGCGACCTGTGGGGCATTCGGAGGGTCCCTGAACAGTATGGGGAGTTCCTGTCCCTGATGGGGCGTGGTGCTGGCGGGATCCTCCGTGGAACCGATGCCTTCTTCCCCGTAATCCTCGACATGCGGCGAGCTGGCGATGATTTTTTCTCCGATAATCCTGGAGGGATAGATCTGCCTGATGGTGCTGTTGTATTTGCCATGCATCAGGGGTATCAGGTCTATTGGATGGAGTCGACATCCCTGCAAGATCCTCCCGTGTCCCTCTACATGGAAGGGGAGGCCGCTCCAATGAGCCATTGGGGATCTTTTACGGAATTCCTAAACTCTGAATATGTGAACACCTATCCGGACTTTTGATTCGATTTGTCAGTCCCGTTGTTTCGTGGGGCTTACGGTCCGGATCCTGTCTCGCAATCCGAGCGCATCCCTGCCCCGCTGTGTGGGGGGCTGCCACAACGCTTCGCCTGGACGCGGTAGCAGAGCGTCGATCACGCTGTAACGCGAGCGAACAGAGGCCCCGCCAGGTGACCTTGGGTTCTAACGGTCCTCGCAACACCCGCGATCTGTGGGAGTTGCGAGGGCCGTGGCTGTTGGACGCGATGATCTTTCGGGTTTGAGGGA
>NZ_JBFBIL010000063.1:0-41966 GCF_040685575.1 Kitasatospora sp. NPDC088351 | reverse complement strand
TTCTCAAGGAACGGACACTTCCTTCGGACCGCCTTCCAGCGGGCCCTCCGGGCGCTTCGTTCTTTCGTGTTCTCAGCTTATCAGATGTTTTCCGCTCCGTTTTCCGGAGTTTCATTCATCGGATTCGCTTTCCGCCGCCCCTCTCGGTGCGACTCCGGAACTGTACGGGCCCGGGCACGCCACATGCAAATCGCCCCCGCCCGGGCTTCCCGGGCGGGGGCGATCGACGTGCTCAGCGGACCTCGGTGATCTCCGGGCCGCGGGCGAACGGATCGAGCGCGGTGCCACCGAAGCGGTTCTCGCCCTCGCCGCCGGCCGCCGCGGTGGCGCCACCGTCGGCGACCATCTGGGCGTCCTCCGGAAGCTTCAGCACGATCGGGTCGCGAGGCGCCATCGGGCTCTCACCACGGACGACGACCGTCTGCTGGAAGACCTGCTCCAGGATTCCGGCCATCTCGGGCTGCACGGCGGCCTGGCCGGAGATCACACCCCGGAGGAACCAGCGCGGCCCGTCGCAGCCGACGAAGCGCACCAGCTGCACACCCTGCGTGCCGTCCGGCAGCTGCACGGGGACCTGGGCGCGGAGGTGCCAGCCGAGCGGGCCCTCCTCCTCGTCCACGATGCCGCCCTGCGAGGTGATGCCACTGGCGATCTCCTCGCGGACCTCGCCCCAGATGCCCTCGGACTTGGGAGCCGCGAAGGCCTGGAGCTGGATGGCGCTGTTGCCGAGGACCAGCGTCGCGGCCACGATCGACTCGCCGGCCACCTCGACGCGCAGTTCCATCCCCTCGACACCGGGGACCAGCAGACCCCCGAGGTCCACCCGGCCCTCCTCCGGCTTCTCCAGCTCGGAGTGGTCCCACGGACCGTCCGGACGCGGGGCCGGCGGCAGCCCGACCCGGTCCGTCGGGTCCAGCTCGGTCACGTTCTCGCTCTCGGCGGAACCTTCGACGTCATCGGCCGTCTCGTCGGCGCTGATGGCGTCGTCGGCGAGCTGCTCGACAGCGTCCTCGCTCTTCTGGCGACGACGGAACACGGTCACTGTCCTTCCCGGTCCAAGACCGATGCGAATACCTGCTCGGCTTCCTGCGAGGCCGCGGGCATGCTAGACCGCGGCGTGGCCGCCGGTCGACCCGAACCCGCCCTCGGCGCGTGCCGACCCCGGCAGCTCGGCCACCTCGTGGAAGCGGGCCTTCTCGACCTGCTGGACGACCAGCTGGGCGATCCGGTCCCCTCGGCGGAAGCTGACCCCCTCGCGCGGGTCCAGATTGACGACGATCACCTTGATCTCTCCACGGTACCCGGCATCGACCGTCCCTGGGGCGTTCACCAGAGCAACTCCGCAACGAGCTGCGAGCCCGGAGCGGGGGTGGACGAACGCCGCGTAGCCGTCGGGCAGGGCGATGGCCACGCCGGTGGGGAGGACGACCCGCTCGCCGGGGGCCAGCTCGGCGTCGACGGTGGTCCGCAGATCGGCGCCCGCGTCGCCGGGCTGCGCGTACGCGGGCAGCGGCAGGTCGGGGTCGATTCGCCTGATCAGGACGTCTACCGGCGGACGGGGGGTGCTGCTCAAGGGTTCACCTCAAAGGCTCGGGCGCGCTTCATCAGGTCGGGGTCGTCGAGAACCTTCTCGATGTCCTCGGGTCGACCGTTCTTGGTGAAGTGTTCCAGCTTCACCTGAATGAAGAGCGCCTGCGCACGCACCGCGACCGGTCCGTCCGGGCCGCCGATCCGCGCCTCGCCGGCGCTGTAGATCTTCCGGCCGTGCACGCCGGTGATCCAGGCCCGCAGGTGCAGCACGGAACCGACCGGCACCGGGGCGACGAAATCGGTCTCCAGCCGGCCGGTGACGGCGGGGGCGTGCAGCAGCCAGTTCAGCGTGCCGAGGGTCTCGTCCATGGCGGTGGTCAGCAGGCCGCCGTGGGCCAGGCCCGGGCCGCCCTGGTGGGCCTGGCCGACGGTGAACTCGGCGGTGACGTCCAGTCCCTCGCCGGCCACCGCGTCGATCCGCAGGCCGCCGGGGTGCTGCGGGCCGCAGCCGAAGCAGTGCTCGTAGTGCGAGCCGAGCCGGGTGCCCGGGGCCGGCGCCTGCGGGGCCCGGGGCGGCAGCACGGCGTCCGGGGGCGGCGTGGTCGGCGACAGGACGGCGGGCAGGTGCGCGGACGACTGCGCGGACGGGGAGGCTGCGGACGGAGAAGCTATGGAACCGGTCACGGCGACCAACCCTACCCAGCGGTAGGAAGCCGGGAAGCGGGGGTGCCGTCCCGCTCCGTCCGTCACGGCGATCACAATGGGGGCATGTACGACGAACGCCTCACCGTGCCGCGCTCCTGGTGGTTGCTCCCGGTCGCGATCGGGCTCACGCTCGCGATGATCCTGCTGCGTTTCAGCGCGGTGGGCGCGCTGGTCGGGCTGGTGGTCGGCATCGCGGCCGGCGCGGCCGCGATCAGCAGCTACGGCTCGGCCCGGATCCGGGTGGTGCAGGGCTCGCTGGTGGCCGGCCCGGCCCGGATCCCGGTCGACGCCCTCGGCGCCGCGCACCCGCTCAGCCCGGCCGAGGCGGTCGCCTGGCGCGGGCCGAAGGCCGATCCGCGCGCCTTCATGCTGCTGCGCAGCTACGTCCCGACCGCACTGCGCGTCGAGGTCAGCGACCCGGCCGATCCCACGCCGTACCTGTATCTGTCGACCCGCTCGCCGATGAAGCTGGCCGAGGCCCTGGAAGAGGCCCGCCGCGGCGCCCGGGCCTGAGCGTCCGGCCGGTCCCGGCCGGGGCCGCGCGAAGACCCGGAAAGAAGACCCGGAAAACGGAGAGGGACGGTTCCGCGATGCGGGACCGTCCCAAATCTCTCCGTGCTGCACAGAAAAGCGCGGTACGAGGTACTGCGCCGGTATGACCTGACCCCGTACTGCCGGTGCGTCCGCCTCGACGGCCGCCGGAACTGCCGTCCGGCCCCGCTGCCCGGGGCCGGAAGGGGCGGTGTGCCGGTCTCGCGGGAGCCGCGAGGCCCGGACCATGGCCGCCCTGGCGCTCAGGCGCCGCAGTCCCGGCAGATCGGGTTGCCGTTCTTCTCGCTGTACAGCTGGCTGCGGTGGTGCACCAGGAAGCAGCTCATGCAGGTGAACTCGTCGGCCTGCCGGGGCAGCACCCGGACCGAGAGCTCCTCGTTCGAGAGGTCCGCGCCCGGGAGCTCCAGGCCCTCGGCCGCCTCGAACTCGTCGACGTCGACCGAGCTACCGGTCTTCTCGTTCCGCCGAGCCTTCAGTTCCTCGATGCTGTCCTCGTTGAGGTCGTCATCGGTCTTGCGTGGGGTGTCGTAGTCCGTTGCCATTTTTCGCTCTCCCCCTCCGGGTTTGTGCGGTGTGTGCGGTATCTCCAGCGCACGTAACGCATGGGGGGTCGGTCTTGTGCCCGACCCGAGGCGGAGATTTTGCCTTACTTCAAGCCCTGTTACTCAATCGACACTCAGCCGGGGGTCCGTTGGGGTGATCCGGTCGGGCGCTGAGGGCCTCACGCTGGGCCATCGCCGATCTGGGACGGGGCCCGCCCGGCGGACACTCACGGTGATCATAAGCCCTGCGGAGGCCTGCCAATTCCCTTGCCCACCAGGGACGCCCGTCAACCCGCCCGAGCGCCACCGGCCACCCGGCTCCTCACGGACGGCGACCGGGGCGCCCGTCGACATGATCACTCTCCGGGGTCGCTCCAACGCTCGGGGCGACTTTGTGTGAGCTTGCTCACGTTCTGAATCTTCCGGGGCAAACCACGGAAAATCCACCCAAGCGGAGCGGGTGGATCCCCGGGTCGGCCGGCCGCGCGGTTCGTGCCCCGCCGCTCGTGCGGCCCGGCCGCGCGCTCCCCGAACGGGCCGCACGCCCCCGACCGGGCGTGCTCCCTCCGACGGCCTCGCGTCCGGGCCTCGCGTCCGGGCCTGCCGTCCGCTACCGGGCGGCCACGCGGGCGGCCCGGCGGGCCAGCAGCGCGGCCTGCCGCTCGGCGAACTTGGACGCCTGCGCGTCCAGCCCGCCGAGGAAGGCGCCGAGCTCGTCCTGGGCCTGCAGGCCCTCCGGGCCGAGCCCGCCGATCTCCATGACCTTGAGGTGTCGCAGCACCGGCTGCAGCACGTCGTCGTGGTGGATCCGCAGGTTGTAGACGCCGCCGATGGCGATCTGGGCGGCGGCCCGCTCGAAACCGGGGATGCCGTGGCCGGGCATCCGGAAGTTGATGATCACGTCGGCGATGGCCCGCATGGCCTGGTCAGGGGCTATCTCCAGAGCCGCCTTCAGCAGGTTCCGGTAGAAGATCATGTGCAGGTTCTCGTCGTTGGCGATCTTCGCGAGCAGCTGGTCGCAGAGCGGGTCCCCGGCGAAGTGGCCGGTGTTGCGGTGCGAGATGCGGGTCGCGAGCTCCTGGAAGGCCACGTAGGCGACCGAGTGCAGCATGCTGTGCGCGTTGTCGGACTCGAAGCCCTCCGACATGTGGCTCATCCGGGCCCGCTCCAGCTCGTTCGGGTCGACGGCCCGGGTGGCGAGCAGGAAGTCACGGATCGCGATGCCGTGCCGGCCCTCCTCGGCGGTCCAGCGGTGCACCCAGGTGCCCCAGGCACCCTCGCGGCCGAACATGGTGGCGATCTCGTGGTGGTAGCTGGGGAGGTTGTCCTCGGTCAGCAGGTTGACCACGAGCGACACCCGGCCGAGCGGGGTGACCTGCGACTGCTCCACCGCCCAGGCCTCGCCGCCCAGTACGCCGTCGAAGTCACGGCCCTGGCTCCACGGGACGAACTCGTGGGGCATCCAGTCCTTGGCGACCTTCAGGTGGCGGTCGAGCTCCTTCTCCACCACCTCTTCGAGGGCCATGATCAGCCGCGCGTCGGTCCAGGCGCTCGAACCGGGAGAAGCGGTGCGCTGCACGGGGGCGATGGTCACGAGTCTTGCTCCTGAGGGACGGGCACGCGCGGGACGGGCGCGTTGGGCGGACACGTCGGAAAACGCACTTACGGTTGCGTAGGTTACGACACCGTAAGTTGCTCGGGCCGGAAATGACAAGCCGCCCCCGCCAGGCCTTATGTCGTCTTGACAGACCTGGCGGGGGCGGCTGGAAACGGTCGGCGCGCGAAGCGGTGACGCCCGGGTGGCACAGTGGGGCACGGACGGGCCCAGGGGGCCGGTCAGGCGGCCGGGAGGCGGACCCGCATGGTGAGGCCGCCACCGGTGCGCGGAATGGCCTCGATGACACCTCCGTGGGCCCGGACCACCGACCGGACGATGGAGAGGCCGAGCCCGACGCCCTTGTCGCTGCGGGTGCGGTCGGCGCCCTTGACCCGGCGGAACGGTTCGAAGATGTGCTCCAGTTCGTACCCCGGCACGACCGGGCCGGTGTTGGAGACCACCAGCTCGCCGCCGCCGGGCACCGCGGCGGTGGAGATCTCGACCCAGCCGTCCGCGACGTTGTAGCGCACGGCGTTCTGCAGCAGGTTGAGCGCGATCCGCTCCAGCAGCACGCCGTTGCCCGACACGACGGCCGGGTCCAGCGTCGAACGCAGTTCCACCTCGCGCTTGGTGGCCTCGGCCCGGGTCTGCTCCAGCGCCCTGGTGGCCACCTCGGACAGCTCCACCGGGCGGCGGTCGGTGAGGTTGTTGTCGCTGCGGGCGAGCAGCAGCAGGCCCTCCACCAGCTGCTCGCTGCGCTCGTTGGTGGCCAGCAGGATCTTGCCGAGATGCTGGAGATCGGCCGAGGCGCCCGGATCGGAGAGCTGGACCTCCAGCAGGGTCCGGTTGATCGCCAGCGGGGTGCGCAGCTCGTGCGAGGCGTTGGCGACGAAACGGCGCTGGGAGTCGAAGGAGCGGTCCAGGCGGTCCAGCATGTCGTCGAAGGTGTCGGCGAGTTCCTTGAGCTCGTCGTCCGGCCCGTCCAGCTCGATCCGGCGGTGCAGGTCGGAGCTGGCCACCTCACGGGCGGTGCGGGTGATCCGGCCGAGCGGGTGCAGGACCCGGCCGGCCATCGCGTACCCGGTGGCGAAGGCGATCACGGCGAGGCAGACCAGCACCGTGAGGGACTTGCGGAGCAGGGTGTTGAGCGCCGCGTTGGAGTTGCCGTCGAACTGGTGGGCGAGGGCCTGGTTGAACTGGTCGCTGCTCATCCGGACGCCGTTGACCACGGCGCCGTCCGGCCCGAAGTTGAACGGCGGCGGCTGGAGGATGCTCAGGGCCTGCCCGACGAAGAAGTACATCAGCAGCAGCAGGACGACCCCCGCCATCAGGAACATCCCGCCGTAGAGCAGGGTGAGCCGGATGCGGATGGTGGGGCGGAAGGGCAGCCAGGCGAGCATGCCGTCGCCGGGGACGTAGCCGTCGTGCGGGGCGGTGCGCAGGCGCGGGGCGCGCGGCGGGTGCACGGGCTTGGGCGGTACGGCGCGGCCGCCGGCAGGCGCACCGGAGGGCCCGCCGGCCGGGGGCGGGGTGGTCATGATCGTCCTCTCGGAGCGTCCGCCGGGGCGGGCGCGTGACAGTCGGACCCGAAGGGATCCGGTTCAGAAGTGAAGTGGTCCGGTCAGATCCGGTAGCCGGAGCCGGGAACCGTAACGATCACCGGCGGATCGCCGAGCTTGCGGCGCAGCGTCATCACGGTGACGCGCACCACGTTGGTGAACGGGTCGGTGTGCTCGTCCCAGGCCTTCTCCAGCAGCTGCTCGGCGGAGACGACGGCGCCGCCGGCCCGCATCAGCACCTCCAGAACGGCGAACTCCTTGGGGGCGAGCTGGACGGTCCGCCCCTCGCGGATCACCTCGCGGCGGCCGGGGTCGAGCGAGATGCCGGCCCGCTCCAGCACCGGCGGCAGCGGGACGGTCGCCCGGCGGCCCAGTGCCCTGACCCGGGCGACGAGTTCACTGAAGGCGAACGGTTTCGGAAGGTAGTCGTCCGCACCGATCTCCAGGCCCTCGACCCGGTCGCTGATGTCGCCGGAGGCGGTCAGCATGATCACCCGGGTGGCCAGGCCCTGGTCGACCACACTGCGGCAGACGTCGTCCCCGTGGACCAGCGGCAGGTCCCGGTCGAGCACGACCACGTCGTAGTCGTTGACCGCGATGCGCTGGAGCGCGGCCTCCCCGTCGTACACCACGTCGACGGCCATCGCCTCGCGGCGCAGGCCGGTGGCGACGGCCTCGGCGAGCAGCTGCTCGTCCTCGACGACGAGAACCCGCACGGTGGTTGTCCCTTCTCCAGGCCGGCCCCGGAAGCGGACGCACGGCTCCGACGGTGCCTCCATCCTGCCTGGTCCAGCGGTAAAGCAGCGATAAGCTGCCCCGGAGGCAGGGCCCCGCGCGGGGCCGCCGGTCACGATTCGTGTCGGGAACACTCCGCTTGGACTGTGACACAGGCAACTTTCTCGCCCCGGGAGGTTTCCCCGGCCCGGGCGGGGGGAGGAGTGCTGCACACCCGCGATCTGGCCACTGGCCGATCGCACCCACCCGCCGTGCGTTCATCCGCGCCGGCCCTGGGGCTGGGGCGTCGCCGGGAGCGGCCGAAGGCCGTCTCCGCGCCCGACCGGAGATTCCGACCTGCCGGCTCGGACGCTTCCGCCGGCCACCATCACCCTGGGGCGGGGGACGCACGAACGTGCACGTCCGACACAGTAAGGGGGCCCGTATGGACGCCTTCACCGCCGGAATCCTGCAGCGCATAGCCAACGCCGAGCAGGACCTGCACCGCGCGATCGAGGCCGGGGACGAATTCCTGGCCGAGGTGGAGCAGTCCGAGCTGGACGATCTCCGCCGGCTCGCCGCCGAACACGGCGTGGACACGGTGCTCGGGCGGCACCGCACCGCCGCCTGACCCGTCCACCCGCGCCGGACCTCCGGCACCAGCGGCCCTGCGGGGGCCGTGCGAAACCTCAAGCCCTGGCATTCCCCGTATGCCAGGGCTCTTCGCTGCCCGGGTTCCGCGCCCGCCCGGGAGAGGGGCCGGCCCGGAACCCGGGCCGCCACTCAGTCGGCCCAGGCGCGCAGTTCGGCCAGCCGTTCCTGGAGCGGCTGGTAGACACCGGGCGCGGCGGCGACGGTCAGCTCGCCGTCGGGGCCCTGCCCGGGGCGGCCACCGACCTGGGCGCCCGCCTCGGCGGCGATCAGGCAGCCGGCGGCGCGGTCCCAGGGCGCCAGCCCGCGCTCGTAGTAGCCGTCCAGCCGGCCCGCGGCGACGTCACAGAGGTCCACGGCGGCGGCCCCGCCCCGGCGGATGTCACGCACCTCGGGCATCAGCGCGAGCAGCACCTCGGCCTGCCGGACCCGCACCGGCTGCACGTAGTTGAAGCCGGTGCCGATCAGCGCCTGCCCCCACGGCGGGGCCTGCCGGGCGGCGATCGGCCGGCCGTCCAGGTGGGCGCCACGGCCGAGCACCGCGTGGAACAGCTCGCCGCGGGCCGGCGCGTACACCACGCCGACGACCGCCTCGCCGTCCAGCTCGGCGGCCACGCTGACGGCCCACGAGGGCAGTCCGTACAGGTAGTTGACCGTGCCGTCGAGGGGATCGACCACCCAGCGCACCCCGCTGGTGCCGGGCCGCTCGGCGCCTTCCTCCCCGAGGTAGCCGTCGTCCGGGCGGCGGTCGGAGATCAGCTCCAGGACGAGCTTCTCGGAGGCGAGGTCCATCTCGGTGACCACGTCCACCGGGCTGCTCTTGGTGCCCGCCACGCCGAGGTCGGCGGGCCGGCCGTCCCGCAGCAGGGCGCCCGCCTGCCGGGCGGCGTCCAGGGCGACATCGAGCAGTTCGTCGAGCAGTTCGGGGCTCGGGCTGGGCACGGGGGTCTCCTCGGGAAGGGGTCAGCGCTCGGCGACGGCCGGGCGGGGGGCGCGCGGGTTGGGGCAGCAGGCCACCGCGCACACGTCATGGCTGGGGCCGAGCGTGCCGAGGGCGCAGCGGGTCACGGTCTCGCCGCGCTCGGTGGCGGCCCGCTCCAGCACGAGGTCGCGCACGGCGGCGGTGAAGCGGGGGTCGGCGCCGACGGTCGCGGCGCGGGCGACCGGCAGGCCGAGTTCGGCGGCCTTGGCCGCGGCCTCGGTGTCCAGGTCGTACTTGACCTCCATGTGGTCGGAGACGAAGCCGATCGGGACCATCACCACGGCGGGCGCGCCGTCGGCGTGCTGGGCCTCCAGGTGGTCGCAGATGTCGGGTTCCAGCCACGGGATGTGCGGGGCGCCGCTGCGGCTCTGGAAGACGAGCTCCCAGGGGCGGTCGGTCACGCCGGTGCGCTCGGCGACGGCCTCGGCGATCAGCCGGGCGACGTCGAGGTGCTGGGCCACGTACGCGCCGCCGGGGCGGCCGCGCGCCGGGTCGTCCGGGGCGCCGGAGGTCTCGGCCATGGTGTCCGGGATGGAGTGGGTGGTGAACGCCAGCCGGGCGCCGGGGCGGGCCCCGGCGGGCAGCCGCTCCAGGGCGGCCAGGGTGGCCTCGATCATCGGCTGGACGAAGCCCGGGTGGTTGTAGAAGTGCCGCAGCTTGTCCACCCGGAGCCCGGGCAGCCCCTCCGCGGCGAGCGCGGCCAGCGCGTCGGCGAGGTTCTCGCGGTACTGGCGGCAGCCGGAGTAGCCGGCGTAGGCGCTCGTCGCGAGGACGGCGACCCGGCGGTGCCCGTCGGCGACGATCTCGCGCAGGGTGTCCACCAGGTAGGGGGCCCAGTTCCGGTTGCCCCAGTAGACCGGCAGGTCCAGGCCGTGCTCGGCGAAGTCCTTGCGCAGCGCGGCCAGCAGCTCGCGGTTCTGTTCGTTGATCGGGCTCACCCCGCCGAACAGGAAGTAGTGCTTGCCCACCTCCTTCAGCCGCTCCTTCGGGATGCCCCGGCCCCTGGTGACGTTCTCCAGGAACGGGACGACGTCCTCGGGGGCCTCGGGACCGCCGAAGGAGAGCAGCAGCAGCGCGTCGTAGGGCTGGGCCCCAGCCTGAGCGGTGCCGGAAGGCGAGGGATTGCGCACGTCGGACATGCGACCGATCCTGCCACTGCGGGGGCCGGTGACGTCGGCGGGGCCGCGTAGGGTGTCCGGAAAAT
The DNA here is from genome assembly GCF_040685575.1 of Kitasatospora sp. NPDC088351. Lineage (NCBI taxonomy): Bacteria > Bacillati > Actinomycetota > Actinomycetes > Kitasatosporales > Streptomycetaceae > Kitasatospora > Kitasatospora sp. NPDC088351. The sequence continues at coordinate 31,930 of NZ_JBFBIL010000063.1, read as the reverse complement.
ACGGTTTGCCAAGGTACGTAAGCTGTCTGGGCCAGCCTCGTTCCTTACCCTCGACGGAGCTCCCGTGCTGTCCAGCTACCGCCAGATATTCGCCGCCCCCGGCAGTCTGGCCTTCTCCTCCACCGGCTTCATAGCCCGCTTGCCGATCTCCATGACCGGCATCGGCATCGTCACCATGCTCTCCCAGCTGCGCGGCTCCTACGGGGTGGCGGGCCTGGTATCGGCGGTGCTGGCACTGTCCGCCGCGGTCCTGGGACCGCTGGTCTCCTGGCTGGTGGACCGCCACGGACAGCGCCGGGTCGCCCTGCCGGCTGCCGCGATCACCGTCGTCGCCGCGACCGGGCTGCTGCTCTGCGCCCACTACAACGCGCCGGTCTGGACGCTGTTCGTCTTCGCCGCCGGCATGGGCGTGATGCCGAGCACCGGCGCGATGGTCCGGGCCCGCTGGGCGCACCTCTACCGGGACGACGCGCCCAGACTGCACACCGCGTACTCCTTCGAGGCCGTGGTCGACGAGGTCTGCTTCATCGTCGGCCCGATCCTCGCCGTCGGCCTGGCGACCACGGTCTTCCCGGAGTCGGGCGTCATGCTGGCCGGCGTCGCCCTGGCGGTGGGCATCGTGATGTTCACCGCGCAGCGCCGCACCGAGCCCCCGGTCCACCCGGCGGCCGCGCAGAGCGGCGGCAGCGCGATCTTCAACGGCGGGCTCGTCGTGCTGGTCCTCACCTTCATCGCCACCGGCGCGATCTTCGGCTCGGTGGAGGTCGTCACCGTGGCCTTCGCCGACGAGCAGGGCCACAAGGCCGTCGCCAGCGTGGTGCTCGCGCTCTGGGCCCTCGGTTCCTGCCTGGCGGGCGTGGTGTTCGGCACCCTCAAGCTCAACGGCTCGATGGCCGGACGCTTCTTCGGCGGCGTCGTGCTGATGGCGCTCAGCATGCTGCCGCTGCTGCTGGTCGCCGAGTGGGTGCACGGGGTCGGCGGGCTGGTCGCGGTCGGCGCCGCGCTGCTGGTGGCCGGTATCGCCATCTCCCCCACCCTGATCACCGCGATGGCCCTGGTCGAGCGGCTCGTCCCGGCCGCCAAGCTGACCGAGGGCATGACCTGGACCACCACCGGGCTGGCGCTCGGCGTCGCCCTCGGCTCCTCGGCCGGCGGCTGGGTGATCGACGCGTCCGGGGCCGCCGCCGGTTACTGGGTGCCGCTGACGGCAGGGGTGTTCGGCGCCGTCACCGCTCTGATCGGCCTGCCCCGGCTGCGCGGCGGGCTCTCCACCGCTGCGGCCGGCGAGGCCGTCGAGACCCCCGCGCAGACCGTAGACCTCGAACGGTGAACTGACTACTCTCCTCCCTACTCGCGGGTCTACCCGCGGGTAGGGCGGCCGGGCCGCCCCTGAGCGCGCCGACACCGTTCGGCCACGGAGCAGGAGGCACCGCATGCCCCAGGCCAGTACCGCCCCCCGGACCCGCTGGACCAACTGGGCCGGCAACCAGAGTGCCCGGCCCGCCAAGGTGGTCACCCCGGGGACGGCGGAGGAGCTGGCCAGGGAGATCCTGCGCGCCGCCGAGCAGGGCCGGACGGTCAAGGCCGTCGGCTCCGGCCACTCCTTCACCTCGATCGCCTCGGCCGGTGACGGCGTCCTGGTCCGCCCCTACGCGATGACCGCCGTCCGGGAGATCGACCGCGCGGCCGGCACCGTCACCGTCGAGGCCGGCCTGCCGCTGGCCAGGCTCAACCGGCTGCTCGCCGCGGCCGGCCTCTCGCTCACCAACATGGGCGACATCGAGGTGCAGACCGTCGCCGGGGCGACCAGCACCGGCACCCACGGCACCGGACGGGACTCCGGCTCGCTCGCCGCCCAGATCCGGGCACTGGAGATCGTCCTGGCCGACGGCAGCGTCCACCGCTGTTCCCCCACCGAGAGCCCGCGGCTCTTCCAGGGCGCCCGGCTCGGTCTCGGCGCGCTCGGCGTGATCACCGCGCTCACCCTCGCGGTCGAGCCCGCCTTCCTGCTCACCGCCCACGAGCAGCCGATGCGCTTCGACGAGGTGCTGGACCGGCTCGACGACCTCACCGCCGTCAACGAGCACTTCGAGTTCTACTGGTTCCCGCACACCGACCGCTGCTCCACCAAGCGCAACAACCGCAGCCAGGGTCCGGCCGCCCCACTGCCCCGGTTCAGGGAGTGGCTGGAGGACGACTTCCTCTCCAACACCGTCTGGGAGGGCGCCTGCCGGGTCGGCCGGCGCTTCCCCCGGTCCGTCCCCGCCATCGCCTCCCTGGCCAGCCGCGCCTGGTCGGACCGCAGTTACACCGACACCGCGTACCGGGTGTTCACCAGCCCGCGCAAGGTCCGCTTCGTCGAGATGGAGTACGCGGTGCCGCGCGAGGCGGCCGCCGGGGTGCTGCGCGAGCTCAGGGCCCTGATCGAGCGCTCCGACTGGAGGATCAGCTTCCCGGTCGAGGTGCGCTTCGCCCCGGCCGACGACCTCTGGCTCTCCACCGCCGGCGGCCGGGACACCGCCTACATCGCCGTCCACCTCTACCGGGGCACCGCCGACCAGGGCTACTTCACCGAGGTCGAACGCCTGATGACCGCCCACCGGGGCCGCCCCCACTGGGGCAAGCTGCACACCCGGGACGCCGGCTACCTCCGCGAGGTGTACCCGCACTTCGCCGAGTTCACCGCACTGCGCGACGAACTCGACCCGCGGCGCGTCTTCGGCAACGACTATCTGCGGCGGGTGCTCGGGGCGTAGGGCCGCTCCGGCGGTTCCCGGGGCGGATCCCGCCCTACGGCGCCGGCTCTCCGGTCGGGGCGGCGGGCGGCGGGGAGACCCCGGCGGCCGCACCGCTGGGAACGGGCGGCTGCGGGCTCGCCGCGCCGGACGGCTTCGCACCGGTGCCACCCGACGGGGTCGGTTGGGCGGACGGCGTCGCGCTCGGGCCCGCCGAGGGCGAGGCCTTGCCGCCGCCGTCGGTCCCCGCACCCGGGCTGGAGCCCTGGTCCGGACCGGGTTTGGAGGGCGTCGGCGCCGAGGCGCCACCGCCGGCGGACGGCGAGGCCTCCGGGGCGCGCCCGCCCGTGGACGGCGGACTCGACGGACCGTGCGACGGAGCGTCAGCCGGCGGGCTCGACGGCTTCGTGCCGACCGTGCCGCCCAGCGAGGTGCCGTTGCCCGACTCCCCCTTCACCGTCGCCGACACCGGCTGCCCGGTCGCCAGCTCGAAGGCCAGGATCGGCACCATCGCCAGGACGAACACCAGCGAGGAGACCGCCGCGTACGTCTTCCAGCTCCACCGCCGACGCGCCCGGACCGTCCGCGGTTCGTTCCACTCCTCGGAGAGCCGCGGCCGGGTGACCGGAGCGGACGGGGAGTCGGCCGGCACCTGGCGCAGCCCGTTCACCGCCGGCCCGGGACCGGTCCGGTCCACCGCCTCGCGCAGCTGCTCACCGGTGCGTTTGAAGATGTGCTGGAACACCGCGCCACCGGTGGTCGCGCCGATGCTGACCACCGCCGCGCCCAGAATCGTTCCGTACACCCCGAGTTCGGAAGCCAGCAAGGCCCCCACCACGGTTGCCAGTGCGCTTGCCGCGACCTGAGCCACACTCAGATCAATTCGCTTGAGACCTTCCTTGCCGCCCTCCTCGACGGCCTTCCGCTCCGGCATCAACATCCCTCGGTCCGTACGACTGTTCCTCGAACAAGTCACTCCATCTTGCACAAAGAAGGACACAAGGGTCGAAAATGCGGTTCTCCGCGGTCGATATATGTGAAGATGATCACCGTTCCCCGATCGGTCGTCGGCCATTGGAGGGGCACGCTCTTGAGATTCCCGTAAATCGCGGGAGACTTGAGCGGCGAGCCGCCCCTTTGGATGCCACGAATGGAGTACTGTTCGTAAAGCCTGAGCCTTGGGTCGACTTGTCGACTGCCCCTCAACCGGCAGCTGGACAAAGAGCCACGGCGCAGGCACGCACGGCGACGCCCGTCCCGGATCGTCGCGTCACTGCTCGTGCGAGGACGGCCGGGACACCCAGACGCGACGTCGATGGATGACGTGGCAAAAAGGCAACCGTGCCACAGTGGCGTTCCCGGGCGTAAGCCCGACACGCCGGGGAACTCAGCAAGGTTGTGGCCAGTCGCGAGTGGGCAGGCCACACTCAGTACGGGAGCAGCGACGCAGGTGACGTCGGCAGGCACCACCCGGGAGGTAACCGTGCCCGAACTGCGGGTTGTGGCCGTCAGCAACGACGGCACACGGCTGGTGCTCAAGGCCGCCGACAGCACGGAGTACACCCTTCCCATCGATGAGCGGCTGCGCGCCGCCATCCGTGGTGACCGTCCGCGCCTCGGCCAGATCGAGATCGAGGTGGAGAGCCATCTCCGCCCCCGTGACATCCAGGCGCGGATACGAGCCGGTGCCTCCGCTGAGGAGGTCGCGCAGGCGGCCGGCATCTCCGTCGACCGGGTCCGCCGCTTCGAGGGACCGGTGCTGGCCGAGCGAGCCTTCATGGCCGAGCGGGCCCGCAAGACCGCGATCCGCCGGCACGGCGAGTCCACCGGACCGCAGTTGGGCGAGGCCGTCGCCGAGCGGCTCGCGCTGCGCGGCGCCGAGAAGGACACCGAACGCTGGGACTCCTGGCGGCGCGACGACGGCACCTGGGAGGTCATCCTCTCCTACCGGGCCGACGGCGAGGGCCGCAGCGCCTCCTGGACGTACGACCCGCCCCGGCGCCTGGTCCAGCCGAACGACGACGAGGCCCGCGCGCTGATCGGCGAGAACGTCGAGCGCGAGGAGGAGTCGGTCTTCCCGTTCATCCCGCGCATCGCCCGGCTCCCCCAGGAGCGGCCGCCGCGCCCGATGATCGACCGGCCCTCGGCCGACCGCATCATGTCGTCCCGCGAGGTGCGTGAGTCCCGTGAGGCCACGGCGGAGTCCCGCGACTCACTGACCAGCCTGCTCGACGTCGTCCCGGCCTTCCGGGGCGACCTCGCGGTCGGCCCCGCCCCGATCGAGCCGGTGGCCGCCGAGGTCGCCGAGGAGACCGAGGAGCCGGCCGCCGCCGCACCCGCGGTCGGCGCGGGCTCGGCGTACGCGGACATCCTGATGCCGCGCGCCGTCGCCCCGCACCGGGAGCGTCTGGTCGGCACGACCGACCGGCAGGCCGAGGCGGACGGCGTACGGCCCGGCCGCCGGGCCACCGTGCCGAGCTGGGACGAGATCGTCTTCGGCAGCCGGCGCAAGAAGCAGGAGTAGACGCATGACGAAGGAGGGGGCGCCGACCAGGTCGGCGCCCCCTCCTTCGCGTGTTCGTCGTGTTCGTCGTGCCGGGATCAGCCCGGCTGCCCGGTGACCGCCACCGGGCGGGTGGCGTCGCTCGACCACTCGCTCCACGAGCCCGGGTACAGCGCGGCCGGCAGGCCCGCCACCGCCAGCGCCAGGATCTGGTGAGCCGCCGTCACGCCCGAACCGCAGTAGACCGCGGTCTCCCGCTCGCCCGCGCCCAGCGCCCGGAACCGCTCGGCCAGTTCGGCGGCCGGCCGGAACCGCCCGTCCGGGCCGACGTTCTCGGTGGTCGGCGCGGAGAGCGCCCCCGGGATGTGGCCGGCGCGCGGGTCGATCGGCTCGCTCTCACCCCGGTAGCGCTCCCCCGCGCGGGCGTCCAGCAGCAGACCGGTGCGGGCCAGCGCGGCGGCGCCGTCCCCGTCCGCCGTCGGCAGCTGCCCGGGCACCGGCTTGAAGTCGCCCTCCGCCGGCTCCGGCACCTCGGCGGTCACCGGCAGGCCGGCCGCCTGCCAGGCCGCGAATCCGCCGTCCAGCACCCGGACCTCCGGGTGGCCGGCCCAGCGCAGCAGCCACCAGGCCCGCGCCGCCGCCAGCGAGGTCGCGCCGTCGTACACCACCACCGGGCGCCCGGCCGAGACACCGGAGCGGCGCAGCGCGGCACCGAACTCCTCGGGGTCGGGCAGCGGGTGGCGCCCACCGCGCCCGGGCGGGCCGGCCGGGGCGGCGAGGTCCTGGTCCAGGGCGACGAAGTGGGCGCCGGGCAGATGGCCGAGCGTGTAGTCCTCGATGCCGGGCGGGCCGCCGAGCTGCCAGCGCACATCGAGCAGGACCGGCGGACGGTCGGAGGCGAGCGCCTCCCGCAGACCGGCCGCCGAGATCAGCGGGGACCCGTCGTTATTGGTGGTCATGCGGTCATTCTCGCGCAGCGCGACCGCCGCGAGGCTCTTTGTGCGGTCTTTGCCGGACTTTCCGCGCGGCCCGAGGGTTCGACGCGCGCCAGGGTGGAACCATCACCCTCACGTGCGCGCCTTCGTGCGCCAACCGCCCCTGAGGAGGCCCGCATGCCCGCGGTGAAACTCCGGCTGGCCCAGGGCACACCGTGCTGGGTCAGCCTGATGACCGACGACCTGGCCGGTGCCCGCGCCTTCTACGGCGGGCTGCTCGGCTGGACGTACACCCCGGGCCCCGGCCAGCTCGGCGCGTACGTCCGGGCGGAGCTGGGCGGCACACCCGTCGCCGGTCTCGGGGTCTCCTCCGTGACGGGCTTCCCGGTGCAGTGGACCACGTACTTCGCGGTGGACAGCGCCGACCGGACGGCCCAGCAGGTGCGCGAGTGCGGTGGCACGGTCGCGGTCGGACCGCTCCAGGCGGAGCAGGCCGGGCGGCTGGCGATCGCGGCCGACGTGTCCGGCGCCGTCTTCGGGCTCTGGGAGGGCGGGGAACACCTCGGCCGGGAGGCGGGGCCCGAGCCCGGCGGCCCGGCCTGGGCCGAGCTGCTCACCCCGGACGAACCGGGCTCCGCCGCCTTCTACGGCGCGGTGCTCGGCCGGCCGGTGGAGTCCTCGGCCGGCGGGTCCGCACTGCTGGTGAACGGCCGGCCGGTGGCGGGCATCCGGCACAGCGGTGAGCTGCGCGGGCATCCGCCGCGCTGGCGGGTCCACTTCGCCGTCCGGGACGCCGCGCTGACGGCCGGTCGGGCGGTCGAGCTGGGGGGCGGGGTGCTCGTGGAGCCGCAGGAGACCGAACGCGGCCGGGTCGCCCGGCTGGCCGACCCGCAGGGCGGCCACTTCTCGGTCCTGCAGACCGGATAGGGCTCAGGCCTGCTGTTCCTCGAAGGGCAGGACGTCCGGGGAGAGCACCGAGGCACGGGCGGTGGCGGCCGTCAGCCGGCGGCGGTGGTGACGGCGGCAGAGCACCTCGTAACCGACCTCGTCCTCGCGCACCGAGATGTCGCCGATCACGACCTGGGCGCCCTCGACCACCATCACGCCGCCGACCGTACGGGCGTTGTGGGTGGCCCGCGCGCCGCACCAGCACAGGGCCTCGACCTGGAGCACCTCGACCCGGTCGGCGAGTTCGATCAGCCGCTGTGAGCCGGGGAAGAGCCGGGTGCGGAAATCGGTGGCGATACCGAAGGTGAAGACGTCGATGCCGAGTTCGTCCACCACCCGGGCCAGCTGGTCGACCTGCTCGGCGGCGAAGAACTGGGCCTCGTCGCAGATCAGGTAGTCCACCCGGCCGCCGGCCGAGAGCCGGTGCACGACATGGGCGTGGAAGTCGAAGTCGTCCGTCACCTCGACCGCCTCGGTACGCAGGCCGAGCCGGCTGGAGACGGTGGCCGCGCCGGCCCGGTCGTTGCGGGTGAGGATGATCCCCTGCCGGCCGCGGGCGGCGTGGTTGTGGTCCATCTGGAGCGCGAGCGTCGACTTCCCGCAGTCCATCGTGCCCGAGAAGAACACCAGTTCAGCCATGGGTGGTGCAGAGGCCTTTCACATCAAGGGAGTTGGGGGCCTGGTTCATCGAACAGACCTCCTACCGGCGGACTTCGAGCAGGGGCACGAACTGCTCCACCGGGGTCATCGAGCCGTGCAGGCCGATCATCGCGGACTCGCCGGGCTCGTTGCGGGAGGCGGTGATCGCGATGTCGTCCCGGGCGGCGGCGACCACGTCGCCGATCCGCTGGTAGACCCGGTCGTCCACGGACGGGCCGAACCAGCCGGCCGCGATCGCCTCGTCCCGGGTGGCCACCCACATCCGGTCGCCGAGCACCTCGCTCCAGACCGTGTACACATCGGCGGCCGCCCCCGGCACCGCGTACACGTGCCGGGCCCGGCCCTCGCCGCCGAGCAGGGCGACGCCCGCGCCGAGCTCCCAGTCCTCGTCGAAGTCGATCCGGTCCTCCGGCGCGATGTCGATCATGCCGTGGTCGGCGGTGACGTACATCGCCGAGCGCGGCGGCAGCTGCTCGGCCAGACGCCGGGCCAGGCGGTCCACCGCGTCCAGCGTCATCCGCCACTCGTCGGAGTCCACGCCGAAGCGGTGCCCCGCGCCGTCCAGCTCGCTGACGTAGGTGTAGACGAGGGCCCGGTCGTGCTCGGCCAGCCAGCGGGCGGTCTGGTCCATCCGCTCCTCGCCGGTGGTGCGGCCGAGGAAGGTGCCGCCGGAGAGCGCCACCCGGGTCAGCGGGGTCTGCGCGAACAGCGGCGAGGAGACCTGCGCGGTCGCCACCCCGGCGGCGTGGGTCTGTTCGAAGACCGTCGGGTACGGCTGCCAGGTGCCGGGGTCGGTCGGCGGCTGCCAGCGCAGCTGGTTCATCAGGTACCCGGCGCCGGGCACCGCCACGGTGTATCCGACCAGGCCGTGCAGGCCCGGCGGGGTGCCGGTGCCCACCGAGGCCAGCGAGGTCGCGGTGGTGGACGGGAAGCCGGCCGTCAACGGGCGCCCGGTGCCGCCCAGCGAGCTGCCGACCAGCGAGGAGAGGAACGGCGCGTACTCGGGATGGCGCAGCAGCAGCTCCCAGCCGAGACCGTCGACCAGGAAGACCACCGCCCGGTCGGCGGGCGCGATCGGCAGGGTGGCGGTGAAGCCGGGGACGCCGAGCCCGGCCGCCACGGAGGGGAGCAGGTCGCAGAGCGAACCGCTGCCGTACGGGGGCGCGGGGGCTCCGGCAGGGTCGAGGATCTCGAAGGCGTCGTAACCGTCGGCGGGTGCGAAGGACATATCGGTGGGTCTGGTTCCCTGGCTTTCCGGTCCGTCGCCGCTCAGGCCCGCGGGGCGGTGCTGATCGTCGCGTCGGAGAGCGCGCGGGCGAACACCAGCGCCTGGGCGACCGTCTCCGGGCCGTCCCCCGCCTCGCTGACCCGAAGTGACAGGTCGTCGGCGGTGGCCGAACCGGTGTAGCCGTGGTCCGCCTCGCAGTTCGGGTCCGAGCAGCCGGCCGGCTCCAGGTCCAGGCGCTGCACGGCGCCCCAGCCGATGGTCAGCACGACCTCGCGCGGCAGGGTGCCCGGGGTGTACGTCTCCGGGTTGGCGACCATCCGGCTCACCACGACCGAACCGATCCGGTCGAGACGCACGCTCTCGGTGGAGGTGGTCGCGTACGGCACGGCGGGGCCGGCCCCGTCGCCGGTCTGCTCGTCGGTGTGGCTCACCACGAACCGGGTCGGGGTCAGGACCAGCACCGTGACATGCCGGCGGACCTCGTTGGCGTCGAAAGTGGTCTCCTGGTGCACCAGGTAGGAGCTGATCGGCTCCGGGCCCACCGCGGACTCGACCGCCTCGGACACCAGGGCCGGGTAGTAGCCACTGCGCTCGATCGCCGAGCGCAGGTCCTGAGTGGTGGTGGTACCGGTCTTCGCCATAACTCCATCCTGGCATGGTCCGCCGACGAAGCGGGCGGCGCGGCGCCGAGCTTCCGGACGACAGCGCCCCCGAGCAGGGCGCAACCAAGGAAGGTTACAGCGTGCTCATGGCGCGCGGGCCCAGATCGCTTCGGACGGGCAGAGGTGCTATACGCACCCGCGCCCCCAGGATCGCCAGGCCGTGCGGGGCGACGACCACCGGTTCGAGGTCCACCGAGGCGACCTCGGGAATGTCGTCGACCAGTCGGGAGACCCGCAGCAGCAGTTCCTCCAGGGCACCGGTGTCCACCGCCTCGGCGCCGCGCCAGCCGAACAGCAGCGGCGCCGCCCGGACCTCCCGGATCAGCCCGGCCACGTCCTGGTCGGTCGCGGGCACCAGGCGGTGGGCGACATCGCCGAGCAGTTCCGCGGGGGCGCCGGCGAGGCCGAAGGAGAGGATCGCGCCGACCGCCGGGTCCACGGTGGCGCCGATCACGGTGTCCACACCGCGCGGGGCCAGCCGTTGCACCACCAGCTCGGCCTGGGCGGCGCCGCCGAGCAGCGCGTCCAGCTCGCGGTGGGCCCGGCGCAGCCCCGGTTCGCCGGTCAGGTCGAGGCGGACGCTGCCGAGGTCGGGCCGGTGGCGCAGGTGCGGGGCGGTGGCCTTGAGCGCGACCGGGTAGCCGAGGGTGGCGGCCGCCCGGACGGCGGTCTCCTCGTCGGGCGCGGGCAGGGTGGGGTGGACGTCGATGCCGTAGTGGGCGAGCAGCCCGGCGGTGTCCGCGTCCGGCAGGGTGATCCGGGCGCCGCCGGGCTGGGTGCGGGCGGCGATCGCGGTGCGGGTGCTGAGCGCGGCCTCGACCAGGGCGCGGGCGCCGCCCTCGTCGATCCGGTCCAGCTCGGGTACGCGGGCGGTCTCCTCCGCCTCGGCCATCCGGCGGCGCCACTCGGCGTAGTGGACGGCGTGCGCGAGGGCACGGACGGCCCGCTCGGGCGCGGGGTAGGCGGGGATGCCGCCCGGGCGCAGCCGGGCCGGCAGGTCGGTCAGCGCCAGGTGGGCCAGCAGCAGCGGCTTGCCCAGCTCCTGGGCGCGCCGGCCGGCGTCGAGCAGGGCGGCGGCGATCTCCGGGTCGTCCGAGCCCATCTCGGGGTCGTCCGGGCCGGTCAGCCGGCCGCCCATGAAGGCGTGGGCGGAGGTGCCGATCGGCGGGATGGCGACGGCGATCACCGCGTCCACCGCCGGGTCGCCGAGCGCCACGTCCAGGGCGATCCGGAAGTTCTCGCCGGTCGCGGCGGTGGTCAGGTCGACGGGCGTCCGGGGGCGCAGGCCGGCGCTGAGGCAGGCGTCGTGGGTGAGCAGGCCGAGCGAGTCGGAGTTGCCGACGACGGCGACCCGGCCGCCGGCCGGCAGCGGCTGCTGGGCGAGCAGCTCGCCGGTGTCGTACAGCTCGGTGATGGTCTCCACCCTGGTCACCCCGGCCTGCTGGAACAGCGCGTCCACGGTGGCGTCGCGCAGTCCGGTGGCGGTGGCCGGGACGGCATGGCCGGGCGGCAGGCTGCCGGTGTGGCGGGCGCCCTTGACGACCACGATCGGCTTGGCGGTGGCGAGCCGGCGGGCGATCCGGGTGAACTTGCGGGGGTTGCCGAAGGACTCCAGGTAGAGCAGCACCACGTCGGTGGCCGGGTCCTCCGCCCAGTACTGGAGGAAGTCGTTGCCGGAGACGTCGGACCGGTTGCCGACCGAGGCGAAGGAGGAGACGCCCAGGCCACGCCGGTGGGCGGCCTCCAGCAGGGCGACGCCGATCGCGCCGGACTGGCAGAAGATGCCGAAGCCACCGCGCTCGGGCAGGACGGGGGCGAGCGAGGCGTTGAGCGGCCGGTCGGGGTCGGTGTTGATCAGGCCGAAGGCGTTCGGGCCGATCACCCGCATGCCGGCCGCGCGGGCCTGGCGGACCAGGGCGCGCTGGCGGTCGCGGCCCTCCGGGCCGGTCTCGGCGTACCCGGCGGTGACCACCACGAGGCCCTGCACGCCGTGCGCGCCGCACTCGGCGACGGCGGCGGGGACGGCGGCGGCGGGGACGGCGATCACCGCGAGGTCGACCGGCCCGGGGATCTCCAGGATCGAGCGGTGCACCGGGACGCCGTCCAGCTCGGTGCCGGGCGGGGCGTTGCGGTTCACCGCGTAGACCGTGCGGCCGTCTCCGGTGGTGGGGTCGCCGTCCCGGGCGGTGCCGTCGCCGTCATCCGCGGTGGAGTCGCGGTTCTTGGCGGTGAAGTCGCCGAGCAGGTCGCGCAGGATCGCCCGGCCGACGGTCTGCGGATTGCGCGAGACGCCGAGCACCGCCACCGAGCGCGGGGTGAGCAGCCGCTGCACGGACCGCGCCTCGGCACGGTGCTCGCGCGCCCGCATGACGGCGAGTGAGGCGGCGGTCGGCTCCAGGTCGAACTCCAGGTGCACCACGCCGTCGGCGAAGCTGCGGTGCTGGGTGTAGCCGGCGTCGGTGAAGACCTTCACCATCTTGCGGTTCTCCGGCAGCACCTCGGCCTGGAAGCGGCGGATGCCGCGCTCCTGCGCCACCGCCGCGATGTGCTCCAGCAGGGCCGAGGCCACGCCGCGGCCCTGGTGGGCGTCCTGCACCAGGAACGCCACCTCGGCGTCGGTGCCGGTGATGGAGGGCCGGCCGTCGGCGTCGATCCGGTCGTAGCGGACGGTGGCGATGAAGCGGTCGCGGATCACGACGGCGAGGCCGACCCGGTTCACGAAGTCGTGGTGGGTGAAGCGGCGGACGTCCTTGTCGGAGAGCCGGGGGTAGGGCGCGAAGAAGCGGAAGTACTTGGACTGGTCCGAGACCTGTTCGTAGAACTCGACCAGCCGGCCCGCGTCCGCGGGTGTGATCGGCCGGATCCGCGCCGTGCCGCCGTCGCGCAACAGGATGTCGGCTTCCCAGTGCTGCGGGTAGTCCGGTTCGGTGTCCTGCGGGTCCCGCTTCAGGTCCGTTCGGGAGGCCTGTACGAGGTCCCGACGGGGGGTCTGGCCGGGGTCCTGCTGGGGGCGCGGTGCCGCGGAGTCGTCCACATTCGTCAGGTTATCCGGCGGCGAGCCGAATGGCGTCGGGTGTGTGCTCGCGGCAGGGTGGACAGGGCCACTGGCCGGGGCTTATGCCCCCGAAAGAAACAATCACAAGTCCCGAACGCGGCGGCTCGGAGGGGTCACCTGCGTGCAACACTGGTCTAGACAACATGGCCGCCACCCCGAGCACGGCCGTGACAGCTTCACCGGAAAGGCACGTCTCATGGCTGAGCGCCGCGTCACCATCGGTTGGGCCGAGGGCCTGCACGCCCGTCCCGCCTCCATCTTCGTCCGGGCCGTCACGGCCACCGGCGTGCCCGTCACCATCGCCAAGCCCGGCGGCAACCCGGTCAACGCCGCCTCCATGCTCGGGCTGCTCGGCCTCGGCGCCCAGGGCGGCGAGGAGGTCGTCCTCGCCTCCGACGCCGAGGGCGCCGACCAGGCCCTGGACCGCCTCGCCAAGCTGGTCCAGGAGGGCCTCGACGAGCTGCCGGCCGCCGCCTGAGCACCGTCACACGAGGGGTGCACCGCCATCGCGGTGCACCCCTCGCGGCATGACCGGCTCCCGACACGGCCGGTGGCCGCACGGCCCCGCCGCCGTCGCCGGGCCACCCCGGGAGTCATCAGAGGGGCCGCGCCACCCGCGTCAGCCCTTGACGCAGACCACCTGCTTCAGGTGCGCCACGACCTCGACGAGGTCCTTCTGCTGGGCGATGACCTTCTCGATCGGCTTGTAGGCGCCGGGGATCTCGTCCACCACCCCGCTGTCCTTGCGGCATTCCACGCCCTTGGTCTGCTCGGCCAGGTCATGCGTGGTGAACCGCTTCTTCGCCGCCGTCCGGCTCATCTTGCGGCCAGCGCCGTGCGAGGCGGAGTTGAACGCCGCCTCGTTGCCCAGGCCGCGGACGATGTACGAGCCGGTGCCCATCGAGCCCGGGATGATGCCGAAGTCACCGGAGCCGGCCTTGATCGCGCCCTTGCGGGTCACCAGCAGGTCGACACCGTCGTAGCGCTCCTCGCTGACGTAGTTGTGGTGGCAGCTGATCACCTCGTCGAAGGTGACCTTCGCCCGGCGGAACTCACGGCGGACCACGTCCTGGAAGAGCGCCATCATCAGGGCCCGGTTGTTCTTGGCGTACTCCTGGGCCCAGAAGAGGTCCTGGCGGTAGGCGGCCATCTGCGGGGTGTCCGCGATGAAGACCGCGAGATCACGGTCGATCAGCCCCTGGTTGTGCGGCAGCGAACGGGCGACGCCCATGTGGTGCTCCGCCAGCTCCTTGCCGATGTTGCGAGAACCGGAGTGCAGCATCAGCCAGACGGCGCCGGTGTCATCAACACACAACTCGATGAAATGATTACCGCCGCCCAGGGTCGCCATCTGCTGCGCGGCCCGCTCGCGGCGCCACTTGACCTCCTGGGCCACGCCGTCGAAGCGCTGCCAGAAGTCGTCCCAGCCCACCGTGGCGAAGCCGTGCAGCTTGCGCGGGTCGACCGGGTCGGTGTGCAGACCGCGACCCACCGGGATGGCCTCCTCGATCTTGGAGCGGAGGCGGGAGAGGTCGTCCGGCAGGTCCTTGGCGGTGAGCGAGGTCTTCACCGCGCTCATCCCGCAGCCGATGTCCACCCCGACCGCCGCCGGGCAGACGGCGCCCTTCATGGCGATCACGGAGCCGACCGTGGCGCCCTTGCCCAGGTGGACGTCGGGCATCACGGCGAGGCCGTGCAGCCAGGGCAGCGAGCTGATGTTGCGCAGTTGCTGCATGGCCTGGCCCTCGACGGTGGCCGGGTCGGTCCACATCCGGATCGGAACCCGGACGCCGGGTACCTCGGTGTACGGCATGGCGGAACGACCTCCAAAGGTCGGTTGGTTCAAGCCTAGGCGGGGTGCCGCACGGAGAAGCCCGGTGCGGCTCGGGAGAAGCGTGGGAGGGCGCTCAGGCGCCCAGGGCACATCGGGAGGACGGCCTCGGGGAGCGCCGTATGGCTTGCTCGACCCGCATGTGACCGCCTCCTTTCGTCCGTGTGTGCCAGGGGATATCTACCCATGCGGCGAACAGCCCCCGCAAGGGAATTAACGCGACGGGGCCCGGCGGAGCGAAACACTCCACCGGGCCCCGTTCGGCACGCCGGGTGCCGGGGTTCGGGCGCCGGACGTCAGGCGCTGACCACGGTGACCTCGCCGATGCCGAGCTCGCGCACCGGGCCGGCGATCGTGGCGGCGTCGCCGACGAGGACCGTGACCAGGCGCTCCGGCGGGAAGGCCGCCACGACGGCCTCGGTGGCGGCGGCCGTCGGCAGCTCCGCCAGCTGCCGGTAGACCTCCGCCTGGTAGTCGTCCGGCAGATGCTGCTCCACCTGGTCCGCCAGGGTGCCGGCGACCGAGCCCGCGGTCTCGTACTTCAGCGGGGCGACGCCGACCAGGAACCGCACGGCCTCGTCGCGCTCGGCGTCGGTGAGGCCCTCGGCGGCGAGGGTGCGCAGGATGGTCCAGGTGTCGGCGAGCGCCGGGGCGGTGGAGGCGGTGTCCACCGAGCCGCTGATCGCGAGCAGCGAGCGGCCGCTGCCGTCGGCCGAGGAGCGCAGCGGCTGGGCGAACGCCCGGACGCCGTAGGTGTAGCCCTTCTCCTCGCGCAGGACGCGGTCCAGGCGGGAGGTGAGGGTGCCGCCGAGGCAGTAGGTGCCGAGGATCTGAGCGGCCCAGGCGGGGTCGTGCCGGTCGGGGCCGATGCGCCCGATGAGCAGCTGGGTCTGCACCGAGCCGGGACGGTCGACGATGACGACGCGGCCGGTGTCGTCGCCGGTGACCGGGGCGTGGACGCTGGGCGCGGCGGCGGAGCCGGTCCAGGTGCCGAGGGTGGCCTCCAGCAGCGCGGGCAGGTCGGCGCCGGTGAGGTCGCCGACCACGACGACGGTGGTGGTGGCGGGGCGGATGTGGGCCTCGTAGAAGGCCCTGACGGCGGCCCGGTCGATGGACTTGACCGTCTCCGCGGTGCCGCCGCGGGGGCGGGAGAGGCGGTCGGCGCCGTCGAAGAGCTCGGCGTACAGGGCCTTGGCGGCGCGGCGGGCCGGGTTGGCCTGCTCGTGGACGATCTCGTCGAGGCGGTTGGCGACCAGCCGCTCGATCTCGTCCTCGGGCAGCGCGGGGGCGCGCAGCGCGTCCGCGAGCAGGCCGAGGCCGCGGGCCAGGCGGGAGGCGGGGACCTCCAGCGAGACCCGGATGCACGGGTGGTCGGCGTGCGCGTCGAGGGTGGCTCCGGCGCGCTCCAGCTCGGCGGCGAACTCCTCGGCGCTGAGGGTATCGGTGCCCTCGTTGAGGGCGCGGGCGAGGATGCCGGCGATGCCGTCGAGGCCCTCGGGCTCGGCGGCGAGCGGGGCGTCGACGAGGACGTCGACGGCGACCAGCTGCTGGCCGGGACGGTGGCAGTGCAGGACGGTGATGCCGTTGCCGAGGGCGGTGCGCTCGGGGGCGGGGAACGCCCACGGGCTGGGGGTGCCGGGCTGGGGCTGGGGGTGGAACGTCATGGCGGGGACGTAGTCGGTGCTCATGCGGCAGCGCCCTCCTCGTCGGTCTCGGCGGTGGCGGCGGTCTCGTCGTCGGCGGTGGGCTCGTAGACGAGGACGGCCCGGTTCTCGGGGTTCAGCCGGGTCTTGGCGACGGCCTGGACCTCCTCGGCGGTGATGTCGAGGACCTTGGGGAGGGCTTCGTTCACCAGCTTCGGGTCGCCGAACAGGACGGCGAAACGGCAGAGTTCGTCGGCGCGGCCGGCGACGGTGGTGAGACGGTCGAGCCATTCGCGCTCGATCTGGGCCTGGGCGCGCTCGAGTTCGGCCGGGGTGGGGCCCTCGGCGGCGAACCGGGCGAGCTCCTCGTCGACGGCCCTGTCGATCTGCTCGATGGTGGCGTCACCGGAGGTCTTGACGTCGAGCCAGCCGAGGCTGGGTGCGCCGGCGAGGCGGAGCAGGCCGAAGCCGGCCGCGACGGCGGAGCGGTCACGACGGACCAGGCGGTTGTAGAGGCGGCTGGACTCGCCGCTGCCGATGATGGTCAGGGCCAGGTCGGCGGCGTCGGCCTCGCGGGTGCCGTCGTGCGGGAGGCGGTAGGCGGCCATCAGGGCGCGGGACGGGACGTCCTCGCGGATCAGCTCGCGGATCTCACGGCCGATGGTGTCGGGCAGGGTGCCGTCGCGCGGGGGCTGCTTGCCGTCGTGGGCGGGGATGCTGCCGAAGTACTTCTCGACCCAGGCGATGGTCTGCTCGGGGTCGATGTCGCCGACGACGGAGATGACGGCGTTGTTGGGCGCGTAGTAGGTGCGGAAGAACGCGCGGGCGTCCTCCAGCGTGGCCGCGTCCAGGTCGGCCATGGAGCCGATCGGGGTGTGGTGGTACGGGTGGCCGTCGGGGAAGGAGAGTGCGGTGAGCTTCTCGAAGGCGGTGCCGTACGGGACGTTGTCGTAGCGCTGGCGGCGCTCGTTCTTGACGACGTCGCGCTGGTTCTCCATCGACGTCTCGTCGAGGGCGGCGAGCAGCGAGCCCATCCGGTCGGCCTCCAGCCAGAGCGCGAGCTCCAACTGGTGGGCGGGCATGGTCTCGAAGTAGTTGGTCCGCTCGAAGCTGGTGGTGCCGTTGAGGGAGCCGCCGGCGCCCTGGACCAGTTCGAAGTGGCCGTTGTTGGAGACGTTGGCGGAGCCCTGGAACATGAGGTGCTCGAACAGGTGGGCCAGCCCGGTGCGGCCCTTCACCTCGTGGCGGGAGCCGACGTCGTACCAGAGGCAGACGGCGGCGACCGGGGTGAGGTGGTCCTCGGAGAGGACGACACGCAGGCCGTTGGCCAGGCGGTGCTCGGTGATGGCGATGGCAGCGCCAGTTCCTCCGGTGGAGGCTGATGCGGGGGCCGGGTTGGCCATGCGCTCGGGTCCTTCCCGTCGTCGATGTCGGGGTTCGTGTGGCGTCCCCCATTGTGGTGCAACGCACGGGGGGCGCGGATGTGTCCGCGCGGACAGGGCGTTCGCCAGGGGCGGAAGAGGGGCGCTGGCTGGGAGTGTCGGCGTGAGGGTCCACAATGGGGGCGCTGAGCCCTGTTGACGACCAGCCGATGACAGACGCAGACGAGACGCAAGGGAGCCCCGCCGCGATGGCCCGCCGCAGTTCGCAGACCCCGCCGCCCGAAGACTTCGAGGAGCGGATCCTCGACGTCGACGTCGTGGACGAGATGCAGGGCTCCTTCCTGGAGTACGCCTACTCGGTGATCTACTCGCGTGCGCTGCCCGACGCGCGGGACGGTCTGAAGCCGGTGCACCGGCGGATCCTTTACCAGGCCAACGAGATGGGCCTGCGGCCGGACCGCGGACACGTCAAGTGCGCCCGCCTGGTGGGCGAGGTGATGGGCCGGCTGCACCCGCACGGTGACGCCTCCATCTACGACTCGGTCGTCCGGATGGCGCAGCCGTTCTCGATGCGTCTGCCGCTGATCGACGGCCACGGCAACTTCGGTTCGCTGGGCAACGACGACCCGCCGGCCGCGATGCGGTACACCGAGTCGCGGCTGACGGCGGCGTCGATGGCGCTGGTGGAGTCGATCCACGAGGACACCGTCGACTTCGGCCCGAACTACGACGGCAGCGAGCAGGAGCCGATGGTGCTGCCGGCCGCCTTCCCCAACCTGCTGGTGAACGGCGCGACCGGGATCGCGGTCGGCATGGCGACCAACATGCCGCCGCACAACCTGTCCGAGGTGGTCGCGGCCGCCCGGCATCTGATCAAGCACCCGAACGCGGACCTGGACACGCTGATGCGGTTCGTCCCCGGTCCGGACCTGCCGACCGGCGGCCGGATCGTCGGTCTGTCGGGCATCCGGGACGCGTACGAGTCGGGGCGCGGCACCTTCAAGATCCGCGCGACCACGTCGATCGAGAGCGTCACGGCCCGCCGCAAGGGCATCGTGGTCACCGAGCTGCCGTACAACGTCGGCCCGGAGAAGGTCATCTCGAAGATCAAGGACCTGGTCAACGCGAAGAAGCTGCAGGGCATCGCGGACGTCAAGGACCTGACCGACCGCGCGCACGGGCTGCGGCTGGTGATCGAGGTGAAGAACGGCTTCGTGCCGGAGGCGCTGCTGGAGCAGCTGTACAAGCTGACGCCGATGGAGGAGACCTTCGGCATCAACAACGTGGCGCTGGTGGACGGCCAGCCGCTGACGCTGGGCCTGAAGGAGCTGCTGGAGGTCTACGTCGACCACCGCTTCTCGGTGGTCCGCCGGCGCAGCGACTTCCGTCGGCGCAAGCGTCAGGAGCGGCTGCACCTGGTCGAGGGTCTGCTGGTGGCGCTGGTCGACATCGACGAGGTCATCGCGATCATCCGGTCCAGCGACAACGCGGCGCAGGCGAAGGAGCGCCTGATGGAGCGCTTCTCGCTGTCGGAGACGCAGACGGCGTACATCCTGGACACCCCGCTGCGCCGGCTGACCCGTTTCGACCGGGTGGAGCTGGAGGAGGAGCAGGCCAAGCTCAACTCCGAGATCGCGGAGCTGACCGAGATCCTGGAGTCGGACACCCGGCTGCGCAGTGTGGTGTCGGGCGAACTGGCCGCGGTGGCCAAGCAGTTCGGTACCGAGCGGCGGACGGTCCTGCTGGAGGCGGGCGCGGCGCCGTCGGCGGCGCTGTCGGTGCCGCTGGAGGTGGCGGACGACCCGTGCCGGGTGCTGCTGTCCTCGACGGGCCTGCTGGCGCGGACGGCGGACGGCGAGCCGTTCGAGCTGTCGGAGAAGCGCGCCAAGCACGACGTGATCGTGTCGGCGGTGCCTGCCACCGCGCGGGCGGACGTGGGTGTCGTCACCTCGGCGGGCCGGGTGCTGCGGCTGCCGGTGATCGACCTGCCGGCGCTGCCGCCGACGCCGTCGCCGACGCTGGCGGGCGGCGCCGCGGTGGGCGAGTTCCTGCGGCTGGAGGCGGGCGAGCGGGCGCTGGCGCTGACCACGCTCGACGAGTCCTCGCCGGGTCTGGCGCTGGGCACGGCGCAGGGCGTGGTGAAGCGGGTGGTGCCGGAGTGGCCGGCGAACAAGGACGAGTTCGAGGTGATCGCCCTCAAGGAGGGTGACGAGCTGGTCGGTGCGGTCGAACTGCGTACCGGCGAGGAGGACTTGGTCTTCATCGCCTCGGACGCGCAGCTGCTGCGCTACCCGGCGGGCCAGGTCCGTCCGCAGGGCCGCCCGGCGGGCGGCATGGCCGGCATCAAGCTGTCGGACGGCGCCCGGGTGCTGTCGTTCACCGCGGTGGACCCGGCGGCGGACGCGGTGGTGGTCACGGTGGCGGGCACCACGGGCACGCTGGCCGGCGAGGAGCAGAGCTCCTGGAAGGTGACGCCGTTCGAGCAGTACCCGCGCAAGGGGCGGGCGACGGGCGGCGTGCGCTGCCAGCGCTTCCTCCGCGGTGAGGACGCCCTCGCCTTCGCCTGGGCGGGCGCGGCCCCGGCCCGTGCCGCGACGGCCAAGGCGGCCCCGGTCGACCTCCCCGAGCGCGACCCGCGCCGTGACGGCTCGGGCACTCCGGTGACGGCGCCGATCGCCGTGGTGGCGGGCCCGGCGTAGCAGGGTCCGGGGCGGGGGCGGGGCACCGGAGGCCGGTTCCCCGCCCCCGTTTTCGTCGTTCCGGGCCTGTGCCGGGAGACCGGCCGCGGTACGGGTCCCGGTGGAAGCGGGGTCGGGCCAGGCCCCCGGTCCAGGGCGGGGCCCCGGGAGCCCACGGCGGCGCCCCGGGCCGGGGCCGCCGTCGGCCGAGGCGCCAAGGGTAGCCTTGCCTGCGTGAGCACCTGTGCGACCGTGTCGCGTGAACTGTCCGAACCACTGGCCGCCACGGCGGCGACCGCCACCACCTGGCTGCTGGTCGAGCAGAACGGACCGTGGGGGGCGAAGGCGCTCGGTGAGAGCCATCTGGACGCCGCCGTGGGCCGGGCCCTGGACGCGGCCGCGGCGGGAACCGGGGTGCGGGTGGCACTGATCCGCCGGCCCGGGCGGCACGCGGACTGCCTGCCGACCGCCCGGCACGAGGTGATCGTGGCGCACACCGTGCCGGGCCGGGGCTGGGTGCGCCGGGCCACGGTGGCCGACCCGGCGGAGCTGCTCGGGCTGGACTTCGGCGCGCTCGGGGCGGGCGACCACGGAGGCTTCGGCACGGCGCACGTCGGCGGTCCCGTCGCCCTGGTGTGCACCAACGGCCGGCGGGACCGCTGCTGCGCGCTGCTGGGGCGTCCGCTGGCGGCCGAGCTGGCGGCGGCCGGGCACAGCGAGGTGTGGGAGGTGACGCACCTGGGCGGGCACCGCTTCTCCCCCACCATGCTGGTGCTGCCGTACGGCTACGCCTACGGGCGGCTGACGCCGGAGAGCGCCAAGGAGGTACTGGCCGCGACGGCCTCCGGACACATGGTGCCGGAGTGGTCGCGGGGCTGCTCGGGCTGGGACCGCCCGGGCCAGGCGGCCGACCACGCGGTGCGGCTGGCCACCGGGGAGACCAGGGTGGACGCGCTGACCCTGGCCCAGTCGCCGGCGGGCGAGGGGCGCTGGCTGGTGGACGTGGTGCACGAGGACGGCCGGGCCTGGGAGGTCGAGGTCGTGGAGGGGGCGAGCGAGCCGCCGCGCCCGGAGAGCTGTGGCAAGGCGGCGGGCACGCCGTCGCGGATGGACGTGACGGTCGTCCGGGCGCGGTGACGGCCCTCCCCCGTCGCCGGCTCCCGCTGCTTCCGGCACGGTGACGGCCCCGCGCCCGTGGGGGTGGACGCGGGACCGTCGGCGCGGTGGTCAGCCCGTGGCGGCCTTGCTGACGAACTCGGTGGTGTAGGTGCGGGCGAGGTCGATCGAGCCCTCCTTGCCCTTGACGTCCGGGTGGAAGGCCGCGAGCACGGCGAGCACCGTCTTCGGGCCGTCGGCCGGCATCACGCCGTCCGTGGTGAACATCGGCAGGGTCGCCTTGATCGCCGCCGCGTACTGCTCGGCCCCGCCCTGCGCGTAGTCGGCGGGCATCTTCTCGGCGATCTCCGCGGGGGTGTGGGTGGACATCCACTTGAGGGTCTTCACGAACGCGTTGGCGAGCTTCTGGGTGGTGTCCTTGTTCTTCTCCACCCAGTCGGTGTTCATGTAGAGCGAGGACGAGGGGTAGAGGCCGCCGAGCGCCTCGCGCGAGCCCTCGGGGGTCCGCATGTCGTAGAGGATCTTGCCGAGGCCCTTGTCGAGGACGGTCGCGACCGTCGGGTCCGTCGTCATACCGGCGTCGATGCTGCCCTGTTGGAGGGCGGCGATGAAGGTCTGGCCGGCGCCGACCGCGATCGGGCTGAACTCGGCCACCGCGGTGCCGTTCTTGACGGCGAGGTACTTGGTGAGGAAGTCGGTGGAGGAACCGACGCTGGTCACGCCGAGCTTCTTGCCCTTGAAGTCCGCACCGGACCTGATGGCCTCGGCCTGCTTGGTGGAGACGAGCTCGACCTCGCCCGGGGCCTGGGAGAACTGGACCACGGACTCGACGTTCTTGCCCTTGGCCTGGAGGTCGATGGTGTGGTCGTAGAAGCCGACCGTGCCCTGGACGTCCCCGGCGAGCAGCGCGGTGGTGGCGTTGACGCCGGCGGGCTCGCTCATCAGCTCGACGTTGACACCGGCGTCGGCGAAGAAGCCGAGGCGCTGGGTGAGCATGGCGGGCAGGTAGATGACCTTGTCCAGGCCACCGACCATGATCTTGACCTTGGGCCCGTCGACCTGCCGGCCGGCCGGGGCCGCGCCGTTGTGCGAGGAGGCGGCGTCGTTGGCGCAGGCGGCGAGCGGGAGGAGGAGGACGGCGGCGAGGGCGGCTGCGGTGGTTCTGCCGATCGGGTTGCGGCGCATGGGTGGGGTGCCTCTCTACGGAACGGGGGTGGGGGTCAGCGGCCGTCGCCGGAGTCGGCGGGCTTCCAGCGGAACAGCTTCTTCTCGGCGAAGGTCAGCAGCCCCTCGGTGAGCAGCGCGACGACCGCGAGGATCGTCATGGCGGCGTACACACCGGCCGCGTTGAAGGTGCCCTGGGCGGCCGCGACCAGCAGGCCGAGACCCTTGGTCGCGCCGATGTACTCGCCGACGATGGCGCCGATCAGCGCGAAGCCGAAGCTGACGTGCAGGCTGGTGAAGATCCAGGTGGTGGCTGCGGGGATGACCACCTGAAGGGTGACCTTGCGGTTGTCGGCGCCCAGGATGCGGGCGTTGGCGACGAGGTTGCGGTCCACCTCGCGGGCGCCCTGGAAGGCGTTGAAGAACACCGGGAAGAACACCAGGACCACCGCCGAGGCCACCTTGGAGGCCGGGCCGAGACCGAACCAGATCAGGAAGATCGGGGCCAGCACGATCCGCGGAATGGCGTTCAGCACCTTGATGTAGGGCCCGAACACATCGGCCAGGAAGCGGATCCGGCCGAGCGCGATGCCCAGCAGCACACCGCCGGTGACGCCGATCACCCAGCCGGTGAGGGCCTCGTAGAGGGTGTAGCCGATCTGCTCGCCCAGCGAGCCCTGCGCCGTGCCGTGGGTGGTCCACTGCCAGATCTGCGCCCAGATCTTCGACGGCTGCGAGAAGTTGAACGGGTCGACGACCTCGGCCCGGGCGCAGAGCTCCCAGAGGCCGAGGAAGGCGACGAGCACCGCGCCCCGGGCCCCGTACACCCCCAGTCTCCGGTTGCGGGCGGCCCGTTGGCGGGCCTCGGTTCTGCTGGCGGCGACGGCCGGGGGCTTCCCGGCGACGGCGGCGGTCGAAGCGGTCTCAAGCGGCACGACCCGCTCCTCTCTCCCGGGTGATGCGCACCTCTTCGCCGAGCGAGGCCCAGATCTCGCGGTACAGCTCGACGAACCTCGGCTCCAGCCGGACGGCCTCCACGGTGCGCGGGCGCGGCAGGTCGACGGTGAAGATCTCCTTGACGGTGGCCGGGCCGGCCGTCATCACCACGACCCGGTCGGCGAGCGCGATCGCCTCGTCCAGGTCGTGCGTGACGAAGACGACCGAGGCCGCGTTGCCGGCGGTGCCCGCACCGGCCCACAGCTCCAGCAGCTGGTCGGACATCAGGGCGCGGGTCTGCACGTCCAGCGCCGAGAAGGGCTCGTCCATCAGCAGGATCTTCGGCTCGTTGACGAAGGTCTGGGCGAGCGCGACGCGCTTGCGCATACCGCCGGACAGCTGGTGCGGATAGCGGTCCTCGAACGCGCCCAGGCCCACCCGGGCCAGCCAGTCCCGGGCCCGTTCCCGGGCCTCGGTGGCGGGAACATCGCGAAAGCGCGGGCCGGCCGTGACGTTCGACAGAACGGTCCGCCAGGGGAACACGGCGTCCTGCTGGAAGACGAAGCCGACCTGCGGGTTGATCCCGTCGACCGGCTCGCCGTACACCCGGACCTCTCCCTCGGTGGGCTCCTCCAGGCCGCTGACCAGGGTCAGCGTGGTGGACTTGCCGCAGCCGGTGGGGCCGACGACGGCGACGAACTCGCCCTCGGCGACGGTGAGGCCGAGATCGCGGACGGCGGTGTGCAGGGCCCCGGAGGGGGTGCGGAACCGCTTGGTCGCGCCGGTCAGCTCGATCGCCGGGACCGGCGCCGGGGTTGTGCTCATATGACCTCCCGGGTCTGTGCTTGCTCCGGGAGGCTAGGAGTGGCCCGGGGGGTGGCGGGAGGCTTCTCGGCGTACTGCGGGTTCTCCGCGTTGAGGGGTGTTCTGCTCGTTTTGCTTCCGCTACAACAACGGGGGGCGCGGCTGACAGAAACACGTCGGAAACATAGGGTGTGCCACCACCCCTGCCGCGCGCACCAGCCGCACCACCCGCCCGTCCGCTGCCGAGAGGAGGCCCGGATGTCGCGCCCCCACCGCCCCCACCGCCCACACGGGCCTCGTCCGTCCCATCGGCCCCGCCTGACCCACCGTCCCCGATGGCCCCGCCGGGTCTTCGCCCAGTTGCTGCTCGGCCAGACGGTGGTCACCGTCGGCGTCACCATCGTCACCGCCGGACTGTTCCTCGCACCGGTCAGCTCCGAGCTGGACCACGACGCGATGCAGCGCGCGCTGTCGATCGCCCAGGCCACCGCCGCCGACGAGACGATCGCCCGGGCCGCCGAGGACCGCGACTCCGCCGCCGCCCAGCGCAACGCCGAGCAGATCCGGCTGGCCACCGGCGCCAGCTTCGTCGTGGTCACCGACCTGGACGGGATCCGGCTCTCGCACACCGACCCGGTCCGGATCGGCCACCGGGTCAGCACCGATCCCGAGCCCGCGCTGAGCGGGCGCAGCATCACCGCCATCCAGGAGGGCACGTTGGGGCGCACCGCGCGCGGCAAGGTGCCGCTGCGGGTCGCCGACGGGCGGATCGTCGGCGAGGTGTCGGTGGGCATCAGCGACGACTCGATCCGGCGCCGGCTGCTGAAGATGCTCACCGGGATCCTGCTCTGCGCGGGCGCGGGCCTCACCGCGGGCACCGTCGCCACCCTGGCGCTGGCCCGACGGCTGAAGCGCCGCACCCACAACATCGCGCTGGCGGACATCTCGGCGCTGCTGGTCGAGCGCGAGGCGATGCTGCACGGGATCCGTGAGGGCATGGTGGCGCTGGACGAAGGGGGCCGGATCCGGCTGGCCAACGACGAGGCGGGCCGGCTGCTCGGCCTGCCCGACGACTGCGCCGGCCGGCCGATCGACGAGGTGCTGCCGGCCGGGCGGCTGGCCGATGTCCTGACCGGGCGGATCACCGGCGCCGATCTGCCGGCCGTCCGGGACGACCGGGTGCTGGTGGTGAACCGGATGGCGACGGCCGAGGGCGGCGCGGTGGTGACGCTGCGCGACCGGACCGAGCTGGAGTCGCTGGTCCGGGAGCTGGACACCACCCGCAGTCTCACCGAGGCGCTGCGGGCGCAGGACCACGAGCACGCCAACCGGATGCACACCCTGCTGGGGCTGCTGGAACTGGGCCGGCACGAGCAGGCGGTGGAGTTCATCTCGGAGCAGTCCGGTTCGCACGCGGCGGTCGCGGCGCGGATCGCCGAACAGGTGCAGGACCCGCACGTCGCGGCGCTGCTGGCCGGGAAGTCCGCGGTGGCGGGCGAGCGCGGGGTCCGGTTGGTGGTCGCCCCGGCCGCGCATCTGCCGGACGCGGTGGTGGACGCCCGGACGCTGGTCACCGTGCTCGGCAATCTGGTCGACAACGCCGTGGACGCGCTGGCGCCCGGCGGGGGCGGGCAGGTGGCGGTGACGCTGGCGGCGGCCGGCTCCACCCTGCTGGTCGAGGTCGCGGACAGCGGACCGGGCGTTCCGGAGCGTCTGCGTGAGCAGGTCTTCGAGGAGGGGTGGAGCAGCAAGGACGCGCCGGCGCACCGGCCGCGCGGGCTGGGGCTGGCGATGGTCCGGCGGCTGGTCGAACGGACCGGCGGCCGGATCGTGCTCGACACCGGACCGCTCGGCGGCGCCCGGTTCACCGTGGAACTGCCCGAGGCCCTGCGCACCGGGGCCCTGCCCGCCGCACCGCTCGTGGAGGCGTGATGATCGACGTACTCGTGGTGGACGACGACTTCCGGGTCGCCGATGTGCACGCCGCGTACGTGGCCAAGGTGCCCGGCTTCCGGGTGACCGGCACGGCGCACTCGGCCGGCGAGGCGCTGGCCGCGCTGGAGCGCCGCCCGGTGGACCTCCTGCTGCTCGACCACCATCTGCCGGACGAGACCGGGCTCGCCCTGGTACGGCGGCTGCGCGAACGGCAGGTGAGCTGCGACGTGATGATGGTGACGGCCGCCCGCGACGTCTCCACCGTGCACGCGGCGATGCAGCACGGCGCGTTGCAGTACCTGGTCAAACCGTTCACCTTCGGCGGGCTGCGGGAGAAGCTGGTGGCGTACGCGCAGCTGCGGCACGCGCTGGCCGGGCCGGCCGCACGCGAGGCCGGGCAGGACGAGGTGGACGGGCTCTTCGCGACCCTGCGCGGTACCGCCTCCCCGGCCACCGCCCTGCCCAAGGGGCACTCGGCGCCCACCACCGACCTGGTGCTCGGGGTGCTCCGCCGGGCCGCCCAGCCGCTCTCGGCGCAGGAGGTCGCCGACGCCACCGGGCTGAGCCGGTCCACCGCGCAGCGCTACCTCAAGCAACTGGAACGCGACAGCCGGCTGCGGCTCACCCTCCGGTACGGCGACACCGGGCGGCCCGAGCACCGCTACGGACTGGCCGTCAGGGCGTGAGACCCGGACGTGGTGAACCCCGGCGGGCCCGAGGCCCCACCGGGGTTCACCGTCGCCGTTCGGTGCGGAGCGGCTTCTCAGGCGGCACCGGCGCCGGTCAGGGCGCGGACCTCCAGCTCGGCGTAGCGGTCCGGATCGGCCGGCTCGGCCGAGGTCATCGTCCCGATCCAGCCGGCCAGGAAGCCGAGCGGGATGGAGACCACTCCCGGGTTCTCCAGCGGGAACCAGTGGAAGTCCATCCCGGGGAAGAGCGCCGTCCTGGTGCCGGAGACCACCGGTGAGAAGACCACCAGCAGCACCGCCGGAATCAGCCCGCCGTACACCGACCAGACCGCGCCCCGGGCGGTGAACCGCCGCCAGAACAGGCTGTAGAGCAGCACCGGCAGATTGGCGGAGGCCGCGACGGCGAAGGCCAGACCGACCAGGAAGGCGACGTTCAGCTGCTGGGCGAAGAGGCTGAGCACGATCGCGATCGCCCCGATCCCCACCGCCGCGATCCGGGCGACGCCGACCTCCTCGTGCTCGACGGCCTCCCCGTCCGACTGCCGGGAGGCCGGAACCGCGCCCTGTCCGCGGCGCGGACGGCCGCGCCAGGCGCCCGCCCAGATGTCGTGGGCGAAGGCCGCCGAGGAGGCCAGGGTCAGCCCGGCGACCACGGCGAGGATGGTGGCGAAGGCGATCGCCGAGATCAGCGCGAACAGCACGACCCCGCCGGTGCTGCCGTTGCCGCCGCCGAGGACCAGGGCCAGCAGCGGAACGGCCGTGTTGCCCGCCGCGTTGGCGTGCCGGACCTCGCCGGAGCCGACCAGTGCGGTGGCGCCCAGGCCGAGCGCGATGGCCATCAGGTAGAAGCTCCCGACCAGCCCGATCGCCCACATCGTGGAGCGGCGGGCGGCCCGGGCGGTCGGCACGGTGTAGAAGCGGGAGAGGATGTGCGGCAGACCGGCGGTGCCCAGCACCAGGGCCAGGCCCAGGCTGAAGAAGTCCAGCCGGCTGGTGAAGCTCCCGCCGTACTTGAGCCCCGGCTCCAGGTAGCGCTGTCCGGCGCCGCTGTGCTGGGCCGCCTGGCGCATCAGCTCGGCCACGTCCCCGTGGAACCGGATCAGCAGCAGCACGGTGAGCAGAACCGATCCGGCGATCAGCAGGAACGCCTTGACGATCTGGATCCAGGTGGTGGCCCGCATCCCGCCGACCGTGACATAGATGATCATCAGACCGCCGACCGCCACGATGGTCCATGTCCGGGCCTGGGCACTGCTGGTGCCGAGCAGCAGGGCGACCAGGCTGCCCGCGCCGACCATCTGGGCGACCAGGTAGAGCAGGGTCACGACCACGCTGGCCCCGCCGGCCGCCGCCCGGACCTTGCGGCGGCGCAGCCGCAGCGCCAGCACGTCCGCCAGGGTGTACCGGCCGGCGTTGCGGACCAGTTCGGCGACCAGCATCAGCACCACCAGCCAGGCGACCAGGAAGCCGATGCTGTAGAGCGCGCCGTCGTAGCCGTACAGCGCGATCAGCCCGGCGACACCGAGGAAGGAGGCGGCGGAGAGGTAGTCCCCGGAGAGCGCGAAGCCGTTCTGCAGCGGGGTGAAGTCGCGCCCTCCGACGTAGAAGTCCTCGGCGGCGCCGCCCCGGCGGCCCACCCAGAGGGTGATCCCCAGGGTGACCAGGACGATGACGGCGAACAGCACGATGGCCAGGTCGTGGTGGTCGCCGGTGGCGGCGACGGGAGGCGGGGTGGCGGTCGTCATCGCAGCTGGTCCTGGGTGTCCCAGCGGAGCTCCAGGGCGGCCCGGTCGCGCCGGGTGCGCGCGTGGCGGGCGTAGAGCCAGGTGAGCAGGAAGGTGGAGGCGAACTGGAGCAGGCCCAGCAGCCACGCCACATTGATCGGACCGGCCACCGGACGGCGCATCACACCGGGCGCGCCCGCCTGGGCCGCGACGTACAGCAGGTACCAGCCCAGGAAGGCCCCACAGGCCGGGAAGACGAAGGACCGGTAGCTGCGCCGGATCTCCTGGAAGGCCTCGCTGCCCTGGACGGCGCGGTACACCGCGCTGCTGTCGGCGGCCCGGCCGGGGGCGGACTGCGCCGACCGGGTGGGGACGGGCGGGGCGGATTGGGCCGATTGGCCGGGGGCGGCGGCCTGAGCGGCCCACGAGTCCAATCGCCGCCCTTGCTCCGGGCTGCTCGTCTGCTGCTGTGGCACTACTGCTCCTGAGCCGGGGTCGTCTGACCGACACCATGATGGGCGCCCCCGGGCACCGCCAACGCCGGATACAGATACGTTCACTCAATGAGGTGATCGATCATCCGACTGGCACTCATCCGACTACTGCTGCGTACTCGTGATTCCGTGTCGGAAGGCGTACGCGACGGCCTGCGCCCGGTCGCGGACGGCGGTCTTGGCGAACAGGTTGTTGATGTGCGTCTTCACGGTGGCCGGGCTGACGAACAGCCGCTGGGCGATCTCGGTGTTGGAGAGGCCCTCGGCGATCAGCGCCAGGACCTCGGCCTCCCGGGCGGTCAGCCCGTCGGGCAGCTCGCCCCGGTCGGCGGCGGCCGACGCCCCGGCGCCCGCCGAAGCCCCGGGAGCGGCCGGGGCCACCGGTCCGGCGTCCGCCAGCCGCTCCAGCAGGCGCAGTTGCACCTGCGGCGAGAGCCCGGCCGCACCCGAGCGGACGTCCGCGATGGCCCGGGCGATCTCCTCGCCGCCCGCGTCCTTGGTGAGGTAGCCGCGCGCGCCGGCCCGCAACGCCGGGAACAGCGAGTCGTCGTCGGCGTACGTGGTGAGCACCACCACCTCGGTCTCCGGGTGGGCGGCCCGGATCCGGCGGGTGGCCTCGACGCCGTCGCAGCGCGGCATCCGCAGGTCCATCAGGACCACGTCGGGGTGGTGCCGTTCCACCAGGGCGACGGCCTCCTCGCCGTCGGCGGCGGCGCCGACCACCTCGATGCCCGGCAGCAGCCCGAGCAGCATCACGATGCCCTCGCGCACCACCGTCTGGTCGTCCGCGACCAGCACCCTGGTCGGCCGCTCCCCGTTCACGTGTCCACCTCGCTCATCCGCGCTCATCCGCCTCGTACCGCCCGCTCACCCCGGCAGCCGCAGCAGCACCCGCCAGCCGCCCTCCTCCGGGCCCGCCAGCAGGGTGCCGCCGAGCAGTTCCGCACGTTCGCGCATCCCCAGCAGACCGTACCCGCTGCCACTGGCCGCCAGCTCACCGGGCGATTCGCCGCGCGGGGCACGGACGTTGCGCACCTCCAGCTCCACCGCCCCCGGCAGATAGCGCAGTTCGACCGTGCACCGCGCGCCCGGCGCGTGCTTGCGGACGTTGGTCAGCGCCTCCTGCGCCGTGCGCCGAACCGCCAGCCCGGCCTCGGCGGCGAGCGGGCGCGGTGTGCCGGTGACGGTGAGCGCGGCCCGCTCCCGGCCCGTCAGTTCCACCAGGAACTCCCCCACCGGGGTGAACTCGCCACGCAGCGCCGAGAGCGCCTGTCTGGTCTCGGCCAGGCCGTCCTGCGCCATCCGCCGGGCCGCCACCACCCGCTCCCGGATCTGCTCCCGGTCGGTCCCGGCGTCCAGCATCAGCCGGGCCGCCTCCAGGTGGACGAGCTGCGCGGAGAGGCTGTGGGCCAGGACGTCGTGGATCTCCCGGGCGATCCTGGCCCGTTCGGCGAGCGCCGCGCTCTCCGCCTCGGCGGCCCGGGCGGCGCGCTCCTGGGCCAGCAGCCGGCGGGCCGTGCCGCGCGCCTCGGTGTCCATCCGCAGCAGGTAGCCCAGCAGCCCGAGCCCGCCGACCGTGGCCGTGATGCCCAGCCAGTTCTCCCAGCCGGCCACCGTGTAGGAGCCGAAGCCCGCCACCGCCGTGCCGAGCGCGGCGACGGACGGCAGCCGGACCAGCGCGGTGAGCGCCAGCCCGCCCCAGACGAAGTCGGCCAGCAGGTGGGCCCGCCCCCACTCGGCGAGCCAGCCGCTGCCGACCAGGGTGACGGCCAGCGCGAGCGTGGGCCGGAGCAGCTGCTCGCGGCTGACCCGCAGGAAGGCCGCCGCCTGCGCGACCGTCGCGACCAGTCCGGCCCCGACCGCGACCGCGCCCCAGCCGCTGTACCCGCCCCCGGAATACGTCCCCCAGACCACGGTGGCGACCAGCACGGTCCGCCCGATCAGCGAGAGGGTCCGCCGGGCCGGGCTCTCGGGCTCCCGTTCCAGCCCCTCGCGGGACGGCCAGCGGGTCCGGTTCCACCCGGGCACGGGTACCTCCTCCTGGATTCGGCGGCTCATCGGCTCATCGGACCGACCGGTGGACGGCGGCGGTTCAGCCGGCCAGGCCGACGCGGTGCGGGCTCTCCAGGGTCCGTGCCCTCCAGTTCACCACGCCGGCCCTGACCAGCAGCAGGACCGCCAGGCCGAGCAGCAGCGCGTTGGCGCCCTGGTGGACGTGCAGCGCGGCTCCGAGGCCGTACAGGCCCAGCCGGATGGCGATCAGGCCGGCCCAGGCGGCCACGGTGGCCCTGGTGCCCTGCGCCCAGACCGCGCCGTCCTTGCCGTGCCAGAGCCGGACGGTCCAGCCCCAGACGCAGCCCATCGCGAGCACGGCCAGCAGCGAGGCGGCCAGCAGCGCCACCGAGAGGCCGGGGTGCGCCTGGTCGACCAGCCGCGGGTCGCGCAGCGCGAGCACGGCCAGGATCACCGGCAGCAGCCAGAAGCGGCGTTCGGTGTCCAGACGCTGGGCGCGCAGCTGGCGGCGGGCCACCAGGGCGATCACCGCGATGATCACAAGTACGTTGACGAGGCCGGTCATCGGACTCTCCGTCCCGACGGGAAGGGCTGGGCTGACCTCTCCGACGCTACGGATCCGGCGCCGCCCGGTGATCGGAGCCGGGGTGGACCGGGGGTGGAACCGGCAGCGCGCGGGCCCTCCACCCAGGGGTGGAGGGCCGAACAGCCGAACATCAACGTCCAGGTCCTGCCGGAGGAATCTGACGTTCACGCTGCACTCTTCGGCCCTGTTGCCATCCTGAGCTTCCCCGA
>NZ_JBFBIL010000062.1:0-44684 GCF_040685575.1 Kitasatospora sp. NPDC088351 | reverse complement strand
CACAGTCTGGGCGAGTACAACGCCCTGCTCGCGGCCGGCGTCTTCGACTTCGAAACGGGACTACGGCTGGTCGCCAAGCGCGGTTACGGCGGCCGACACCCGGTGCGTCGTGCCGTCCGTGACGACTACCGCACCCTGACGTACTCCGCCTCCGCCGCGGCCCGACGCGGCGTCTCCGGCGGTTCCGCCACGGCCGCGGCGGTGGCCGCGGCCACCGGCCAGGCGGCGATCGGGTTGCCCAGCCAGCGCCCCCCGTCCGGGACCTTCTCACCGCGCATCACCAGCGAGGCGGGCCCGACCGTGGTGCCGGCGCCCAGCGTCGAGCCCGGCAGCACGATGCTGTGCGGGCCGGTGGTGGCGCCCGCCCGCAGCCGCACGGCGTCCAGCCGCATCACCCGGTCGTGGAACAGATGGGTCTGCAGCACCGTGCCCCGGTTGACGCTCGCGCCCGCCTCGACCGCGACCAGGTCGCTCTCCGGCAGCCAGTGCGTCTCGCACCAGACCCCGCGGCCGATCTCGGCACCCAGGCTCCGCAGCCAGAAATTGAGGTACGGCGTGCCGGTCAGCGTCTGCCCGCCCCACGGCATGGCGAGATCCTCCACGAAGGTGTCGTACAGCTCGTTGCGCCAGACGAAGCTGGACCAGAGCGGGTGCTCGGCGGCCTTGAAACGCCCGACCAGCAGCCACTTCGCCACCGTGGTGACCAGGCAGGCGGCGATCGCGGCGGCGATCAGCACCACGCCGCCGCCGGCCAGCGAGACGGCCAGCCCGTAGCGGTCCCGCAGCTCCTGGAGCGCACCGAAGACCAGGTTGCCGAGGACGACGGCGAGCGCCAGCGGGATGAAGCGGCAGAGCTCCACCGCCGCCCGGGCCAGCACCAGCCGGCGCGGCGGGTTGTAGGTGCGGCTGTCCTCGCCCGCGTCCGCCACCCGGGGGAGGGCGAAACCGGGGCGGCCCAGCCAGGAGGAGCCGGGCTGGCTGCGCACCGGCGCGTCCGAGAGGACGCCGACCAGGGCGTGGTCGGGCAGGGTGCGGCCTGGGCCGACGATGCCGGAGTTCCCCACGAACGCCCGGCGCCCGACGCGCGCCGGGCCGACCCGCAGCCAGCCGCCGCGCAGCTCGAACGGCGCGATCAGCGTGTCGTCGGCCAGGAACGCGCCGTCGTCCACCTGCATCAGCCCGGGCAGCGCCAGCACGGTGGAGGCCTCCACCCGGCGGCCGACCTTGGCGCCGAGCATCCGCAGCCAGACCGGGGTGAACAGGCTCGCGTAGAACGGGAAGAGCGAGCGGCGCGCGGTGTCGGTCAGCCGGCTGACCGCCCAGACGCACCAGGCCACCTTGCCGTGTGCCGGGTGGAAGCCGGGCCGGATCGGCCGGCTGAACAGCCGGACCAGCAGCGCCACCAGTCCGGCGTAGCAGGCGACCGTCACCACGGTCAGCAGCACGCTGGCGGGCAGGAGCTGGATCAGCGCGCCGCCGAGCGTGCGGTCACCGTCGATGATCGAGTAGAGCAGGACGAGCGCGGGGGCGGCGGCGACCACCGGGAGCAGGCCGAGGCCGAGCAGCCCCAGCCCGTACGCCAGGTCCCAGCGGCGGGAACGGGCGCGGCGGCGCAGCCGCGGCCCGTTCGGCGCGGGCCAGGCCGGGCGCGGTTCGGTGCTGGGCCGGGCGGGGGAGCCGTGCCAGAACCCGCCCGCCGGGACGACGCCCAGGACGCAGCTGCCGGGGGCGATGTCCGCACCGGCCCCGACCCGGGCGCCGGGCATCAGGGTGGACCGGGTGCCGATCCGGGCGCCCTCGCCGATCTCCACCGTTCCGAGGTGCAGCACATCGCCGTCCAGCCACCAGCCGGCCAGGTCGACCTCGCCCTCGACGGTGCAGCCCGCGCCCAGCCGGGCCAGGCCGGTCACCGGCGGCAGGGTGTGCAGATCCACGCCCTCGCCGACCTCGCAGCCCAGGGCCCGCGCGTAGTGCCGGGCCCACGGTGTGCCGGAGAGACCGGCCACCCCGAACGCGACCGCCGCCCGCTCGGCCGTCCACACCCGCAGGTGGACGGCGCCGCCCCGGGGGTAACTCCCGGGCCGCAGACCGGCGGTGAGCAGACGGGCGGTACCGGCGCCGAGCGCCATCCGGCCGGGCGCGCTGGAGAGCAGCAGCAGCCCGGTGATGACGAGCCACCAGGACGTCTTCGGGGCCCAGGTCAGGTTGCCCCCGGTCAGGTTGTCGAGCGCGGCCAGGGCCAGCACCCAGCGCAGCCCGCCGAGGGTGAACAGCGCGGCCAGCACCAGGGTCTGCCAGAGACCCGCGCGCAGCGGGGTGGGGCGCACCCGGCGCTCCTCGTGTGGACCGCCGCCCAGCTCGTCCAGCCGGGCCGCGAGACCGGGCAGGGTGGGGTGGGCGTAGAGGTCGGCGACCGAGACGTCGGGGTAACGGGCGCGCAGCACGGAGACCAGCTTGGCGGCGGCCAGACTGGTGCCGCCCAGGGCGAAGAAGTCGCCGTCGGCGCCCACGGGTTGGCCGAGCAGCGCCTCCCACTGCCCGGCCAGCCAGCCGGCCGTGCCGTCCGGGCGGGGCCCGGCCTCCGGCTGCGGGCCGGCCGGGGCGAGCGGCCAGGGCAGCGCGTTCCGGTCGACCTTGCCGGAGGTGCGGGTGGGCAGGTCGTCCAGCACCGCCAGCACCGGTACCAGGGACTGCGGCAGCCGCTCCAGCAGGGTGCGGCGGGCGGCGGCGAGGTCGAGCGTGCCGCCCGGGCCCGGTACCAGGTACCCGACCAGCAGCTGGCCCCCGGCCGGGGTGGTCCGCACCGCGGCGGCGGCCGCCCGGACCCCGGGCAGCGCCTGGAGCGCGGCGTCCACCTCGCCGAGCTCGATCCGGCGGCCGGCCAGCTTGACCTGCTCGTCGGCGCGGCCGACGAAGACCAGGCCGCGCGGGTCGTTGCGGACGAGGTCGCCGCTGCGGTACACCCGGGCGCTGCCGAGCCGCGGATGCGCGATGAACTTCTCGGCGTCCTTGGCCGGGTCCAGATAGCGGGCGGTGCCGACGCCGCCGATCAGCAGCTCGCCGGTCTCGTCCCAGCCCACCGGGTGGCCCGTGGCGTCCACCACGGCGATCTCCCAGCCGTCCAGCGGGGCGCCGATCCGCACCGGCTCGCCGGGCAGCAGCCGGGCGGCGGTGGCGACCACGGTGGTCTCGGTGGGGCCGTAGGTGTTCCAGAACTCGCGGTGGGGCGCGGCCAGCCGCTCGACCAGCTCGGCCGGGCAGGCCTCGCCGCCGACGATGACCAGCCGGACGGCGTCCAGGCACTCGTCGGGCCAGAGCGCCAGCAGGGTGGGCACGGTGGAGACCGCCGTGATGCCGCGCTCGACCAGCCACGGGCCGAGGTCCGTCCCGGCCTTGACCAGCGAGCGGGGCGCGGGCACCAGGCAGGCGCCGTGCCGCCAGGCCAGCCACATCTCCTCGCAGGAGGCGTCGAAGGCGACGGAGAGACCGGCCAGCACCCGGTCGCCGGGGCCGAGCGGGCGCTCCCGCAGGAAGATCCGGGCCTCGGCGTCCACGAAGGCCGCGGCCGAGCGGTGGGTGACCGCGACGCCCTTGGGCCGGCCGGTGGTGCCGGAGGTGAAGATGATCCAGGCGTCGTCGGCGGGGGAGGGGCGTCCGGGCCGGCCGCCGGGCGCGCACCGCGGATCGGCGGTCAGCTGCCCGCCCGCACCGATCACCGCGCAGACCCGGGCGTCCTGCCAGATCAACTCGGCCCGCTCGTCCGGGTCGTCGGCGTCGACCGGGACGTAGGCGGCGCCGGTCCGCAGCACGGCCAGGATCGCCACGTACAGGTCGGCGGTGCCCGAGGGGACCCGGACGCCCACCCGGTCGCCGGTGCCGATGCCGTGCGCGGCCAGCCGGTCGGCGAACCGCTCGACCTCGTGCAGCAGCGCCCGGTAGTCGAGGGCCGTTCCGCCGACGTCCAGCGCCGGCGCGTGCGGGTGGGTTCCGGCGGTTCTGGCGAGGATGTCCAGCAGGCTGCGGGGCTCCGGCGCTTCGGCCACCGGCCAGCCGGCTGCACGGCCCGGCGCGGGTCGGCGCAAGGTGCCCGCCCCGCCCGTGTTCTCGTGTGCGTCCATAGGAGTTTCTTCCTCAGATCCGTGTACAGAATGACGACGCGGATGAGCCGTTCCCCCGCACGGGAGCGGCAGCGCGCGACGATCTCGATGGGGGTATCGGACGGATGCCGCGCCCATTCACCATGACTCGCCCCGGGCGTGCGCGGATGCGGAAATGGCGAGACCAAAGGAAATTCTCATCATCCATCCCGACCATTGGCCTGGGGGAGTCGGCCACTCGGCCGAATTGGTGAATCCGCAGGTGGGGACCGTGTTTCGGCGTGTGAACACGCGGACGACACACTGGAACCGCACGAAAAATCGAATGGAAGTTCACATTCCCCGCACAGGTGGAGGGTTAGGCCGATTGGCCGTCCGGACGGTCACCCGGGAACTCGGCAAACTTCTGGATAAGCAATTCCCCCGTTTTGGTGAATTGCATACGGACCAGCCGGTAATCCCTCCCTGGGCACGGGCTGGGCACCGCCTGGGCACTGGCTGGGCGCCGTCGGTGGGCCGGTCGGCCGTACGTCCCCGGGTTCGAGATGCGCGTGCGGGTGACCTGTGCTTTCGGAACGTGGCGACCCGGGTACGGACTGCCACGAAGACGGGAGCCCCCGTTCCTTCGTCACCCCTTCCCCGGAGGTATCGACCATGCGACGTCTCGCAACCGTGTGCGCCACCCTCGCCGCGGCCGGAGCGATGGCCCTGGCCGTCCCCGCCGCCGCCCTCGCCGCGTCGGGCAACCTGTACGTCAGCGGCCACCGGTACCAGAACCCGAGCGGCTGTTACGACAGCGAGCGCTGGCCGCTGTCGGTCACCAACGACACCAACGAGGTCGCCTACGTCTACGAGCACGCGGACTGCCGGGGCCGGGTGCTGGGCATCGTCCGCCCGGGCGAGGAGCGCACCTTCGAGTTCGGGGCCAGCGTCTACATCAAGTGACCCCGGGCCTCGGGTCCGAGGCCGCGTCCGGTGATCGGGGCGGGTCCGCTGGGGTGGGCCCGCCCCGCCGCATGCCGACCGTCCCGTGCGGGCCGGCCCGGGGCGCGGGGTGCGGTCAGGGAGTGGCGGCCGGGGCCCAGGTCCCTTCGCGTACACCCACCTTGCGGGCCGGGGCGCCCGCCCAGATCTCGCCGGGGCCGGTGGAGCGGGTGAGGACGGCGTTTGCGCCGACGACGGTGCCGGCGCCGACGGTCAGCACGCCCGCCTTGCACACCACCTTGGCGCCCGCGCACAGCACCGCGCCGTCCTCGACCACCACCCGCCGCATCGCGCTGAGTTCCTGCGGCACCCACGGGTCGGCCCGGCCGATCGTCACGCCGTTGTAGAGCGTCACGCCGGCGCCGAGCGTGGTGTACGGGTGCAGGACGGTGCCGAAGCCGCGGTGGAACACCGCCAGCCCGGGCCCGATGTCGACCGCCGCGGGCACCTCCACCCCGTACAGGGCGAGCGCCTCCTGGACCAGGCGGCCCAGGAGGCGGTGGCGGCGGCGGTAGATGAGTGCGGTGACGAGAGACATCCACCCATTGTGTCCGTGCGGTCACCCGGCGTCACGTCTGTCGGTCACCCGGACCCGGGAACGGTCACTTGAACTCGGGGACCGCCGTGTCGTTCTTGAAGGCGTCGAAGACCTGCTTGGCCTTGGCGGTGTCCCACTTGACCGCGGACTCACCGGTGTTGGTGCGGTAGTTCGGGTCGGCGATCGGGACGGTGATGCTCCTGCCGTCACCGCCGTTGACGTCCTTCATCGCGAGGAAGAGGGAGCCGAGGTCGGTCAGACCGGCGTCGTCGTCGACGATCAGGGTGCCGAGGCCGGAGTCCACCAGCGGGTAGAAGGTGAACGGGTTGAGCACGGTGAGGGGGGAGGCGGCCTGCTTGGCGAGGGCGCCGAGGAACTTCTGCTGGTTGCGCATGCGGCCGAGGTCCTGGTCGGCCATCTGGTGGCGCTGCCGGACGAAGGCGAGGGCCTGGGTGCCGGTGAGGTTCTGGCAGCCGGCCTTGAGGTCGAGGCCGGAGTCCTTGTCCTTGACGTCCTGCTCGATGCACATGTCCACGCCGCCGATCGAGTCGACGATGCCGACGAAGCCGGCGAAGCCTATCTCGGCGTAGTGGTCGATGTGGATGCCGGTGTTCGTTTCGACGGTCTGGGTGAGCAGCTTTCCGCCACCGGCCGCGAAGGCCGAATTGATCTTCGCCGTCGACGACTTGACGGTCTTTCCGTTGTCGCCGGGGTGCTCCGGTATCGGCACCCAGGAGTCCCGGGGGATGCTCATCAGGGTGTTCCCGTTGTCCCCGACGTGCAGGATCATCATCGAGTCGCTGCGCTTGCCGCCCGCGTGACCGGTGTGCAGGTCCTCCTCCTGGGAGTCGGAGAGGCCGTCCCTGCTGTCGGAGCCGACGATCAGCCAGTTGGTGCCCTTCCCGGCGGCCGGGCGGCCGGGGTAGTCGGCGAGCACGTTCTCGTGGTTCAGCTTGGAGTCGGCCCAGAACCAGGTGGAGACCGAGGTGACCATCAGGGCGGTCAGGACGCCGAAGACCGACCACTTGACGATGCGGCGCCGGGGCCAGCGCGACGGGCCAGGGGTGGCGGGCGGACGGGTGCCGCCCGGGGTTATCGGACCGCCGGGCCCGCCCGGCCCGCCCGGACCAGGCCGGCCGGGCGCCCCCGGACCCTGCGGCGGTACGCCCCCGGGCCGGGCCGGCTGCCCGTACCCCTGCGGCGGCGGCCCGTAGCCCTGCGGGGCCACTGGCGACTGCGCGGGCGTCCGGGCCGGCTGCCCGGCCGGCTGCGGCCGGCGCGGCGCCGGAGCGCCCGGGCCGCGCGGGTTCAGCGACGACGGCAGCGGCGGCTCGGCCCCCGAGCCGCCGCCGCGCCCGTACGCGCCGCCGCCACCACCGTTGCCGCCGCCGTACGGGTTCCCGCCGCCCCCCGGGCGGCCCTCCTGCCACGTGTTCATGTGGGAGAGGATGCCCGACGCCGGCCGCGGTGACTCCCCCCGGGGCCCCCACCAGGCCCCTTGTGGCGGTTTTGATGCACGGGCCGGATCGTTCCACCGCATCGTCCCGAAGCGCCCGCGGCCGGGCCCCGACCGGGTCCGCGGCCCGGCCCGGTGCGGCCGCGGCCGTCTCACCATGCGTCTCACCCTGTGTTCACCAGCCGGAACGATCCTTGACCGGCCGGAACGCTGCGTGTTTGCATGACTGCCATGGATCAGCGATGGACTCTCACGCGTCGGCGTCACGTCGACCTTCAGCGTGTGTCCTGCTCCCTCTGTCGTGGCTGACGCGCGCCCGTCGAACCCTCTCCGTCCTCCCCGCTCCGCCGCCGCCTTGCGGCGGCTTCAGCGTTGCGCCGTTTCCGTCCTTCCCGACGCTCCGCCGTCGTAGCGCCGTCCCCGCTTCCTGCCCCGAGGTGAACCCCATGGCCACCGTCCTGTCCGTCTCCGGCTCCCCGTCCGCGACCTCCCGCACCACCCGCCTGCTGCGCCACGTCGACGCGCGGCTCGAAGCCCGGGGCCACCACGTCGTCCCGTTCGAGGTGCGCAGCCTGCCCGCGCACGCCCTGCTCTCGGGGGACTTCTCCCACCCCGACATAGTCGCGGCCACCGAACTGTTCGCGCGGGCGGACGGCGTGGTCATCGGGACCCCGGTCTACAAGGCGGCCTACTCGGGCCTGTTGAAGACCCTGCTCGACGTGCTGCCGCAGTACGCGCTGACCGGCAAGGCCGTCCTGCCGCTGGCCACCGGCGGCTCCGCCGCGCACGTGCTGGCGGTGGACTACGCGCTGCGCCCGGTGCTCAGCTCGATGGGCGCCGGCCACATCACCCAGGGCTGGTTCGTGCTCGACCGCCACATCACCGTCGGGGAGGACGGCGGCACCACCATCGAGCGGGAGACGGACGTGCTGCTCACGCCGGTGGTCGAGGCGTTCGCGACCGCGCTGGAGCGGCTCGCCGCACCCGCCCTCACCGCCTGAGGATAATTGACGCACCGTCAGGAATTCTCCCGTACGGGCCGACCCTGAGGAGGGGCGCCGCTACCCCTAGGGGGAGGGGCGCCCCTCCCCGTACATCTCCGGTTGGGCCGCTTCATCCCGGCGGATGACGAGTGATCCGCGGGCCGCTCCTAACGTTGTCCTTATCCCCACTCGTGCGAACGAGGGCGAGGCTCAGCGGAACCGGAGCCGGCCACACGCGATGGGTGGTGCTAACTCCCGGTCGAGGACTACCGCCTCCGCCATGTCGCAGGACAGGCGGGGGCGGCGAGGCTGGGGGCAACGGGTGGGCCCACTTCTTAGGAGACTTCAGTGACGACGGCAGCAGCAGCCGTGTACGACCCCCAGCTTCCCGCCGGCGACGCCGGTGTCGCGGCCTCGGCCCGGCAGGTGACCAAGGCCTACGGCTCGGGCGAGACCAGGGTCACCGCGCTGGACGCGGTGGACGTCGACATCCAGCGCGGCCGCTTCACCGCGATCATGGGCCCCTCCGGCTCCGGCAAGTCGACCCTGATGCACTGCCTGGCCGGCCTGGACACCGTCACCGAGGGCCGGATCTGGATCGGTGACACCGAGATCACCGGCCTGAAGGACAAGCAGCTGACCAGGCTGCGCCGGGACAAGATCGGCTTCATCTTCCAGGCCTTCAACCTGCTCCCGACGCTGAACGCGCTGGAGAACATCACGCTCCCGATGGACATCGCCGGCCGCAAGCCGGACACCGCCTGGCTGGAGCAGGTCGTGGAGACCGTCGGCCTGGCGGGCCGCCTCAAGCACCGTCCGACCCAGCTCTCCGGCGGCCAGCAGCAGCGCGTCGCGGTGGCCCGGGCGCTGGCCGCCCGCCCCGAGATCATCTTCGGCGACGAGCCCACCGGCAACCTCGACTCCCGGGCCGGCGCCGAGGTGCTGACCTTCCTGCGCCGCTCGGTGGACGAACTGGGCCAGACCATCGTCATGGTCACCCACGACCCGGTCGCCGCCGGCTACGCGGACCGCGTGCTGTTCCTCGCCGACGGTGTGATCGTCGACGAGATGTACGCCCCCACCGCCGACTCCGTCCTCGAACGCATGCGCCGTTTCGACGGCAAGCGCACGAGCTGAGCGGGGAACCGGAACCATGCTGCTCAAGACCTCACTGAGAAGCTTCTTCGCCCACAAGGGGCGGATGGCACTCTCCCTGATCGCGGTCGTCCTGTCGGTCGCGTTCGTCTCCGGGACCCTGGTGTTCTCCAACACCGCCACCGGCACGTTCGACCGGCTCTTCGCCTCGACCGCCTCCGACATATCCGTCCAGCCCGCCAAGACCGGCCTCGACGGCGAGGAGGACGACGACGCGCGCGGCAGGACCGCCACCCTGCCGGTGGACGTCGTCCAGAAGGTGGCCGCCACCACCGGCGTGAAGCAGGCCATCGGCCAGATCATGATCGCCAACGCCACCCTGGTCAACCCGGTCACCAACAAGGCCGTCGGCCCGACCAGCGGTGCGCCGACCCTGACCGGCAGCTGGACGGACACCCCGCGCAGCTCGGTGGAGGTCACCAGCGGCCATGCGCCGCAGGGCCCCGACCAGATCGTGCTGGACGCCGACACGGCCAAGAAGGCCGGGCTCGGCCTCGGCGGCAGGCTCCGCGTCATCACCGTCGAGGGCAAGCACGACTTCTCCATCGTCGGCATCGTCTCCTTCAAGACCACCAACCCGGGCGCGGCGCTGGCCTTCCTGGACACCGCCACCGCGCAGCAGGTCCTGCTCGGCACCACCGCGTACACCTCCGTCGAGGTCTTCGGCGACGGCAGCCGCAGCAACGACCAGCTCAAGGCCGACGCGGCCGGCACGACGGGCGGCGGCTACCAGATCAAGACGGCGGCGGAGCAGAAGGAGGAGAACAACAAGAGCATCGGCTCCTTCCTCGGCTTCATGAAGAACGCGATGCTCGGCTTCGCGGTCGTCTCGGCGCTGGTCGGCGGCTTCCTGATCGTCAACACCTTCTCCATGCTGGTCGCCCAGCGCACCCGGGAGATCGGGCTGCTGCGCGCCGTCGGCGGCAGCCGCAAGCAGGTGAACCGCTCGGTGCTGGTGGAGGCGCTGATCCTCGGCGTGCTCGGCTCCACCATCGGCATCGGCGCGGGGCTCGGCCTCGCCGTCGGCCTGATGCAGCTGATGAAGGCCGTCGGCATGAACCTCAACACCGACGACCTGCAGATCGGGCCGGACGCGGTGGTGTACGGCTACCTGCTGGGCGTCGGGGTCACCCTGGTGGCGGCGTGGTTCCCGGCCCGCCGGGCCAGCAGGATCGCGCCGATCGCCGCCCTGCGCGACCACGGCACCCCGGCCGAGGGCCGGTCCAACACCGTCCGCACGGTGATCGGCCTCGTCCTGACGGCGGGTGGCGGCGGACTGCTGGTGCTGGCCGCCAAGGCCGACAAGGCGGCCACCGGCGGGGCGTACCTGGGCCTGGGCGTCCTGCTCACCCTGCTCGGCTTCGTCGTCCTCGGCCCGCTGCTGGCCACCGCCGTGATCCGGGTGCTCGGCGCGCTGCTGCCCGCCCTGTTCGGCCCGTCCGGCAAGCTCGCCCAGCGCAACGCGATGCGCAACCCGCGGCGTACCGGTGCCACCGCCGGCGCGCTCATGATCGGGCTGGCGCTGGTGATCGGCGCCTCGGTGTTCACCTCCTCGATGGTCAAGTCCTCCACCGAGCAGATCGACAAGTCGGTCGGCGCGGACTACATCATCTCGGGCGGCCGGACCGGCCTCAGCGCCGAGATGGTCACCGCCGCGCGGAACACCCCCGGCCTGGACCACGTCACCGAGCAGAAGAACATGCCGGCGAAGCTCACCACGCCGGACGGCAACACGACGAAGTCCTTCCTCGCCGCGGTGTCGGAGCGCTTCACCGACGACTTCCGGCTCCCGGTCACGTCCGGTACGGCGGCCTCGGTCCAGCAGGGCTCGCTGGCGGTCGGCGAGGAGTACGCCAAGGAGCGCAACCTCAAGGTCGGCGACACCATCAAGGTCGAGTACGCCAAGGGCCACGTCCAGTCGCTGCCGGTCGGGGTCGTGCTGGCCAAGGGCTCGCTCTTCGACGGCGCCGTCTTCGTGGCCATCGACACCGTCGCCAAGGCCGTCCCGGCGGCCGAGCTGCCGCTCGACAGTTCGGTCTACGGCACGGCCGCCGCCGGAGCGGACATCACCAGGACGCTCGCCGCGCTGGAGGACTCGCTCAAGGAGTACCCGCAGCTCGGCATCAAGGACCAGGCCGGCTACAAGGACCTCGTGCAGGGCCAGGTCAACACCCTGCTCTACATGGTCTACGGCCTGCTCGGCCTGGCGATCGTGGTCGCGGTGCTCGGCGTGGTCAACACCCTGGCGCTGTCGGTGGTCGAGCGCACCCGGGAGATCGGCCTGCTGCGGGCGATCGGCCTCTCGCGCCGCCAGCTGCGCCGGATGATCCGGCTGGAGTCCGTGGTCATCGCCCTGTTCGGGGCCGTCCTCGGCACCGGCCTCGGCCTGGCCTGGGGCATCACCGGGCAGCAGGTGCTGAAGGACCAGGGGCTGGCGACGCTGGCCGTGCCGGTCGGCACGATCGTCGCGACGCTGGCCGCCTCGGTGGTCATCGGTCTGCTGGCCGCTCTCGTCCCGGCCTTCCGGGCCGGGCGGATGAACGTCCTCGCGGCGATCGCGACGGACTGACCCCGCCACGGGGGCCTTCCCGGCCGGGGGACAGCGCCGGGGAGGGCATGGGCGGGGCAGGGGGAACGGGGGGAACCGGGGGGACGGGGGACCGTGGGGGCCGGGTGCGACACCGCATCCGGCCCCCGCGGCGTGTCCGGCCCGGGCCGGGACGGTCGGGGAGGTCGGGGCGATCCGGGGCGGTCAGGGACAGAGGATGTCCGCCGCCTTGT
The DNA here is from genome assembly GCF_040685575.1 of Kitasatospora sp. NPDC088351. NCBI lineage: Bacteria > Bacillati > Actinomycetota > Actinomycetes > Kitasatosporales > Streptomycetaceae > Kitasatospora > Kitasatospora sp. NPDC088351. The sequence continues at coordinate 32,690 of NZ_JBFBIL010000062.1, read as the reverse complement.
CGGCGGTCACGGTCGTGGCGGCGGAGGGCACCGGGGGAGCGGGGGGAACCGACGGTGCGCCGGCGGCCGGGCCGGTGGTGGGGCTCGGGGGCGTCTGGTAGGCGGTGCCCGCGTACACCTGGAGGGTGGGCCCGAGCCCCGCGACGGCCGTCAGCTCGGCGCCCGGCAGGGCGGCGGCCAGCGTCCGGGCCGACTCGTCCCAGCGCGGGTCGTACCGGATCGCCGTCCGCGCGGCCGGCCCGCCCGCCGGGGCGTTGGACGGCGCGCCGGTGGTCGCGAAGCCCGCCCGTCGCAGGTCGCCGTCGACCCGGGAGCCGAGCCCGGCGGTCCCGGCCGCGTTGAACACCTGGACGTGCACCTGCTCGGGCGTCACGGCGGGCTTGGCGGCCGGCGCGGTGGCGGGGGCCGTCGGGGGAACCGCTGTGGGGGCGGCGGTGGGCGCCGCCGTGGGAACCGCCTCGTCCAGCGGCCGCCCGTCCCGGACGGCGTCGAACAGGGCCTTGGCCCCCGCCTGGTCCCAGAGCACCGTCGAGCCCCAGCCGTTCACCTGGTGGTCCAGCTGCGCCAGCGGCACCGTGGCGAAGTCCGCCTTGCCCGCCGAGAGGTCCTTCATCCTGGTCGCCAGGGTGATCAGTTCGTCCGCCGTGAGGTCCTTGTCGGCCTTGACCGAGCCCAGCAGGCTGTCCGTGACCCGCGCCAGCCGGACCGGGTTGAGCAGGGTGCCGCCGCTGGTCACCTGGTGCATCAGCTGGGCGACGAGCCGCTGCTGCCGGTGCATCCGCCCGAGGTCGGAGCTGCCGTCGACGTGCCGGGCGCGGACGTACTTGAGCGCCCCGGCGCCGTCCAGGGTGCTGGTGCCGGCCGGCAGGTCGAGCCCGGAGTACTCGTCCTTCAGCGGCTTGGCGGTGCAGACCCGCACCCCGCCGACGGCGTCCACGGCGGAGACGAACCCGGCGAAGTCCACCTGGAGGTAGTGGTCGATCCGCAGCCCGGTGTTCTGCTCGACGGTGGCGACGGTGAGCTGCGGCCCGCCCATCCCGTACGCGGCGTTGATCTTGCCCTTGCCGGCCGGCACCTCCTTGCGGGTGGCCGGGTCGCGGTGCGCGGGGATGTCCACGTAGGAGTCGCGCGGGATGCTGACCACGCTGGCCCGGGCGCCGTCCCTGGCGAGCTGGACGATCATCATGGTGTCGGTGCAGCGGCAGGACTCGCCCCCGGCGTGCAGCACCTCCTTGAGGGTCTTCTCCGGGATGCCCGAGCGGTCGTCGGTGCCGACCACCAGGAAGGTGGTGGCCCCGTCGTCGGCCGGTCTGGCCTGGTCGCCGCCGAAGGCGTCGACCCGGTCGATCGAGCCGAGGCCGTGCAGCACCGCCCAGCCGCCGCAGGAGGTGGTGAGGACGGCGAAGGCGATGCCTGCGGCCAGCCGGCGGGGCCAGGAGCGGCGCCGCCGGGGACGGGCGGAGAGGGGGGAGACGGGCATCTCTCGGATGGTAGGGGTGGCTCGCACTAGGCCGGGTGAGGGCGCGCCGGGGGTGGGTAGTACGGTGGGCCTGATTGGCGAAACGTTCCTTCAGCGAGGGGTACGAGGAGCCGCCCAGACCGGGACAAGACGGCGACCCGCCCGCACCGGTACGGTTGGCCCCGATGAACACCAAGGCTGCTGAGGAGCTGCCGGCGGTCTCCGTGATCATGCCGGTGCTCAACGAGGAACGACACCTGCGCACGGCCGTCCGGCACATCCTGGAACAGGACTACGCCGGGCCGATGGAGGTGGTGATCGCCCTCGGTCCGTCCTCCGACCGCACCGCGCAGATCGCCGCCGAGCTGACCGCCGAGGACCCGAGGGTCAGGACGGTGGAGAACCCCACCGGCCGCACCCCCGCCGGGCTGAACGCCGCGATCCGCGGCTCCAGCCATCCGATCGTGGTCCGCGTCGACGGGCACGGCCTGCTCACCCCGGGGTACATCACCACCGCGGTCCGGCTGCTCGGCGAGATGGAGGCCGCCAACGTCGGCGGCATCATGCACGCCGAGGGCGAGACCGAGTGGGAGAACGCGGTCGCCGCCGCGATGACCTCGAAGATAGGCGTCGGCAACGCCGCCTTCCACACCGGAGGCCTGGCCGGCCCGGCGGACACCGTCTACCTCGGGGTGTTCCGGCGCGAGGTGCTGGAGAAGCTGGGCGGCTACAACGAGGAGTTCGTCCGCGCCCAGGACTGGGAGCTCAACTACCGCATCCGCCAGGACGGCGGACTGGTCTGGTTCACCCCGCAGCTGCGGGTCACCTACCGGCCCCGGCCGAGCGTGCGGGCGCTGGCGAAGCAGTACAAGGACTACGGCCGCTGGCGCCGGGTGGTCACCCGCTACCACAAGGGCTCGGTCAACCTCCGCTACCTCGCCCCGCCGGCCGCCTTCGTCGGCGTGACGCTCGGGCTGGTGCTCGGTGCCGCCGTCCACCCGGTCTTCCTCGCGGTGCCCGGCGCCTACCTGCTCGGCATCGTCGGCGGCGCGCTGGTCGAGGGCCGCGGGCTGGCGCCGAAGGCGAAGGCGATGCTGCCGGTGGCCTTCGCGACCATGCACCTCAGCTGGGGCTTCGGCTTCCTCACCTCGCCGAGCTCGCTGGCCCGCCGGGTGATCGGCAGCCGCGCCCCGTCCGCCACGGACGTGGTGACCGAGGGCCGCTGACCCGGCGCAGCCCGGCCGACCGCAGTCCGGCCGATCCCACCGACCCGCCCTCCTGACCCGCCGCCCGGCGCTATCGCCGGTCGCCATGGGGACAGTCGAGGGCGGGTCCGTCGTCGGTGCCCGTGTCGAGCCGGGCGCGGACGTGGACGGACGGGCGGTGCTCGGCGCCGGGACGACGGTCTGGCACCTCGCCCAGGTGCGCGAGGACGCGGTGATCGGCGCCGACCGCGTCATCGGACGCGGCGCCCACGTCGGCCCCGGCGTGCGGATCGGGGACCGGGTCGAACTCCAGAACCACGCGCTGGTCCACGAACCCGCGATGGCCGAGGACGGGGTGTTCATCGGCCCGGCGGCCGTGCTCACCAACGACCTCCACCCCCGGTCGGTGGTCGAGGACGGCCGGCTGAAGCGCGGGGACGACTGGCACGCCCAGGGCGTGACGCTCCGCGAGGGCTGCTCGGCCGGCGGCCGCGCCGTCCTGGTCACCGGGGTGACGGCCGGCCGCCGGGCGCTGGTGGCGGCGGGCGGCGTGGTCCACCGGGACGTCCCGGACTTCGCCCTGGTCGCCGGTGTACCGGCCCGCCGGATCAAGTGGGTCGGCCGGGCCGGCGAGCCGCTGGAGCCCGACGGCCCCGGCCGCTGGCGCTGCCCGCGCACCGGCGAGGAGTGCCGGGAGACGGGCGGCCTCCTCGCCGAGGCCCGAGCGGCCTACTTGGCGCAGGCGTCGGTGTCGTCGGCCTGGACGCGCTGAAGGTCCTTGGGTGCCTCGGTCGGCACGGCGGCCGGGTTCGCGGGAGCCGCCAGCACGTCCTTGCCGAGGGCCAGCACCAGAGCGTCCCTGGTGCCGGCCTTCGGGTCCTCCCTGACCGCGTCGGCGGGCAGGCCGAGGGCGGCGGCCAGCGCGGCCGCCTCGGTCGACCGGCCGGCCGGGTAGGACACCGAACTGGCCGGTGTGGCAGGCATGTTGGCGCCGGTGGCGGCCCTGGTGAAGCCCTTCGCCTGGAGCTTGTCGACGGCCTGCTGGGCCTGCCCGGGCGTCCCGCTGCCGTTGCGCACCGTCACCCGGAGGCCCTTGGTGTCCACGGCCGGGGTGGTGGCCGTCGGCCCGGGGGCGGGGGTGGTCGGGGCGCCGGCCCCGGGCGTGGCGGGGGCGGCCGGGGTGGCCGTCTCGGTCAGCGAGCGGTCGTTCGCGATCATCGAGAACAGCTGCCCGGCGTCCGGCTGCTTGAGCACCAGCCGGTCCTTGTCCTTGGGGTCGTCCAGCACCGGCACGGTGGCGAAGGTGATGTTCTTGGTGTCCACCTTGCTGACGTCCAGCGCCAGGTCCTTCAGCTTGTCGACGCTGCCGATCCCGGAGTCCACGGTGAGCGCCTTGGTGGCGGCGTCGGCGAGCTTCCACAGCTTGGCCGGGTTGGTCAGGGTGTCGCCGCTCTTGACGGCGCGGATCATCGAGCTGATGAACTGCTGCTGGAGCGGGATCCGGGTGAGGTCCCCGCCCAGGCCGACGGCGTGCCGGGTGCGGACGAAGGCCAGCGCCTCGTCGCCCTGCACCACGTGCCGGCCCTTGCTCATCTTCAGGTGCGAGTCGGGGTCGTTGATGTCCTTGGCCGCGCACACCTCGACCCCGCCGACGGCGGCGGAGAGCGTCTTCACGGCTTCGAAGTTGACCATCACGAAGTGGTCGACCCGAATGCCCGTCACCTTCTCGACGGTCTTCCAGCTGCACCCCGGGTCACGGCCGTCCTGACCGAGACTGGTGTTGAACATCGCGCGCGTCGAGCCCGGGATTTTCTTGCCGTCACCGCTCTGGCATTCCGGGATCGGCACCATCAGATCGCGCGGAATGCTGATCACGGTCGCATTGCTGCGGTCCTTGGCGACATGGAACAGCAGGGTGGTGTCGGCGTGTCCGGCGCTGCCCTCGTCGCCGTACTCGCGGCCGAGGCCCTCCCGGCTGTCGGTGCCGAGCACCAGGATGTTCAGCGCGTCGCCGGCCGCCTTGGGCCGCTCCTCCTCGCTGCCCAGCTGCACCTTGACGGCGGTGATGTTGCTGTTGAGGTGCTGGTACACGTAGTACGCGCCGCCGCAGCCGGCCGCCAGGACCATCGCGCCGATCCCGGCCGTCCACTTCAGCACCCGCCGCCGACGGCTCCGTTTGGCGGCGCCGGCCCTGCGGTGGGCGGCCCGGCCGCCGCCGTCGCGACGGCCCGGCGGGGGTGCGGCGGCCGCCGACGGCTCCGGGGCGGGCTTCCGGCGGCGCTGCGGCGGGATGGCGGCGGCGGGGTCGAGCCGGTACTGCCCGGTCTCCGGATCGAGCACCCACTGGTCGGCGGGGTCGACCTCCTGTTGGTCCTGCTGCACGGGGCTTCCCTCCCTCCGACCGGTCCACGGGCCGGTGCGCGGATGCCGCGCGCCGACCCGGACACACTAGACGAGTCGCGTGGGGGAATTGTTCCTGATGTGATCTCCGCCATGTTCCCGGGCGTCAATTCACCAGGTAAATCAGGGTCCGGGAATTTCCCTCGAAAGCCTTCGAAGGAATGATCCGCACACAAAAGAGTGACCCTGACCTGCGATCAGTGCCCGGTGCCGGGCGGGTCAGTGCGCTGCGCAGGCGTCCACATCGGCGGTGCGTCCCTCGAACGTGGGCGAGGCGGACGGGTCGGCTGACGCCTCGGCAGTCTGGGCGGTCCCGTCCGAGCCGGCTGCGGCGGACGCGGTCGCCCCGGCGCCCGGTCCGGTGGCGGGTCCGGTGCCCCGGGCGGTGACGGAGCCCGGCGGGCGGACGACGACCGGACGGTCGTCGCGCAGCGTGGTGAACAGCTGGGTGGTCTGCGGCTGCACGAACTCGTCCCGGTCCGAGTCGAAGCGGTACGGGCGGCGCGGCGCGGTCAGGAACACCACGTTCGCCGAGGGGATGTCGCGCAGGTCCTGGGTGAGGTCGTAGAGCGCGCCCAGCGAGGAGAGGCCCCCGTCGGCCTTCACCGAGGAGGTCGCGGCGTCCAGCACCGGCCAGAGCCTGGCCGGGTTCAGCAGCACGCCCTGCGACTGCGCCTTGCGGATCAGCGACGCCAGGAACTGCTGCTGACGCCCCATTCGCTGGGTGTCGCTGCCGTCGCCGAGGGTCTCCCGGGCCCGGACGTAGCCGAGCGCCTGCTCGCCGTTCAGGGTCAGCCGCCCGGCCGGCAGGTCCAGCCTGGCGTCCTTGTCGTGGATCGGCTGGGGGACGCACACCTCGACCCCGCCCACGGCGTTCACCATCGACTTGAAGCCGGTGAAGTCGAGGATCACATGGTGGTCGATCCGGATGCCGCTCAGCTGCTCGACGGTGCGGATCGAGCAGGCCGCGCCGCCGATCTCGAACGCCCAGTTGAACTGCATCAGCCCGGGTTTGTTCCGGGTGCCGTCCGGCTTCTCGCAGGCCGGGACGGTGACCATGACGTCGCGCGGGATGGAGACCGCCGTCGCGTGCTTCCGGTCCGCCGCCAGGTGCAGCAGGATCGTGGTGTCCGAGCGCCGGCCGCCGGCCTCGCCGTACGAGGCGTTCGCGCCCGTCCGGTCGTCGCTGCCGATCAGCAGGATGTTCTCGGCACCCTTGGCCCCGGCGGTCCGGCTGGGCCGCTCGGCCTCCAGCTGGGCCAGCAGCCGGTCGGTGGCGGTGTCGGTGCCGATGTTGCCGTCGAGCTTGCGGTAGGCGATCCAGAGCAGTGCGCCGGAGGCGACCAGCAGGAAGGCGAAGGCGCCGGCGGTGATCATCAGCCACCGCCGGCGCCCTCGTCCGGGTGCGGTCGGGGAGCCCGGCCGGGGGACGTCCGGCTTCGGCGCGTCCGGGTCGGGGAGGCCCGGGGTCGGGGAGGCCCCGGGCGGGGGGCGCTCGGTCGGGGGGTGCTCGGTGTCGTCCTCGGCCATGGCAGGGATCCCTACCCGCCGGGCCGGACCCGGGGGTTACCCGAGGCGCAGTGTCACCCGTTCGGACTCCGCCCGCTTCTCCCACTGCTCGGCGGTCAGGTCCTGCGAGTTGCGGCAGAGCACCACCGAGGCGCCGGCCGCCAGCGGCGCGAGCAGTCCGGCCTCCAGGCCCGTCCAGTCGTCGTACGAGAGCGTGGACAGCACCCGGTCGCCGGGCCCCAGGTCGAGCCGGACGGCGCCCTCGCGGGCCAGCGCGACGGTCTGCTCGCCGGTCAGCTTCAGCGGCAGCCCGTCGACCTCGGTCTCCAGCGCGGGCGCGTCCGGGGTGACGGGGGAGTACGGCGCGAAGCGGTCACCCTGGCCGGGCACCTCGGCGGCGTAGTCGAGGAAGCCGTCCGGGCGCTGGGGGAAGCGTCCGCCGAGCGGGCGCAGGGCGAGGGCCACCCGCTCCCCCTCGCAGGCGTGGGCGGCGGCCAGGCCGTCCGGGCCGCTGACCACCAGGTCGGCGGTGCCGGGCTCGCCGCCCGGGACGGCCGCCACCCCCACCGACCAGCAGGCCAGCAGCCAGACGGCGCTCTGCCAGTGGGCGGGCAGGAGGAGGGCGGCGCGGTCGCCCGGGCCGGCGTTCAGCTCGTCCTGGAGCAGGTTGGCCGTCTTGGCCACCCAGTTGTCGAAGGTCCGGGCGGAGAGCTCGACCCGTTCGCCGGTCGCGTCGTCGTAGAAGGTGACCAGCGGGGCGGCGGGGTCGACTGAGGGAGTGCCACCTCGCAGGTATGCGTGCAGCAGCTCGACGGGGGTTCGGGCATCGGCAGCGAAATGCGCAGTCATGGTGCGCCCCAGCCTACGGCCTTCGGGTGGGCCACCGGGAGGGGAGGCGGGCCGGGTGGGAGTGACGTGGCGACACTGTCTGTTTGCGGTGAACATCCCTTCTATGACCCTTCATCTTCCGGCCGCCGCTCTCGCCGGCTGCACCGCCGTCCTGCTCCTCCAGCCCGTCACCGCCGCCGCCGAACCGGCCCCGCGGCCACGGACCCCGGCCGGCGGCGGCTCGGTCACCTCGCTCCCGCTGACCGCGATATCCACCGGGGCCACCGGGCGTGCCGGGCCCGCCGGACGCGGCCTCGCGGCGCGCGCCACCCGGCCGTTCGAGCTGCTCGGGGTCGGCTGGGACGGCTCCGCGGCGGCGCTCGCGGACGGCTCGGTCCGGGTGCGCGTCCGGTCCGCCGCCACCGGCGCCTGGAGCGGCTGGCACGACCTGGACACGGACGGCGCCGACGGCCCCGACGGCCCTGACAGCGCCGAGGGCCCTGACGGCCCCGACGGGCCGCCGCACGGTGCGACGGCGCCGCTCTGGACCGGGCCGAGCGACGGTGTCGCGGTCGAGGTCGTCCCGGGCCCCGCCGGGCCGCCGCCCGGACTGCGGGTCGAACTGGTCGACCCCGGGCAGGGCGCGGACGCGGCCACCGCCCAGGTGCTGCCCGGGAGCCCGGCGGACGGGCACCAGGCCCCCCGCCCCACCGTCGTCACCCGGGCCGGCTGGGGCGCCGACGAGTCGCTGCGGGAAGAGGGCTTCGTCTACACCGGCCCGGTCCGGGCGGTCTTCGTCCACCACACCGCCACCGCCACCGAGTACGACTGCGCCGACGCGCCCCGGGTGATCAGGGCGCTGTACCAGTACCACGTACAGAGCAACGGCTGGCGGGACATCGGCTACAACTTCCTGGTGGACCGCTGCGGCACCGTCTACGAGGGCCGGGCGGGCGGCGTCGGCCTGCCCGTGCGGGGCGCGCACACCCTCGGCTTCAACACCGACTCGGCGGGCGTCGCGGCGATCGGCACGTTCACCACCGACGTCCCGCCGGAACCCCTGCTGGACGGGATCGCCCGGACGGCCGCCTGGAAGCTCGGCCTCACCGGCCAGGACGCGGCCGGCCGCGTCCAGCTGGTCTCCGCGTCCTCCGCCAGCCGCTACCCCAAGGGCAGCAAGGCCGACTTCGACGCCGTCTCCGGCCACCGGGACGGCTTCAACACCGAGTGCCCCGGTTCGGTCCTCTACGAGCGCCTCCCCGGCATCCGTGCCGCGGCCGCCCGTCTCCAGCACGCCGACGGCGCCCCGGCCCCGGACCCAGTCCCGGCTCCGGATTCGGGCCCGGCTCCTGCTCCGGACTCGGCCCCGGCTCCTGCTCCGGACGCAGCTCCTGCTCCTGCTCCGGCTGCGGGCTAACCCGGCCCCGGGCCGCGCCCGACCAGGGCGCGCAGCTCGGCGGTCAGCTCCCGGGCGAGGTCCGGTCGCAGGTCGTAGCGGGCCGGGGTGTTCTGCAGCAGCGCGATCCGCCAGCCGGCGCCCGCGTTGACCGCGATCACCGTCTGCAGGGCGTTGAGCGCCGGGTCGAGGTCCTCGGCGTCGTCCGGGACCAGGCCCGCGACGGCGTCCAGCTGCGCCACCCCCGGCCCGAGCGCCCGTACCCGGTGCACCCTCGCCACGTACTCGGGGGTGGCGTGGTCGGCGAAGAGCCGGCCCAGCTCGGCGGCGATCACCGACCGTCCGCTGTGCCGGGTGCCGTCGAAGCCGATCACCTCCCCGTCCTCGGCGAACGGTCCGGCGAAGGCCGGGCCGTCGCGCAGGTTCCAGCCCTCCAGCACCCGGTGGTAGAGCGCGCGCACCGCGCTCCGGTCCCCGGGGGACAGTTCGGGCAGCCGCGTATCGTTCATACCCCCATGGTCGGGGAAGGCGGTGGGGCGGGACAGCGGAGGAGGCGTACGGCGGTGACGGGCGAGGCGGTACGGCGCTGGCGGCCGGGCTTCCCGCTGGACGCGGCCCGCACCCTGCTGCCACTGCGGCGCGGCCCCGCCGACCCGGCGTACCGGACCACCGGCGACGGCGCGATCTGGCGGGCCTCCCGCACCCCGGCCGGGGTCGGCACGCTGCGGGTGCTGGCCCGCCCGGCCGACGGCGAGGTGGAGGCGCGGGCCTGGGGGCCGGGCGCCGACTGGCTGCTGGAGCGGCTGCCCGCGCTGCTCGGCGCGGAGGACGAACCGGCGGGCCTGGTGCTGCCGCCCGGCCCGCTGCGGGAGGCCCGGCGGCGGGCGGCCGGGCTCCGGCTCGGGCGCACCGGCCTGGTCCTGGAGTCGCTGGTGCCGGCGATCCTGGAGCAGAAGGTGACCACCGACGAGGCGTACCGCTCCTGGCGCACCCTGCTGCGGGACTTCGGCACCCCGGCGCCCGGCCCCGCCGAGGGCATGCGGGTGGCGCCGTCGGCCCGCGAGTGGGCGCTCGTCCCCAGCTGGGAGTGGCACCGCGCGGGGGTGGACCCGAAGCGCTCCGCCACCGTCCAGCGCGCCGTCCGGCTGGCACCCCGGCTGGAGGAGGCGTCCGCCCTCGGCCACGACGCCGCCTTCGCCCGGCTCACCGCCGTCCCCGGCATCGGCCTCTGGACGGCCGCCGAGACGCTCCAGCGCAGCAACGGCGACCCGGACGCGGTCTCGGTCGGCGACTACCACCTCCCCAACCTGGTCGGCTGGGCCCTGGCCGGCCGCCCCCGCAGCGACGACGCCCAGATGCTCGCCCTGCTGGAGCCCTACCGCCCGCACCGCCACCGGCTCTGCCGCCTCCTCCTCGCCACCGCCTCCCACGCCCCCCGCTACGGCCCCCGCCTGACCCCCAACGACCACCGGGGGCGATAGGCGACGGAACCTCCGGTGTACACCTGCGGGTGTACGCTCGATGCATGGCTGACGCACTGAGCATCCGTGAAGCCCGGGCCCACCTCGCCGAGGTCGTCACCAGGGCCGAGGCCGGCGAGATCACCGTGATCACGCGCAAGGGCGAACGCGTCGGGGCGGTGGTACCCATCGAGATCCTCGACGCCGTAGAGGAGGCCGCGGACGAACTCGCCGCCCGCGAGGCCGAGCAGCACCGGGGCGATCCGACGGTGAGCATGGGCGAGCTGCTGGCGGACCTGTTCGACTCGCCCCCGGGCTCCGCCGGGAGCGCCGCGTGAAGTACGCGTTCCGCTTCACCACGCATGCCCAGCGCCAGTTGCGCACGATCGGCCAGGTCGAGGTGCTGCGGATCCTCACCGCGCTCACCGCGCTGGGAGACGACCCCTGCACCGACGGTCCTGACGTCAAGAAGCTGAGTGGCCACGACGGTCTCTACCGGCTGAGAGCCGGCGACTACCGCGTGATCTACGAGATCGACGGCGAGGTGCTGGTGATTCTCGTCGTGCACGTGGGCAACCGTCGTGATGTGTACCGCCGGCTCTGAGCCCTACCGCACCTCGATGAAGGCGTCGGCGGGCCGGGCGGGGCGGTCGCGCGGGGGTTCGGCGGGGCGGCCGACGGCGATGGCGCCCATCGGGTCCCAGCCGGCCGGGAGGTCCAGGGCGGCGCGGACGGTGTCGCGGCAGAACATCGTGGAGGAGACCCAGGCGGAGCCGTAGCCCTCGCCGGCCAGGGTGACCAGGAGGTTCTGCACGGCGGCGCCGATGGCGACGGTGAACATCTCACGTTCGGCGGTGGCACGGCGCTCGTCGGGGTAGTCGTGGGAGCCGTCCATCACCAGGCAGGGGACCACCAGGTAGGGCGCGTCGCGCAGGACGTCGCCGCGGGCGGTGCGGCGGGCGATCTTCGCGTCGTCCCAGCCGTCGAGCTCGCGCAGGTCCCGCCGCCAGGCGGCGAGCATCGCGTCCAGCAGCCCGGTCCTGGTCCCGGCGGACTCCAGCAGGACGAACCGCCAGGGGGTGGTGTGGTGCGGGGCCGGCGCGGTGACGGCGGCGGCGACCGCGCGGCGGACGGCGGCCCCGTCGACCGGCTCGGCGGTGAAGGAGCGGATGGTCCGCCGCAGGGTGACGGCCTGCCGCAGCGCCTCGGAGGTGCCGAGCCGGAACATGTCGTCGGCGGCCGGGCGGACCAGCGGCCGGGTGCCCTCGCCGTCCTCGGCGGTGACCAGCCGGGCCAGGCCCCGGACGACGGCGACCGGGACGCCGGTGGCCTTGCCCTTCACCAGGTCGGCGGCGGCGGCGAGTTCGTCGGCGGTGGCGGTGACGGTCGTGGCCAGTTCGTTGCCGTGGCTGTCGGTCCGGCCCCGGTGGTCCTCCAGGACGGACAGCCCGGCGGCGCCGATGGCGACATCGGTGAGACCGTCGCGCCAGGGCCGGCCGAAGGTGTCGGTGACGACGACGGCGAGCCTTCGCCCGGTGAGGTGCTGGAGGCGGGCGCGCAGCGCGCGGGCGGAGGCGTCCGGGTCCTCGGGCAGCAGCAGCACGGTGCCGGGGGCGGTGTTGGAGGCGTCCACCCCGGCGGCGGCCATCACCAGGCCGTTGCGGTTCTCGACGATCCGGACCGGGCCGCGCCGGGCGACCACCCGGACGGTCTCGGCGTCGATCGCGGCCTCGCGGTCGGCGGCGTGCAGCAGCCGGCCCTCGGCCTTGCTGACGATCTTCGAGGTGACGAGCAGGATGTCGCCGTCCTCGTAGCTGTCGGCCTTGGCGATCAGCACGGCGAGGTCGGCGCCGGCCTCGACCTCGGGCAGACCGGTGACGGGCAGGATCCGCAGGCTCACGCGCGGACCTGCTCGGCGAGCGCCAGCGCGGCCCGGGCCATCTCACCGGTGGCCGCGAGGTCGGTCATCAGCAGCGGGACGGCCCGGCAGGCGATGCCGCCGGCCTCGACCGCGGCGACCGAGGCCTCGTCCGCGGTGTCCACCAGCCAGCCGTCCAGGAGCGCGGAGCCGTAGTCGAGCGCCACCGCCTCGGCGGTGGCCTCGACGCCGACGGCGGCCAGCACCTTGTCGGCCATGCCGCGCACCGGCGCACCGCCGATGATCGGGGAGAGCCCGACCACGGGCGCGGCGGCGGCGGCCACGGCGGCCCGGATGCCGGGCACGGCGAGGATGGTGCCGATCGAGACGACCGGGTTGGACGGCGGGAAGAGGATCACGTCGGCGGCGGCGATCGCCTCCAGCACCCCGGGCGCGGGCTTGGCGGTGTCCGCGCCGACCGGGATGATCGCCTCGGCGGCCACCGCGGCGTGCAGCCGGACCCAGTACTCCTGGAAGTGGATCGCCCGGGTGCCGTCCTGGTCGGTGATCCGCACGTGCGTCTCGACCCGGTCGTCGCTCATCGGGAGCAGCCGCACGCCCGGCTTCCAGCGCACGCAGAGCGCCTCGGTGACCTGGCTCAGGGTGTACCCGGCGGTGAGCATCTGGCTGCGGACGAGGTGGGTGGCGAAGTCGCGGTCGCCGAGCCCGAACCACTCGGGGCCGACGCCGTACTCCTTCATCTCGGCCTTGATCGACCAGGTCTCGTCGGCCCGGCCCCAGCCCTGTTCCTCGTGGATGCCGCCACCGAGGGTGTACATCACGGTGTCGAGGTCGGGGCAGACCTTGAGGCCGAAGAGGTGGATGTCGTCGCCCGTGTTGCCGATGACGGTGATCTCGTCCTGCGGGCCGACGACCTCCCGGAGTCCGCGCAGGAAGCGCGCTCCGCCGATTCCGCCTGCCAGTGCCACGATGCGCATGCGCCCATCCTGCCACGGTCCGACTGCCCGTCAGCCCGGTCCGTCGGCCGGGTCGGCGGCGTGGCGTCAGTGGGCGTCGGCGCCCGCCTGGGTGCGCGGCTCGGCCTGCTGCTCGGGGACGGCGGTGGCCGCGTACTGGTTCATCGCGGTGAGGCCCGGCGTGTAGACGTGGATGGAGACCGCGGGCTCCAGCGAGCCGTTGACCACCTCGTGCAGGTAGCCGGAGGAGAACACCCGCTGCCCGCCGGGGCGCAGGGTTCGCGCGCCCTCGCCGGCGTGCGTCAGCGAGCGCTCGACCAGCTCGCCCTGGACGACGGTCATCACGCCGGAGGACTCGCCGTGGTCGTGGAAGCCGCTGCTCTGGCCGGGCAGCCAGCTGAGCAGCCAGACCTCGTAGCCGGGGCCGGTCTCCAGCCGGGCGTACCAGCGGGTGAGCGCGTCGTAGCGGACCAGCGGCTCCCAGCGGGCGCGGTCGGCGGCGATCTCGCGGGCCAGCTGGGCGTAGCCGGCGACGGTGGTGGGGTGGCCGGGCAGATCGGTGCGGGCCAGGTGCGGGAAGGCGAGCGGGTCGCCGGCGATGGAGACGTCGCTGAGGCCGTCGGCCCAGCGGCGGGCGGGGCGGGCGCCGGGCGCGGGGGCCGGGGTGGTCGGCGCGAGGCCTCGGCGGGCGAGCTTGTTGCGGTCGCGGTTCCGCTTGCGGATGCGGGTCATACGCACGGGAGTCGTCCTCGTATACGGCTGGTTCGTCAGGGGATCAGCCGGATCCGGGATGTCCTGGGGTGGGAATCGCGGGCGGCCTCTGTGCTTCCTGGGCGGCGCGCGGTGGGACTGCGGGCGCCTAGATACAGCAGGAACAGAGGCGACAACAGGAGTTCACGGCAGGGCGGAGCGCGGAACCGCTCCGGGGGCTGGCGAACTCTGACATGGGACAAAGGAGACCGCATCCCTAGGGGCGGTGTCAACTCGGGAGCTAGGACATTCGGGCGAGATCAGTCACGAACCACCGGATGGGGTGATAAATCACCCTCTATGTTTCGATGGGAAGATCGCCGGGAAGGCAGCCCGATGACCGACCTGTGGCGATGACCGTGTGTCACTCGGCGGATGGTTGCGGATGGTTCCTCGGCATCCGAGGCGTTCGGGCGGTAAGTCCGATGTGTCCAGATATGTACACTATTCGTAATGGCTTGGTGCCGGGGAGTGAATCCTGGCCCCAATACCAGAGCTCGGCTTGACTGAGCCAGAGTGACGCAACTGTAATTTCACTCGTGTCGTCCGCCGCACGAGGCAACGGCAACCACGGGGACGCCAATAGGGGCAGAGGAGGCGCGCCACATGAGCGAGCTCTTTGAGCTGTTGATCGGTGACGGCATCGAGGAGGACGAAGAGGAACTCGGTTGGCAGGAGCGCGCGTTGTGCGCCCAGACCGACCCGGAGTCCTTCTTCCCCGAGAAGGGCGGCTCCACCCGCGAGGCCAAGAAGGTCTGCCTCGCCTGTGAGGTCCGCTCCGAGTGCCTGGAGTACGCCCTCGCCAACGACGAGCGGTTCGGCATCTGGGGCGGCCTCTCCGAGCGCGAGCGCCGTCGGCTCAAGAAGAGCGCGGTCTGACCGGGTCGGCCCCTGACCCTCTCTGACTCTTCGACAACCGCACAGCAGGACGAGCGCCTCACCGTGCTGGTGGGGCGCTTTCGCGTTCCGGACATCCCCGCCGGACCGGGCGTACCGCCTCTGCACGGACACCGCGAACAACGAGGCCATCGAGAGCCGTTAGTGTGGTGCGCCATCCGGTTGCCGTTCACCGGCTGTGTCCACCGAGAACTGGGGCCCGCGCACGCGATGACCGTCTACAGCCACCAGAGCGGCTTCACCGCTGCCAGGCCGCCCGCCTATCCGCGTCACCTGGTCACCGCCGTGATCGTCTCGCACGACGGCGCCCGCTGGCTGCCGCAGGCCCTCGCCGGCCTGCTCGGCCAGGACCGCCAGGTCCAGCGCGTGCTCGCCGTCGACACCGGCTCCACCGACAACTCTCCGCAGTTGCTCGCCGACACCCTCGGCGACTGGCTCCCCGAGAGCGGCCCACTGATCCTCGGCCGCCGGGCCGGCTTCGGCACCGCCGTCGGCGAGGCCGTCGCGGGCACCGCGCCGCTGCGCCCGGACGACCTCCCGTACCGGCTCGACCCCTCCGGCTACGACCCCGTCACCGGCGGCTGGGACGACTTCGGCGACCCGCTCGGCCACGAGGACGACCTCGGCCGCGGCGGCCCCCGCGAGACCCAGCCGGTCGAGTGGCTCTGGCTGCTGCACGACGACTGCGAACCGCAGACCGACGCGCTGCGCCGACTGCTCCAGGTGGCCGACTCCACCCCCAGCGCCGCCGTCGTCGGCCCCAAGCTGCGCAGCTGGTACGACCGCCGCCAGCTGCTGGAGGTCGGCGTCACCATCGCCCGCTCCGGCCGCCGCTGGACCGGGCTCGACCGCCGCGAGCAGGACCAGGGCCAGCACGACCAGGTCCGCCCGGTGCTCGCCGTCTCCACCGCGGGCATGCTGGTCAGGCGCGACGTCTTCGAGGAGCTCGGCGGCTTCGACCGGGCCCTGCCGCTGATGCGCGACGACACCGACTTCTGCTGGCGGGTCAACGCCGCCGGCCACCGCGTGGTGGTCGCCCCCGACGCCGTGCTGCGGCACGCCGAGGCCGCCAGCCGCGAGCGCCGCGCCATCGACTGCGGCCCCTCCCACCCGCACCGGCTGGACAAGGCCGGCGCCGTCTTCACCCTGCTCTCCAACACCAGGGGCCTGCTCTTCCCCTACGTCCTGCTGCGGCTGGTGCTCGGCACCCTGCTGCGGGTCGTCGCCAACCTGCTCGGCAAGGACCCGAAGCAGGCCTTCGACGAACTCGCCGGTCTCGGCCACGAGCTGATCCGGCTGCCCCGGCTGCTGGCCGCCCGCAAACGGCGCGCCCGCACCCGGGCCGCCGACGCCCTGGACGACCGGACGCTCTTCCCGGCGCCCGGGGCCACCGCCCGGCTCGCCGTCGAGGGCATGGTCGGCGCGCTCGGCATCGGCGGCGGCGACGACGCCGGGGCCGGCCGGCACGGCTCGGTCGAGGCCGGACCGGGCGACGAGGAGTCCGAGGACCTGGTCGTCGAGCAGTTCACGCTGATCAAGAAGCTGGCCCGGCGCCCGGCGCCGGTCCTGTTCGCCGCCCTGCTGGTGTTCGCCCTGATCGCCTGCCGCGGCCTGTTCGGCGGCGGTGCCCTGTTCGGCGGTGCCCTGCTGCCCGCCACCGACGGCGCCTCCGGTCTCTGGGACATGTACGCCGGCGCCTGGCACCCCGTCGGCACCGGATCCACCGCCGCCGCACCCCCGTACCTCGGGGTGCTGGCGGTGCTCTCCTGGATCCTGTTCGACCACGCCGACCTCGCGGTCACCCTGCTGGTCGTCCTCTCGGTGCCGCTCGCCGCCGTCAGCGCCTACCTGGTCTCCCGGCCGCTGCTCGACTCCAAGCTGGTCCGGGCCTGGGCCAGTGCCACCTACGCCCTGCTGCCCGCCGCCACCGGCGCGCTCGCCCAGGGCCGGATCGGCACCGCCGTCCTCGCCGTCCTGCTGCCGCCGCTGGCCCGCGCCGCCGCGATCGCCGCCGGTCTCGGCATCCGCGCCGAGACCGCCGCCAAGGGCGCCCGGCCCGGCTGGCGCCCCGCCTGGATGACCGTCCTGCTGCTCACCCTGGCCACCGCGTTCGTCCCGCTGGTCTGGGCGCTGGCCGTGCCGCTCTGCCTGGCCATGCTGGCCATCGCGGTGGTCCGCGGCGGGGCGTTCGGCTCCGGCCTCGACGCGCTGCGCCTGCTCGGTCTGCGCGTCCTGCTGATCCTCGGGGTGCCGGTCCTGGTGCTCGCGCCCTGGTCGCTGCAGGTGCTCTCGCACCCCCAGCGGCTGCTGCTGGAGGCCGGCCTGCCCGGACTGCACGGCAGCGGCGCCGACGCGCTCGGCCTGGTGCTGGTCAACCCCGGCGGCGCCGGGGTGCCGCCGGTCTGGCTGTCGGCGGGCGTGGTGCTCGCCGCGCTGGCCGCCCTGCTGCGCGCCGACCGCCGCCGCGCCGTCCTCGCCGCCTGGGGCGCCGCCGGCGCCGGGATGGTCTTCGCGGTCGTGGTGGCCGGTACCTCCGTCACCCCCGCCTCCGGCGGCCCGGCCGTGCCCGCCTGGGCAGGCCCGGCCACCCTGCTCGCCGGCATCGCCCTGCTGGCCGCCGCGGCCATCGGCGCCGACGGCGCCAACGCCCGGGTGGCCGGCATCGCCTTCGGCTGGCGCCAGCCGGTCGCCGCGCTGGTGGTGGCCGCCGCCGTGCTCGCCCCGCTGGGCACCGGCATCTGGTGGGCCGTCACCGGCGCCGCCGGACCGCTGCACCGCGCCCAGTCCGCCCAGGTGCCCGCCTTCATCGCGGAGGAGGCCGGCACCACCGACCGCTCCCGCACCCTGCTCGTCACCGGCGACCCGAAGGGCGGCTCCGTCCGCTACGCCCTGGTGCGCGGGGCCGGCCTGACCCTGGGCCAGGCCGAGTCCACCGTGGACCCGGCCACCGGCACCGGGAGCGGCCTCGACAAGATGGTCGGCAGCCTGCTGGCCGGCTCCGGCGCCGACCAGGCCGGTGCGCTGGCCGGCTACGGCATCGCCTACGTGCTGGTGGACCAGCCGGTGATCGCCACCTTCAAGGACGTCCTGGACACCACCCCCGGCCTGGTCAAGGTCAACCAGGACGGCGCCGCCGCGCTCTGGCAGGTCAGCGGCACCCCCGCGACCCGCGCCGTGATCACCGCCCCGGGCACCGGCCCGGTCGTGGTCCCCTCCGGCGAGCGCGACCTCGACACCACCGTCCCGGCCGGCCCCGAGGGCCGGGTGCTGCGCCTCGCCGAGGCGGCCGCCCCCGGGTGGAAGGCCACCCTGGACGGCACCGCGCTGGAGTCCACCACCGTCGACGGCTGGGCGCAGGGCTTCAAGCTCCCGGCCGCCGGCGGCAAGCTGGTCGTCACCCGTGAGGGCAGCCTGCTGCACACCGGCTGGATCTGGGCCCAGCTGCTGCTCGGCCTGACCGTCCTGGTGCTGGCCCTGCCCGGCCGCCGCAGCCACAAGGACGACGACCTGCCCGAGGAGGTGGTGGCCGCCGCCGCGCTGGCCGCCGCGGCCCAGGCGCAGGCGCCCGCCCCCGGCAGCCGCCGGGCCCGCCGGATGGCCGAACGCGGCGAGGGCGGCGACGGCGGCCCCGACGACGGCGGGGTGTACGAGGGCCGGCCGGGTGCGATCCCGCACCAGGCCACCGGCGAGGCGCCGGTCGAGGCGGTCGAGGCGGCCGCCGCCGTCCAGGACGCCGAGCCGTACGCCGACCCGTACCAGACGTACCAGCAGGCCGACCCGTACAGCTACGACCCCTACACCGCCCAGCAGCCCGCGGCCGCCCCGTACGGCGGCCAGGGCCAGGGCCAGGGGTACGGCCAGGACGGCTACCAGCCGCAGGCCTACCCGCAGGGCGGCCAGCCGGGCTACGACGCCTACCAGCAGCAGGACCAGCAGTACGCCTACGACCCCTACCAGCAGGCCGAGCAGCAGCCGTGGGTACCGGGGCAGCCGCAGGCCGAGCCCTACTACGACCCGAACGACCCGAATGATCCGAACAACCCCAACGGGCCGGGCCGGTACCCGCACCACCACGGATCGGGGAGCTGACCCGCGATGAAGAAGCCCGCCTTCAAGAAGAAGCCCAAGGCCGAGGCCGGCGACGGCCGGGCCCCGGAGCAGTCCGCGGCCGCCGGGTCCGCCGGATCTTCGGGTTCCGCCCGGACGGCCGCGGGGGCCCCGGGGTCGTCGGGGTCCTCCGGACCCTCCCGGGCCTCGGGGGGAACGAAGACCACCCAGTCGTTCCTGGCCGCCGCCGCCGTGCTCGCGGTGGTCTTCGGGGTCGCCGAGCTGCGCCCGCCGGCCGCGCCGGCCAAGGCCGACCAGGGCGGCACCGCCAGTACCGCGCAGGTCGAGCGGACGGCCGTGGTCTGCCCGCAGCCGCTCCAGGGCCTGACCGGCTCGACCACCCTCACCGCGTACACCCCGCCCGGCACCGGCGCCGCCACCGGCGGAGCCGGCTGGGCGGCCGACGCGGCGGCCCCCGCGACCGCTCCGACCGCCGCGCCGTCCGCCGCCCCGACCACGGCCGCCACCCCGGCGCCCGCCGCGTCCGGCGGCCCGGACAAGGGCGGCGCTCCCGTCGACGCCCGGCTGAACCTGGCCAAGCCCGGCACCCCCGTGGCCGCCCCCGCCGCCAACGGCGACACCGCCCCCGGTGCCGGGGCCGTCGCCACCGGCGCCTTCGCGCCCGGCTTCACCGTCACCCAGACCACCACCGTCACCGAGCAGCGCGGCCTGGGCCTGTCCGGCATCACCTGCACCCCGGCCGGCACCGGCTTCTGGTTCGCCGGGGCCAGCACCGCCGGCGACCGCACCGACTACGTCAGCCTGGTCAACACCGAGTCGACCGCCGCCGTCGTGGACATCAAGCTGTACGGCGACAAGGGCCTGATCGACAACGACGCCGCCAACGGCATCACCGTCGCTCCCGGCAGTTCGCAGTCCGTGCTGCTGCCGACCATCAGCAAGGGCGCGGTCACCGACCTCGCCGTGCACGTGGTCGCCCGCAGCGGCCGGATCGGCGCCGCCCTGCACGCCGCCGACGGCGGCAAGGGCGCCGACTGGATCCCCGCCTCCGCCGACCCGGCGCCCACCCAGGTGCTCCCCGGCCTGCCCGCCGACACCGCCGCCGCCCGCCTGATCGTCTGGGCGCCGCCGGAGGACGACGCCGACCTGAAGATCGAGCTCTCCGGCAAGAACGGCTGGTTCACCCCGGCCAGCAACGAGTCCATCCACGTCAAGGCCGGCATGGTGGCCGCCGTCGACCTCGGCAAGATCACCCGCGACGAGGTGGCCGGTCTGCGGCTCTCGCCCAGCGACGACAAGCACCCCACCCCGGTCGTGGCCGGCCTGCGGATCGACCGCACCGGCCAGAACGGCAAGTCGGACGCCGCCTGGCTGACCGGCACCGTGCCGGTCGGCGCCCGCGCCACCGTGGCCGACAACCGCGGCGGGGGCGCGTCCACGCTCTTCCTCACCTCCACCGGTGACGCCGCCACCGTCCGGGTCACCGCCTCGGCGGGCACCGGCGGCGGCACCCCGGCCACCAAGGACGTCGAGGTCCCGCCCGGCGGCACGGTCGCCCTCCCGGCCCCCGAGCCCGGCGGGCTGAACGGCAGCTTCGCGCTCACCGTGGAGACCGTCTCCGGCGGCCCGGTGGTGGCCGCCCGGATGCTCGCGATCCCCACCAAGGACGTGCCGATGTTCACCGTCCAGGCCCTGCGCGACGACCGCAGCAGCGTCAAGGTCCCGCAGGCCGCCCAGGACCCGGACGTCGTGCTGCGCTGACCCCGCGACACCGAGGGGCGGTACCCGGACGAACCCGGGTACCGCCCCTTCGCGCTGTCAGTCCTCGTCGTAGCGGGGGTCGATGGCGTCCGGCGACAGCCCCAGCAGCTCCGCCACCTGCTCGATCAGGATCTCGTGCACCAGCGCCGCGCGGTCCTCCCGCGACTTCGCCCGGATCTCCACCGGCCGCCGGTACACCACGATCTGGCTCTTGCGCCCCTGCCGGCCCGGCGACACCCGGCCCAGCGGCACCCCGCCGTCCGGGTCCGCGCCGTCCGCCTCGTGCAGCGGCACCTCCTGGACGGCGAACTCGACCTCGATCAACTGCGGCCAACGCCGTTCGAGACGCTCCACCGACTCGCGCACGTAGTCGTCGAACAACTCGGAGCGGGTGAGCGAGATCGGCACCTGCGGCGGCGCCAGCGGGCCGCGCAGGCCCCTGCCGTGCCGGTCGCGGTGCCGGGGGCGGCGCGAGGGCCCCGTCGATGACTGCGGTGCAGAGCTGTCCATATCACTGCCGAGGGTAGTCCTTGGACGGTCGGAAGTGGACCACTCCGACAGCGAATAGCGCCGGGCGACGGGTGCACGGACGGGCGCGCGGAGCGCGACACGGCACACCCTCCGGGCAGGCGGTCTTCGCTCCCCGGCGGGGAGTGCGGTACCGTCCACCCTCGTGAGCTCTGTACGTCGTTGTTCGCGGACCGCGTGCGGCCGGCCGGCCGTCGCGACGCTGACGTACGTCTACGCGGACTCCACCGCCGTGCTCGGCCCGCTCGCCACCTATGCCGAGCCGCACTGCTACGACCTGTGCGCCGAGCACGCCGAGCGGCTCACCGCCCCGCGCGGCTGGGAGGTCGTCCGGCTCGCCGCCGAGGCCGGGCCGCTGCGCCGCAGCAGCGACGACCTGGAAGCGCTCGCCAACGCCGTCCGCGAGGCCGCCCGCCCGCAGACCCCCCGTCAGGGCCGCGGGCCCGCAGGCGAATCCATCGAAGGCAGCCGCCGCGGCCACCTCCGCGTGCTGCGCTCGCCCGACAACTGACGCCCGGCCCGGACCACACCGCGCACGGACCGTTGGTCCGGCCCCGGTACGCTGCCCGTCTACCGCCGACCGAACGGCGCGGTACCCCGACCTATCGTGACCGGGGGCGACCAGCCCGCCGATCACACGCACACCGATCAGACAGAGACCAGGGTGGAGCCGCAGTGCGCGACCTCAAGCAGCTCGTGAAGGCGTACGACGTACGAGGCGTTGTCCCGGACCAGTGGGACGAGACCCTCGCGCGCGCCTTCGGCGCCGCGTTCGTGCAGGTCACCGGAGCGACCGCGATCGTGGTCGGCCACGACATGCGGCCCTCCTCGCCGTCCCTGAGCCGGGCCTTCGGCGAGGGCGCCGCCTCCTACGGCGCCGACGTCGTCGAGATCGGCCTCTGCTCGACCGACCAGCTGTACTACGCCAGCGGCAAGCTCGACCTGCCCGGCGCGATGTTCACCGCCAGCCACAACCCGGCCCAGTACAACGGCATCAAGCTCTGCCGCGCCGGCGCCGCCCCGGTCGGCCAGGACACCGGCCTGGCCGAGATCCGCGAGCTGGTCGAGTCCTGGACCGGCGAGGACGACACCGTCACCGTCCCGGCCGTGGACGTCAAGCCCGGCGCCCTGTCCGCGCAGGACACCCTGCGCGGCTACGCCGACCACCTGCTCGGCCTGGTCGACCTCAGCACGATCCGCCCGCTCAAGGTCGCCGTGGACGCCGGCAACGGCATGGGCGGTCACACCGTCCCCACCGTCTTCGACGGCCTGCCGATCGAGCTCGTCCCGATGTACTTCGAGCTGGACGGCACCTTCCCCAACCACGAGGCCAACCCGCTCGACCCGAAGAACCTGGTCGACCTCCAGGCCAAGGTCCGCGAGACCGGCGCCGACCTCGGCCTCGCCTTCGACGGCGACGCCGACCGCTGCTTCGTCGTCGACGAGCGCGGCGAGCCGGTCTCCCCGTCCGCCATCACCGCGCTGGTCGCCGTCCGTGAGATCGCCCGGGCGAAGGCCGCCGGCGAGGACGAGCCGACCGTCATCCACAACCTGATCACCTCCTGGACCGTCCCCGAGGTGGTCCGCGAGCTCGGCGGCAAGCCGGTCCGCACCCGGGTCGGCCACTCCTTCATCAAGCAGGAGATGGCCGTCACCGACGCCGTCTTCGGCGGCGAGCACTCCGCGCACTACTACTTCCGCGACTTCTGGCGCGCCGACACCGGCATGCTCGCCGCCCTGCACGTGCTGGCCGCCCTCGGCGGGCAGGACGGCACGCTCTCCGCGCTGACCGCCGAGTACGACCGCTACGCCGCCTCCGGCGAGATCAACAGCACCGTCGCCGACCAGGCCGACCGCTCGGCCGCCGTCCGCGCCGCGTACGCCGGCCTGGAGGGCACCACCGTGGACGAGCTGGACGGCCTCACCGTCGCCGGCCCCGACTGGTGGTTCAACCTGCGCGCCTCCAACACCGAGCCGCTGCTTCGCCTCAACGTCGAGGCCAGGGATCCGGCCAGGATGGCCGAGCTGCGGGACGGCGTGCTCGCCATCGTCCGCGCCTGACGCACAACCCGCGTGCCCCGGCCGGTAGGGTTTCCTCCTGGCCGGGGCACCGCCGTGCCACCCCCGAGATCTGGAGCCCGACACCTCATGAAGCTCGAATCCTTCCTGCTGGAGATCCTGGTCTGCCCGCAGTGCCGGGCCGCGCTCACCGAGGGCGGCACCGAGGAGCAGCCCGAACTGGTCTGCACCGGCGAGACCTGCGGCCTGGCGTACCCGGTCCGGGACGGCATTCCGGTGCTGCTGGTGGACGAGGCCCGCCGCCCGGCCTGATCCTTGGGGCGGACACCTCGGGGCGGACGGTCCGGGAGCGGACGCCCGCACCCGTCGGCCGCACCACCGCTCAGCCCGCAGCGCCCAGCCAGCAGCCGGAGGCCCGCCGCATGCTCGACGACACCCTGCTCGACGACCCGGCCGCCCTCCAGCGCGCCGACCACGACCGGGCCCTGCTCGCCCTGGCCGGCTCCGGCGCCCGGGTCCGCACCGCGCTGCGGCTCGCCGAGGCGGCCGGCGTCGACCGGCTCCGCCCGGACGGCCGTCCGCGCGCCGTCCTGGTGGCCGGCCACGGCAGCGCCCTGACGGCGGGCGAGATCCTCGCCGTCCTGGCGGGCACCGCCAGCCTGGTCGCCCCGCTGCCGCCGACCGACGTCGCGGCCGTGCCACGGGTGGACCGCGCCACCGCGCCGCCGGTCTTCACCGCCGGGCTGGCCTGGCAGCTCCCCGGCTGGGTCGGGCCGCTGGACCTGTTGGTCATCAGCTCCGCCGACGGCGGCGAACGGGGCCTGATCGGCCTCGCCGAGCAGGCGTACGCGCGGGGCTGCGCCCTCGTCGTCACCGCCCCCGCCGGCAGCCCGCTGGCCGAGGCCGCCCTCCAGGTGCGCGCGCTGCCGCTGCCGTACGTGCCGTCCAACCTCCCCGAGGCCGAGACGCCGCCGGGACCGTCCGCCGAGCCGGACCTGCCGGCCGAGGACCCGGCCGCGCTCTGGGCCCACCTCACCCCGCTGCTCGCGCTCGCCCAGAAGCTCGGGGTCACCCAGCTGCCGTACGACGCGCTGCCGGCCACCGCCGACCTGCTCGACGCGACCGCCGTCCGCTGCCGCCCGGACGCCGCCGCGTACACCAACCCCGCCAAGAGCCTGGCCGCCCGGCTGGCCGGGACCGTCCCGCTGCTCTGGGCCGAGGGGCCGGTGGCCGGGGCCGCCGCCGGCCGGTTCGCCGCCCAGCTCGCCGACCGGGCCGGGCGCCCGGCGCTGGCCGGGCCGCTGCCGCAGGTGCTCACCGCGCACCGCGGCATGTTCACCGGCCAGCTCGGCGCGGGCGCCGACCCCGACGACTTCTTCCGCGACCGGGTGGACGAGCCGGACCCGCTGCACCTCCAGGTCCTGCTGCTGCGCCACGTCCCCGGGGGCGTGGGCGGGTCCGGTGGTCCGGGCGGTCCCGGTGATCCCGGCGAGCAGGACGGCGGCGGCCCGGTCGAGGTGCCGGAGGACGACGAGGGCCCGCGCGGGTTCGGGGCCTCCCGGGCGCACCGGCTGGCCGCCGCCCACGACGTCCGGCTCACCGAGTACGCCAGCACCCGGCCCGATCCGCTGCACGCGCTGGCCGACCTCGTGGCCCTCACCGACTTCGCCGCCGTCTACCTGGGGCTCGCGGCGGTGCAGTCCTGAGGCCGTTCCCGGTGGCCCGGTACCGTATGCGCTCGACGACTCCGACCGGGACGGATCCGGCGGAGCGGAGCGCGGGCTGTGTGGACGGCCCCCCGACGGAGGGACCCTCCTCAGCATGAGCACCGAAGGCGGTACCAAGGCACTGGTCGCGGCCCTGTCCGCGAACCTCGCGATCGCGGTGGCCAAGTTCACCGCCTTCGGCTTCACCGGCTCCTCCTCGATGCTGGCCGAGGGCGTGCACTCGGTCGCCGACTCCGGGAACCAGGTGCTGCTGCTGATCGGCGGCAAGCGGGCCCGCCGGGAGGCGGACGAGGAGCACCCCTTCGGCTACGGCCGCGAGCGCTACATCTACGGCTTCCTGGTCGCCATCGTGCTGTTCAGCGTCGGCGGTCTGTTCGCGATCTACGAGGGCTGGCACAAGATCAGCCACCCGGAGGAGCTGGACTCCTGGTACTGGGCGGTCGGCGTGCTGCTCTTCGCCATCGGGATGGAGGGCTGGTCCTTCCTGACCGCGATGCGCGAGTCGGCGAAGGCCAAGGGCGGGCAGGGCTGGGTGCAGTTCATCCGTACCGCCAAGGCCCCCGAGCTGCCCGTGGTGCTGCTGGAGGACGCCGGCGCGCTGATCGGTCTGGTGCTCGCGCTGCTGGGCGTCTCGCTCACCGTGATCACCGGGGACGGCGTCTGGGACGGCGCCGGCACCCTCTGCATCGGCATCCTGCTGGTGGTGATCGCCGTGGTGCTGGCCCTGGAGACCAAGTCGCTGCTGCTCGGCGAGTCCGCCGACAAGGACTCGGTCCGCAGGATCCGCGAGGCGCTGGTGGACCACGACTCCGTCACCCGGGTCATCCACATGCGGACCCTGCACCTGGGCCCGGAGGAACTGCTGGTCGCCGCCAAGATCGGGGTGAACGCGGAGGACACCGCCGCCCAGGTGGCCGAGGCCATCGACGCCGCCGAGGCACGGGTCCGCCAGGCCGTCCCGATCGCCCGGGCGATCTACCTGGAACCGGACGTCTACAGCGCCGAGAAGGCCGCCCAGGGCGACGACCCGGCGGCCACCCCCGGCGGCCCGGGGCTCACGGCGCACTGACGATATTTCGCCCAAAGTCCTTGGGCCGGGCTCTCGTTCCGCTGGAGAGCGGGGCCTCCCCCGGCCGAAAAACGGTCATCCCGAGCCGCCCGTCCGGACCGCCGGTGTAGATTCGTCACCAGAGCCAGAACGTCGCTGCTGATGGCGGTCGATCGGCGGTCCGCACTCGTGCGGGTGCCCGCCGGTCGAGGGAGAGAGGTCCTCCGACGGTTTGTGCTGCGCAGCAGGGAGCCGGTCCTCCACGGACCGGGCACCCCGGCGTTGCCGCGCACCCGTGCAGCCCCGCCGTGCCGCAACGCACGCCAGGACCGTGGCCATGCCCCACCCCATCAGCGAGGAGCAGACGCATGTCGACCGACATCACCGGTGACTTCAAGGTCGCCGACCTTTCCCTGGCGCCGTTCGGGCGCAAGGAGATCCAGCTGGCCGAGCACGAGATGCCCGGCCTGATGGCGATTCGCGCGGAGTACGCCGCTTCGCAGCCGCTGGCCGGCGCCCGGATCACCGGTTCGCTGCACATGACCGTGCAGACGGCGGTGCTGATCGAGACCCTGACGGCGCTGGGCGCCGAGGTCCGCTGGTGCTCGTGCAACATCTTCTCGACCCAGGACCACGCGGCCGCGGCGATCGCGGTCGGTCCGGAGGGCACCCCGGAGAACCCGCAGGGCGTGCCGGTGTTCGCCTGGAAGGGCGAGACCCTGGACGAGTACTGGTGGTGCACCGAGCAGGCGCTGACCTGGCCGAACGGCAAGACCCCGAACATGATCCTGGACGACGGCGGCGACGCGACGCTGCTGATCCACAAGGGTGTGGAGTTCGAGAAGGCCGGGGCCGCGCCGGACCCGTCGACCGCGGACAACGACGAGTTCCGGATCATCCTGGAGCTGCTCAACCGCACCCTGGTCGAGACGCCGAACAAGTGGACCGAGGTCGCCGCCACGATCAAGGGCGTGACCGAGGAGACCACCACGGGCGTCCACCGCCTGTACGAGATGCACCGTGACGGCAACCTGCTGTTCCCGGCGATCAACGTCAACGACTCGGTGACGAAGTCGAAGTTCGACAACAAGTACGGCTGCCGGCACTCGCTGATCGACGGCATCAACCGCGCCACCGACGTGCTGATCGGCGGCAAGGTCGCGGTCGTCGCCGGCTACGGCGACGTGGGCAAGGGCTGCGCGGAGTCGCTGCGCGGCCAGGGCGCCCGGGTGATCGTCACCGAGATCGACCCGATCTGCGCGCTGCAGGCCGCGATGGACGGCTACCAGGTCGCGACGCTGGAAGACGTGGTGGAGACGGCCGACATCTTCATCACCACGACCGGCAACAAGGACATCATCATGGCCTCGCACATGGCCCGGATGAAGCACCAGGCGATCGTGGGCAACATCGGCCACTTCGACAACGAGATCGACATGGCCGGTCTGGCGAAGCTGCCGGGTGTGGTGAAGACCGAGGTGAAGCCGCAGGTCCACGAGTGGCGCAAGGAGGACGGCCGGACGATCATCGTGCTGTCCGAGGGGCGTCTGCTGAACCTGGGCAACGCGACCGGCCACCCGTCGTTCGTGATGTCCAACTCCTTCGCGAACCAGACGATCGCCCAGATCGAGCTGTTCACGAAGACCGAGCAGTACCCGATCGGCGTCTACGTGCTGCCGAAGCACCTGGACGAGAAGGTCGCGCGGCTGCACCTGGACGCGCTGGGCGTGAAGCTGACCACCCTGAGCCAGGACCAGGCCGACTACATCGGCGTCCCGGTCGAGGGCCCGTACAAGGCGGACCAGTACCGCTACTGATCCGTTGACCCGACGGCCGCGGCCGGTGCCCCTGCTCAAGGGGTGCCGGCCGCGGCCGCGTTCAGCGGGTGTCAGCGCAGGACGTCGGTGACCCAGGCGCTGTCGTCGAGCCCGAGCGCCTGGATGCGGTCGAGCACCGCCGGTACGCCGCCGAGCCGCTCCAGCGACGGCGGCGGGTCCTCCGTCATCTGGGCGCAGACCCGCACGCCGCGGTCGACCGAACAGAGCGGCACGTAGCGGCCGTAGCTGCCGGGGGTGGTGGGAGTGGGGCTCGGCCCGGGCACGTCCGGCCTCAGGGTGACCGCGAGGGTCCGGCCGTCGACCCGGAGCACCAGATCGAACGACCAGTCGTCCGTGCCCGGATCCGACCGCAGGAGGCGCGCCTCGGCCACCTTGACCACGCCGGGCAGGTCGGTGATCCGCAGCGGCAGGGGGACGTCCCAGTGCCCGTACCGGACGTCGGCCGCGACCCGGTGCAGGACGTCCCGGGAGACGTCCTCCGGCCGGCCGCCGTGGGCCGTGATCTCCGCCCAGCGACCCGAGGGCGTCAGCCAGCGCAGCATCACGGCGTTGGGTTCCCGGTCACTGAGGGGGAGCGCCCAGTAGGCCTTCTTCCCGTTGACCGGCGGGGCCTCCTCCTCGGCCAGTGGCCATCCGCCCGGATCCCTCTCCACGGGCTCGGACCCGGCCGGGTAGAGCGAGAGCAGGATCTGGGGGGCGTCGGGCCCCTTGCCCCGGGCCGCGATGTGGCCGTCGGCGTCGGACGGGCCGATGATCTCGGCGTCCGGCGGGTTGTAGCTGATGCCGGTCCGGCCGCCGACCCAGTCCGGCAGCCAGCCGAACCGGACCTCCGTGGTGAGCGGGTCGGCACCGAGGTACGTCATGGGCGGTGACGGGGAGACGACCGGCACGGCGGGCGCCGGGGCGCCACCGGGCGCCTGGAGGAGCAGTGAGGCGGCCAGGGCCACCACCGTGGCGGCGGCCGCAGCCCCGACGGCGGCCCGCCGCCGGCGGCGCAGCCGGGCCCGGCCCTGGACGATCGCCCAGGCGGTGTCGAGGGCGGTGGGCGGTGCGGGCTGGTCGGCCAGGGCGATCAGCTGCTCGGTCAGGTCGCGAGGCTCGTCGGTCGTCATGGCGTCCTCTCGGTGGCGACGGGGAGGGCGGCGAGGGTGTGCCGGAGCGTCGCGAGGCCGCGCGAGGTCTGGCTCTTGACGTTGCCCGACGAGCAGCCCATCGCCTCGGCCGCCTGGTCGACCGTCAGATCGCAGTAGTAGCGGAGCACCACGGTGGCCCGCTGGCGCGGGGGCAGCGTGGCGAGGGCCTGCCGCAGGTCGAGAGAGGCGTCGAGGTCGGGGCCGACGGCGGCCGCGTCCAGCTCCCGGTCGGTGCCGCTGCGGGTGGTCCGCCGCCACCAGGGCGAGCGCTGCTCGGCCAGGAAGATGTTGACCAGCACCCTGCGGGCGTAGCCGTCGAGGTTCTCCATCCGTCCGGCCCGTGGCCAGTTGATGTAGAGCCTGGTCACGCTCTCCTGGACCAGGTCGTCCGCGCGGTGCCAGTCCCCGCACAGCAGATAGGCGACCTTGCGCAGCCAGCCGCTCCTGGTCGCCACGTACTCGGTGAACTCCGTTTCGCGTGCCTGCCCCGCCATCCCCGCCCCCCTTCCTCCGGATCGGAGGCGCGGATCCGCGCCGCCCACCCCCCTAATGCGGGCACCCGCCGTAAACGTTGCATGCCGACCGGGCCGGACCGCCCACGTAGGCTTCGGACCATGCCCAACGGCCGGTACTCGCTCCACGACACCCATGACCACGTGCTGCTCGGGGAGGAGCGCTTCAGCTGCGCGCCCGGGCCGGCCGGCTGGCGGTACGTCTCCAAGACGTACGGGCCGGACGGCCAGGTCGTCGGCACCGTCGACCTGACGCTGGACTCGCGCAGCCGTCCGCTGCGGATGGAGCTGCGGGCGGGCGGCTGGCAGGTGCGCGGCGGGGCCGTCGACGGGGTGGCGTGGGTGCGCACCGACGCGGCGGACCCGGCCGGGGAGCACGCGACGGAGGGCCACGACCGAGCGCACGGCTTCACCGGGCGCTCGCCGGCCTTCCTGGTCGCGACCGCCCGGCTGCTACGGCTGGGGGAGGGGGCCAGTGCGCGGGTGCGGCTGGTCGCGTTCTCCGAACCGGTGCTGGCGCCGCGCACCTTCGACCAGGGGTGGCTGCTGGAGGGGGTGGAGACGCACCGGACCGACTCGGGGCCGCTGCTGGTCGAGCGGTACCAGGTGGCCGACCTGGAGACGGGCGAGCAGCAGGTGGTCCACCTCGCGGGGGACGTGGTGCTGGCGGCCGCCGGGGTCGAGCTGGAGGAGCTGGCGTCGCCGCCGAACGCCTGGCCGGCCGAGTTCGGGGGCTGAGCGGTTGAGCCTGGGGCGTCAGGCCGGCGGGGCGAAGCCCGTGCCGGGGGACTGCGGCGGGGCGGGGGCGGGCGCCGGGGTGGCGGGGGCGGGCGCCGCAGGGGCCCCGGTCGCGCTGGGCACCGTGGGAGCCGCAGCGGCGGTGGGTGTCGCGGGGGCGGCCGGGGCCGGCTGCCGGTACGACGCGTGGCCCTGCGCCCTGGTCCACTCCCGGCGCTGCCGCTCGGTCAGCACCGCACCGAGGTAGGCCGCCGGGTGCAGCCCGTACGGGACCGGGTGCCCGGTGCGGGCGGAGAGGTCGTCGGCGAGCCGGGCGGACATCTGGTGCGCCACCGCCGGGTCCAGCTCGCCGATCCGCCCGAGCAGCTGGCGGACCGCCAGCCAGAGCGGCTCCGGCACGGCGGAGAGATCCATCGCGACCAGCTCGGCGCCCATCGCCTGCAACAGCTGCGGGTGCACCACCGGCAGGGCGGTCGCGGCGCCGCCGCCCGGCACCCGCTCGCGGACCACCAGCGTCCCCGCGAAGATGTCGCCCAGTCGCTTGCCGTCCGAGGACACCGCCGAGCAGATCGCGGCCGGCACCCCGCTCAGCGCGACGATCTCGAAGAAGCCGACCAGGCCGCGCACCAGCGAGTGCCGGAACCGCACCGGCCCGCCGTCGCTGCGTACCACCCGCAGGCCCAGGGCGGCCTTGCCGAGCGAACGTCCGCGGGTGAGGGTCTCGACCATGACGGGCAGGGCGACCATGAAGAACACCAGCAGCCCGAGCGTGAGGGCGGCGAAGGCCGCGCTGTCGAGCCCGGTGAGGACGATGCCCAGGATCAGGGACGACAGCACCAGTGCGGCCGACTGCACGATCAGGTCCAGTGCGATGGCCAGCGCCCTGCTGGGAAGCTTCGCCGTGCGCAGGCCGAGGACGACCGCCTCACCCGTCACCAGGTCGCTCAAGACACCCGTCCGTTCCCATTGGTGGTCCGTGGGGGAGGGGACGTCCGTCGGATCGTCCCCCACGACCCCGATCTGCAGTCGTCAACATACGGGGCCGCGCACCCGTGCGGGAAGTGAGGTCCCGGCGGCCGGGGCGGCCCCGTCGGCTGGCATGCTGGGCCGCACCCGCACCCGACTGCCCCGCGCGCCCCGCGCCGACCCTGGAGCCGCCGAATGGACCTGGACGTCTTCGTCGCCACCCACCAGGGGGAGTGGGCCCGGCTGGACGCCCTCGCCAGGAACCGCCGGCTCAGTGGTGAGGAGGCCGACGAGCTCGTCACCCTCTACCAACGCGCCACCGGCCACCTGGCCAAGGTCCAGGCCGCCGCGCCCGACCCCACCCTCGAAGGCCGGCTCACCAGCCTGGTCTCCCGGGCCCGCGACGCGGTCACGGGCAGCCGCAGCAGCGGCTGGCGGGACGTCGCGCGGTACTACACGGTGAGCTTCCCGGCCGCGCTCTACCGCTCGCGCCGCTGGTGGCTGCCGGTCGCCGTGCTCTCTCTGCTCGCCACCGCCGTGGTCGCCTGGTGGGTGGCCGCGCACCCGGAGGTCCGCAACAGCCTGGCCACGCCGGAGACGCTGCGGGAGATGACCAGGCCCGGCGGCGAGTACGAGGCGTACTACTCGGACCGCCCGGCCGGTTCCTTCGCGGCGCAGGTCTGGACGAACAACGCCTGGATCGCGGTGCAGTGCCTGCTCTACGGCATCGCGCTCGGCATCCCCGTGCTCTTCGTGCTGTGGACCAACGTCCTCAATCTCGGCCTCGGCATCGGCCTGATGGCCTCGGCGGGCCGGCTCGACGTCTTCCTCGGCCTGCTGATTCCACACGGCCTGCTGGAGCTGACCGCCGTCTTCGTGGCCGGCGGCCTGGGCCTGCGCCTCGGCTGGACGATCATCGACCCGGGCCCGCGCACCCGCGGGACGGCGCTGGCCGAACAGGGCCGGTCCATCATCGGGATGGCCATCGGCCTGACGACCGTTCTGGCCGTCTCCGGTGTCCTGGAAGCCTTTGTGACCCCGTCCGGCCTTCCCACCTGGGCGCGTATCGCGATCGGAGCCGCCGCGGAGGTGGCGTTCCTGTTGTACGCCCTCGTCCTGGGCCGGAAGGCCGCCGCGGCCGGCGAAACCGGCGATCTGGACGCGGCCGACCGGGCGGACCTGCAGCCGGTCGCGGCCTGAGCCGATGTGATCCACAGGCCTCTGACCTGGTACTGTTCTCACATCCCAGCAAAACCATTGACGTGGTGGCGGTGGGCTAGTAGGTTTGAACGGTTGAGACCGACTGGACAACGGTCGGGCTCGGGCGCTAGTGTCTACGACACCGCCGAACGAGGCCAGCGTGTTTTACGAATGCGCTCCCTCCGACGAGGTAAATTCCGGAACTGAGCACACCGAAAGCTTTGATAAGCTTCGGAGCGAAGTGAAGGAAATCCCCCCAGCGGGAATTCAGGGAAACAAACGCCGGTCAAACCGGCAGCGCGGATCTGATAGGCTGGGAACACGAAAGAACGAAGCGCCCGGAGGGCCCGCTGGAAGGCGGCCTGAAGGAAGTGTCCGTTCCTTGAGAACTCAACAGCGTGCCAAAAGTCAAC
>NZ_JBFBIL010000061.1:0-45602 GCF_040685575.1 Kitasatospora sp. NPDC088351 | reverse complement strand
CCAGCAGAGCAGCGGCGCCGAGCGAGCGAACTCCAGTCCACACTCACACCATCAGGTGACACCAGAACCAGTCAAACACTCACAAACCGCTCTCTGAGGGAACGCCCACGGGCCCGCCGGCAGCCGCTACGAACGGCTTCGGCGGGCCCGTGGGCGTTCCTGCCGGCAGCCTCACTCGCGACGCCGGGCAGCGGCCCGCCGCGACCCCCGGCCGTCCGTCGGTCGGACCCTCCTGACCGGCCGGCGCCGACCGGTCAGGAGTGACGCAGCTCGGGCGGCGGGGTGCGCTTGGCGTCCATGTCGTCCACCCGGACCAGGCTGCCCCAGACCGCCATCCGGTAGCGCGAGGTGTAGACCGGCGTACAGGTCGTCAGGGTGATGTAGCGGCCCGGAGCCTGGTAGCCGGAGCCCTTGGGGACGGGGGCGACGATGCCGGTGTCGTACTTGGACGTCTCCGGCAGGGTGCTGTCCGCCTTGTAGACGTACCACTTGTCCTTGGTCTCGACCACGATCGCGTCGCCCTTGTGGACCGCGTCCAGGTCGTGGAACTTGGCGCCGTGGCCGTCCCGGTGCGCGGCGAGCGCGAAGTTCCCGGTCTCGTCCCAGGGCATCGCGGCGCGGTAGGGCTGCTCGTACACCCCGGCGACGCCCTCGGCCAGGGTGTCGGTGTCGGTACCCATCCGGATCAGCACCTGGTAGTTCCGGCCCATCGCGGGAACGTGCAGGAAGCCGACCCCGTCGCCCGCCGCGTAGGCCGTGCCGGGCCCTGTGGGCGCCCCCGAGGGGGCGCCCGGGGCGGCCTGAGGGGTGCCCGGACCGGCCCCGGCCGCCCAGGCGCTGCGCAGCTTGTCGGAGGCCTCGGAGGCGGAGCGGTCCGCCAGCACGTCCGTCCACCAGAGCGAGTACACGACGAACAGGCCGAGCACCAGGCCCAGGGTGATCAGCAGTTCGCCGAAGACACCGACCGCGGCCAGCGCGCGGCCCCGCCGCCGACGGGCGGGTGCGGGCGGCGGAAAGGCCTCTGCCGCCGGTTCCGCCCACTCCGCCGTCTCGTCCTGGGTCACGTGATCTCCCCCTCTGCCTGAGCGCCGTGCGACGGGCCGCCCGCCATGGTGCTAGTTGACCGTGAGGCCGGCCGGCTTGCCCTGGCTCCGCGGCCGTTCCTCGATCATCTTGCCAAAGACGATCAGCCTTGCCTTGGAACTGAACTCCGGCGTGCAGGTGGTCAGTGTGATGTACCGGCCCGCCTGGTTGTATCCGGCGCCGTTGGGGACGGGCTTGATCACACTGACGTTCGACGGCGGGGTCTCCGGAATGCCGCCGGTGACCTCGTAGGTGTAGTACGCGGTCGCGGTCTCCACCACGATCTTGTCGCCCTTGCCGAGCTGGTTGATGTGCCGGAACGGCTCACCGTGGGTGTTGCGGTGCGCGGCCAGCGCGAAGTTCCCGGCCTTGTCGGCCGGCATCCCGGTGCCGGAGTAGTGGCCCACCAGGCCCTTGTCGAGCACCGACGACTTGGCGGTGCCCTCCGCGATCGGGAACTTCAGGCCGAGCTTGGGCAGGTGGATGATCGCGAAGCCCTTGCCGGGCTCGAACACCTCCGGCTTGGCCGGGTCCGGCGCCGGCTGCCCCGGCGCGCCGGGGGCCGGGGCGGCGTCGAACTGCTGCTCCAGCTGGTTGCGGGCACCGTCGGCGGCCGCGTCGGCCTGCACATTGGTCCACCAGAGCTGGTACGAGACGAACAGCAGCATCACCACGCCGAGCGTTATGCACAGCTCACCGACCAGCCGGGCGGCCACCACGACCGGCGACTCCTTGGGCCGCACCCGCGCCGCTCCGCCGGCCCGGCCGCCCGCCCGGCGGCGCCCGCCGCCCGCGCGTACCGACATCCGGCCCTGGGCGGCACGCCGGCGCTCGGCCCGGCCACCGGTGGGCGGTTCCTCCTCGCGCGCCTGCGGAAGGCGCAGCTGGAGGGTCTGGTCGGCCAGCCAGGGGTACTCGGGCAGGCCTGCGCCGTCCTGGTCGTCCGCACCGCCCTGGCCGCCCGGAACGGGCTGCTCGGCCTGCTCGTACACGCCCCAGCCGTCGTCGGCCCCGCCCTGCGGCGGACCGGACTGCTGCGAGGGGTGGGACTGCTGGACCGGGATGTGGCCGCCGAGCCGGAGCTGCCGCTCCTGGTACGTCCGGTCGCCGGGCCCGCCCTGGTGGGCACCGTACGGATCGGTGCGGCTGTACTGGTCGCCGGCCCCGGGCCCGTCCGCCCCCGACTGGTAACGCCCCTCCGGACGCACCGCGGTCATCCCGCTCAGCCCCGGCCGATCACCGGGGCGAGCCCGGCCGAACGACCCACCGCCCGCGGATCGCCGCACTCGGCCAGCCAGTTGGCGAGCATCCGGTGGCCGCCCTCGGTGAGCACCGACTCCGGGTGGAACTGCACGCCCTCCACCAGCAGCTCCCGGTGGCGCAGGCCCATGATCACGCCGCTCTCGGTCCGGGCGGTGACCACCAGCTCGTCGGGCACGGTGGCCGGCTCGACCGCCAGCGAGTGGTACCGGGTCGCGGTGAGCGGCGAGGGCAGGCCCTCGAACACCCCGCCGTCCTCGTGCTCGACCAGCGAGGTCTTGCCGTGCAGCAGCTCCGGCGCCCGGCCGACCACCGCGCCGTACGCCACCGCGATCGACTGCAGGCCGAGGCAGACGCCGAAGACCGGCAGCCCGATCCTGGCGCAGTGGTGCACCATCTCGATGCAGACCCCGGCCTCCTCCGGCGCGCCGGGGCCGGGCGAGAGCAGCACCCCGTCGAAGCCCGCCTCGCCGTCGCGGCGCACCGCGTGCTCGACCGTCACCTCGTCGTTGCGCACCACCTCGCAGGTGGCGCCGAGCTGGTAGAGGTACTGGACCAGGTTGAAGACGAAGCTGTCGTAGTTGTCGACAACCAGGATGCGGGGGGAGGCCGGCTGGGAGGTCATTCGCGCGCTATCTCCGTGGGATGCGGGGGCTGGGAGGAAGAGCAGGGCCGCCGGATCAGCCGACGGCGCCGTCGCCGCCGTCCACTGTGACGTCGCCGAAGGGCAGCAGCGGTTCCGCCCACGGGAAGACGTACGTGAACAGGAGGTAGACCACCCCCAGGACGAGGAGCAGCGAGATGATGGCCCGGACCAGGGAATTCCCCGGAAGGTGACGCCAGATCCAGCCGTACATGGTGCTCCCTCGACGTAACAGACTGGGGTCAAGAGTAGACCCGTGATCTGAGCCCGGGGGGCGGCCCGCCGAGACGGCCCACCGGGCGGTGCCGGATCCGGGGGGACGCCGGGCCGGTCGGCCGCTACTGACCGCCCGCCGAGCGCAGGTCGGTGGTGCCCGAGTAGCCGGGCACCGTGAGGTCGCCGCTCTCCTGGACCTTCCAGCCCAGCCCGTACGCCTGGACGTACTGCAGGTAGTTGCGGATCGCCGGGTCCGCGTCCACCGCCGCCCGCAGCACGTCCGTCTTCCCGACCGCCTTGACCACGTACGGCGGCGAGTAGACCCGGCCCTGGAGCAGCAGGGTGTTGCCCACGCAGCGGACGGCGCTGGTGGAGACGAGCCGCTGGTCCATCACCTGGACGCCTTCGGCGCCGCCCCGCCAGAGCGCGTTGACCACCGCCTGGATGTCCTGCTGGTGGATGACCAGGTCGTTGACGCCGGGCGCGGGCACCCCGGGGATGCGCGCGGTCGCGTTCGGCGGGGCGTCGTTGAGGGTGACGGTCAGGCCGGGCCCCTGGAGCGGGTCCAGCGCGGCGGCCTGGTGCAGGGTGTCCAGCCGGGCGGCGTCGGCCGGGCTGCGGCCCTGCTGCTGGGTCAGCTGCTGGGACCGGGCCTGGAGGTCGGCGAGCTGGGCCTGGGCCTGCTGGTTCTGCGAGCTCCGCTGGCGTATCACGTCGCCGAGGCTCAGCAGGGAGTTGTCGGTGCGCAGATCGGTGCCGCGGGCGGTCTGCGCGCTGATGTAGAAGAGCAGTCCGGCGAGCGCGAAGACGGCGCAGGTCAGGGCACGGCCGACAATTCGGGTGCCGGAAGCCCGGGTGCGGGCCGGCCGAGGGGGAATCGACAAATTAGGCACCGTACCCTTATCTCCTTCAGACCCGCAGAGCCACTACGCTAACGGACGCCGGTGGCATGTGCGGGGCCGGTCCCCATGGCATTCCGCACAGCCGTCAGCACCAGCCGCCTCACCTCCGCTGCACCCCCTGCGCGGTCTCACAGCGCATCGACAGGAGAGCTCCTCGTGCCGAAGTCTCGACTCCGCAAGAAGTCCGACTACACCCCGCCGACGACGGCCACGGTGAAGATCAGTTCGGGCCGCGGCTGGGTCGCCCCCCTGATGCTGGCGCTGTTCCTGGTCGGCCTGGTGTGGATCGTCACCTACTACGTGACCAGCGGCAGCTGGCCGGTGGAGAGCTGGCGGAACTGGAACATCCTGGTGGGCTTCGGCTTCATCGCCGCGGGATTCGGCGTCTCCACCCAGTGGAAGTGACGCCGGGGCCCCGCCCCTGAGCGTCTTCCGGCCCCGAGCACACCCGCCGTCCCGGACGTCACGTCCCGGGACGGCTCGGTGGTGCGCCCGCACTCCGCCGACCGGCCCGGTCGGGGGCCCCTCGCTGTGCCCTGCCCTGCCCCGACGCGACAATCGCGCTAACGCGACTATCGTGCTATCCGGCTTATCCACATGGTTATCCACACTGGGGAAAAGCTCCCCCAGGCTGTGGATAACTCGCGCCCGGCGCGCCTTCCGCACCCCTGCGCGCCCTCCCCCGAATAGCAAATCCACACAGCAGGACACGCGTAGAACAGCCGTCCACCGCGCACTTCTCCCACCGGCTGTGCACAACCCCGCACCCGCTGTGGACAAACGTCCGGATGCGTCACCCGCCGTAGCGGGCCGTCCCGATCAGGACCAGCAGCAGCACCACGCCCGCCATCACCGCCACCGTGAGCCCCTGAACGGCCGTCCGGCGCTCGCGCGGGGCGTACATCAGCCCGATCGCGGTCAGCGTCCCCGCGACCAGCCCGCCGATGTGCGCCCGCCAGTCGATCGAGTGCACCGAGAAGGTGACGATCAGATTGAAGACCAGCAGCGCGATCACCGGGGCGAGCGGCGTCCTGGTCCTGCGGTACATCACCGCGGTGGCGCCGAACAGGCCGTAGACCGCGCCGGAGGCGCCCAGCGAGTTCATGAAGCCACCGGCCACCAGGAAGGCGAACGCGCTGCCGGCCAGGCCCGAGACCAGGTACAGGCCGAGATAGCGGAGCCGGCCGAGCGCCATCTCCAGCGGCGGCCCCATCACCCAGAGCACCACCATGTTGGTGGCGATGTGCCAGGGCGCGGTGTGCAGGAAGGTCGCGGTCAGCAGCCGGTACCACTGATCGGGCCCGGCCGCGACGCCGGACGGGAAGCCGGTGATCTGCGGCCCGACGCTGAACAGCGACAGGTCATTGGCGAGCCACGGCTTGAGCACGTACGCGGCCAGCACGAAGACCGCCAGATTGAGCCCGACCAGGACCTTGGTGACCAGCGCGCCGTCCGCGGTCAGCTGCCCGCCGAACCGGGTGGTCGCCCGCCGCACCTCGCGGTGGCCGCCGCTGACGCACTCCGGGCAGTGGAAGCCCACCGAGGCGCTCACCATGCACAGCGGGCAGATCGGCCGACCGCACCGGCCGCAGCCGATCCCGGTCTCCTGCTCGGGGTGCCGGTAGCACCGGTGCAGCCCGGACCCGCCCGTGGGCCGCGGCGTCGGATCGGCCGGCGGCCTTGGCTCGTCCGGGAGCATCAGCGGTCGTCCCTTCTCCTGCGCGGACCCGGCGCCACCCGCCGAACGGGGTACCACCGGAACCGTCAGCGTACTGCGACCGGATCAACGACGGGGTGATCCCCGTCGACTCGATCGTGACCCCGTCCCGGGCCGTTCACACCCGTCCCGCCCGGCGCCGCCACCGCCGCCACCGCGCCGCCCGCGCCCCGCGTACGGCCCACTCCGGAGTGCTGGTGGACAAATCAGCATGCATGATCAGCATTCAGGTGGATATGTGCATAAAGGACGCCACCAGGAGGAGAGACTCGTGACCCGTTTGGACTCAGCCCGTGAGACGGCCGGCAAGACCCGGGACGCCCTCGTGCCCTATGCCGCCACCGCCAAGGACACCGCGGCACAGCTGGCGGACGACGCGAAGCAACGCCTGGGGCCCGCCCTGGACGCACTCGGCCCGAAGGCCGCCCAGGCCGCCCACAGCGTCCGCGTCCAGTACGACAGACATGTCGCCCCGCAGTTCGGTCACGCCTTCGCCAGCCTGCCCCCCGAGGCCCAGCAGCACGCCCTCAAGGCCCTGCACCGCACCCAGGAGGCCGCTCTGGCCGCCCGGCTCTCCGCGGCCCGCGCCGCCGACCAGGCCAGGAGCAACGTCGGCCCCAAGGTGGTGCAGGTGGTCGAGGAGGCCCGCGCGGCCGTCACCCCGGTCGCCCAGGAGGCCCAGACCCGCGGCGCCGCCGCGCTGACCGCGCTCCAGGGCAATGTCACCTCCGCCGAGATCAGCCACCTCGCCGCCCGCAACCTCAGGAAGAAGCAGTGCAACGCCTGGGCCACCGGCCTGGCGGTGGCCGGCGCCGTCGCGATCGGCAGCGGCATCGTGATCTGGCAGTGGTGGCGGCACCGCAGCAACCCCGAGTGGCTGGTCGAGCCGCCGGCCGGGCAGTCCGCGACGACCAGCGGGGAGGGCGGCCCCGCCGCGACGGCCCCGCACACCGGCGCCCACGCCGTGGGCGGCGGCGCTCCGGCCGGATCACCGGTGGACGAATCGGACCCGGAGACCGGGAGCGAGGCGGCCACCGACGCCACCAGGCCCGGTCCGCCACCCGGCGAGGAGGACGACCACCCCAAGCCGCACGACCCGCGCAAGCCGCACTGACCGGCCGCACGGGCGCGAGAACGCCGATCGGCCGCTGACCCGGATTCAGGTCAGCGGCCGATCGGCTGTTTCCACAGCTGTGAACTGTGGAGCTTAGGAGACTCGAACTCCTGACATCTGCCTTGCAAAGGCAGCGCTCTACCAACTGAGCTAAAGCCCCTCGACGGCACCACTCGTACCGACGGGCACTAGCGTACCGGGTCCTGGCGCGAATCCCACGCCCTCTCCCCGCACCTTCCGCCGGGACGGTGTCCGGAAGTCGGCCGGCCCGGTCGCAGGACCGGGCCGGCCGACCCGGGAGGCGCCGCCCGGCGCCTCCGAAGATCGTCGATCGTCAGATCGTCCGGGGCCTCAGCGACCGGCCGGGACCGGGTCGGTGGCCTCGGTCCACAGGTCCTGCTCGGCGCGGTCCGCCTGGACCTGACGGTAGACAAAGAAGCCGCCGAGGGCGACCAGGGCGACCAGGAGAAGCTTCTTCACCGCGGGACCTCGTCCTTCTTGCGTTGCGGACTCAACAGCCGTGCTCCGGCCGGATTGGCCGGGCCGACGAGTCCATGAGTTGTTTCGAGTGCGAACGGGCTGTCGGGTGCCGGACTGCCCTTGCGGCCGATGATACACACCGGTGTCCCAATCGTGACCAGCCGCCGCTGCCTCCAACCAACCGGTCCGGCCGGAGGATTGACGCCACACCTTCTGCCCTGCGGCCGGCCCGCCCACGACACCCCGGGACCGCCGCCCGAACCGCTACCGGCGCGTCGTCGGCACCACCACCGCCGTACCGGCCGCCAGGTCCACCCTGGTCCTGGGCGGCGCCCCCTCGCCCTCCTCGTCGCGCAGCATCAGCGTGCTCCGCCGCTCGTCCAGCTCGTGCTGCTTGCCGGCCGCGAACTGCGCGTGCAACTGCTCGAACCCCGTCGCCGAGACCTGCCCCTCCCGGCCCGTCCCCCGCCAGGGCACCCAGCGCGACTTCCGCGCCCGCAGCGCCAGCTGATCGAGAAAGGCCAGGGCCACCAGCGCACAGACCAGCCCCGGAATGCTCATCGCCCAGAACAGCGCCATACCGCCACCATCCCTCCACTCGCCCTACCCCCGACAACACCCGGGGACGGCGCGCAGTTCCGGCGGCGGCCAAGAAAACGTCGAAGGGCCCGGAGTGAGATCACTCCGGGCCCTTCGCGCCGGTGGGCCTAACAGGACTTGAACCTGTGGCCTCTTCCTTATCAGGGAAGCGCTCTAACCGTCTGAGCTATAGGCCCTTGCCGCACTGAAAGATTAGCGGACCGATGGCCGATCTCCCAAATCCGGGTCGGCGGGGGTCGCGGCGGCGGGTTCGGGACCGGTGGCGAAGGGCCGCAGGTGGGGGGTGTCGGCCGGGCGCAGCAGCCACTCCTCGCGGGTGGCGGGGAACCGGGCCTCGCCCTCGGGGCCGGTACGGACGGCGAGGATCTGGTTGACCCCGATGCGGTTCTGCTCGAAGGCCAGCGCGGACGCCGCCATGTACAGCCGCCAGACCCTGGCCCGGCCGCGACCGGCCAGACCGACCGCCTCCGTCCAGCGCGCCTCCAGGTTGGCCACCCACTCGCGCAGGGTCAGGCCGTAGTGCTCCCGCAGCGACTCGACGTCACGGACCTCGAAACCGGCCTCCTCCAGCCGGGCCACCGTGCTGCCGACCGGGGAGAGCTCCCCGTCGGGGAAGACGTAGCGGTCGATGAACGGGCTGGTGCGGTGCGGCTCACCGGGGTGGTCGGGGCGGCGGGCGATCTGGTGGTTGAGCAGCCGGCCGCCGGGCACCAGCAGCCCGTGCAGGCCCTCGGCGTAGACGCGGTACTGCTCGGCGCCGACGTGCTCGGCCATGCCGACGCTGGAGATCGCGTCGAAGGGGCCGTCCTGGATCTCCCGGTAGTCCTGGAGGCGGACCTCGACCCGCCCGGAGAGACCGGCCTCCTCGATCCGCCGCCGGGCCAGCGCGACCTGCTCGGTCGAGATGGAGACGCCGACCGCGGTGACCCCGTAGTGCTCCGCCGCGTGCAGCAGCAGCGAGCCCCAGCCGCAGCCGACGTCCAGCAGCCGCATCCCGGGCCGCAGGCCGAGCTTGCGGCAGATCAGGTCGAGCTTGGCCTCCTGGGCCGCCTCCAGGCTCTTGGCGGCGGGCGCCCAGTACGCGCAGGAGTACGCCATCGACGGGCCCAGTACGAGGGCGTAGAAGTCGTTCCCGACGTCGTAGTGGTGGCTGATGGCCGCGCGGTCCCGGCTGCGGCTGTGCAGCCGCCCCTGGACGGCCCTGGCCTCCTCCGGCGGCGGGACGGGCCGCGGGCCCAGCGCACCGGCCCGCAGCAGGGCCGCGAGCACCCGGCGGCCCTTGGGGCCGAGCACATCGGCCGGGCCGAGCCGCAGCCGGCGGATCTCGGGCCGCTCGGCGAAGAGCGCCACGGCCGCCAGCACCTCGTAGAGGTCGGCGCCGGGGGCGAGCTCCAGGTCCCCCGAGACATAGGCGCGGGCCAGGCCCAGTTCGCCCGGCTGCCAGAGCAGGCGGCGCAGCGCCCGGCGGCCGCGCAGCACCACGGTGGGCGCCCCCGGTGGCCCGGCGACACTGCCGTCCCACGCCTGCACCCGCAGCGGCACCGGGATCCCCAGTAGCCCCTCCAGGGCCTCGACCAGTTGACTTGCGAGCTGAGCCATCGCGCGCCTCCGTCCAGCCGTACCTGCACAGCCGTACCAGCCCCGGCCAGTCGGACCGGGGGGCGGCCTGCGGCAGTCGGAGCCCGGAACGGGCGCACCCAGCTAATCCCACCGCGCCCGGCCCCAAATCGGGCGGCACGCCGCGGGAGTCGGCTGTCACCCGAATGCCAGCGGGCCCCGCAGGCTGCAACAGCCTGCGGGGCCCGCCCATTCCGTCCGCGGACGGAAATCTGACCCGGGATCAGAAACCGGCCGGTGTGGCCGGGATCAGTCCTCCTCGGCCAGGGTCAGCTCGATGCCGCCGGTGAAGCCGGCCGCCGCGTTGTAGATGAACGCGGAGAGCGTGGACAGCGCGGTCAGCAGCACCACGTCGACCACCGCGATCAGCGAGGTGAAGGTCATCACCTTGCCGAAGCCGACGTAGTCCATCAGGTTGAGGCCGCCGGTGGTGTCCGAGCCGGTGACGTCCTTCAGGGTCTTGGTCAGCGAGTCGAAGACGCCGAGCGAGTCCAGCGTCATCCACAGCACCGCGGCCGCGACGATGATGATGATCCCGACCGCCAGCGACAGCAGGAAACTGACCTTCATGACCGACCAGGGGTCGGCCTTGGTCACCCTCAGCCGGGCCTTGCGGGTCCGGCCCAGGCCCGCTCCGGCCGGGGCCGGTGCGCCGGCCGGCCGACGCGCGGCGGCCCCGCCGGGAACGGGCGTACCGCCGGGCGGGGTGTTGCCCACCCTGGTCCCCCGGGGCGGCGTCGGCTGCCCCTTGGCGTACGTGGTCGGCTGCGAAAACCCGCCCTGCCCCGGCGCACCCGAAGCCGGCGGTGTCGGCTGACCGCCGTAGGTCCCCCCGCCGCCCTGACCCGCCGCACCGACCGGTGGCATCAGCGAGGTGGACGCGGCCGGGTGCTCGGCCGGCGGCTGCGGCCCGCCGTACCCCCCGCCGCCCTGTGCTGCGCCCGGACGGCCGCCGGTGGCTCCTCCCGCAGCACCCGTGGCTCCACTCACCTGGTCCTCCCGCACTTCCCGCCAGGACGGCTGCGCCGGCCTGCTTCGTCACTCGTCACCCCAGCGCCCGGCGGGATTGCCCGGAACTGGTCGGCGGCCGGTACCGCCGCGCCCTGTACGGACGCGGCGGTACCGGCCGACGCGATCGGGATCAGGCCTGGGCGTCCTCGCCGCCCGGCGCCGTCTCCACACCCTCGATACCCTCGGCCGACCCGGTGGACTCGGCGGACTCGGTACCCGCCGCCTCGTCCTCCGTGCCCTCCTCGTCCTCGGCCTCCGCGTTGCGGGCCATGCCCACCACCGCGTCGCGCTTTCCGAGGTTGATCAGTTGGACGCCCATGGTGTCACGTCCGGTTTCACGAACCTCGGAAACCCTTGTACGAATCACCCCACCCGAGAGGGTGATCGCCATGATCTCGTCGGTGTCGTCCACCACCAGAGCGCCGACCAGCGAGCCCCGGCCCTCGACGATCTTCGCCGCCTTGGTGCCGTAGCCGCCGCGTCCCTGGACACGGTACTCGTCCACCCCGGTGCGCTTGGCGTAACCGCCGTCGGTGGCGGTGAAGACGTACGTCCCTGGACGCACCACGTTCATCGAGAGCAGTTCGTCGTCCTCGCGGAAGGACATGCCCTTGACGCCCGAGGTCGCGCGGCCGGTGGGCCGCAGCGCGTCGTCGGTGGCGGTGAACCGGATCGACTGGGCCTTCTTGGAGACCAGCAGCAGGTCGTCCTCGGCGGAGACCAGCTCGGCACCGATCAGCTCGTCGTCCCGGCCCTGGTCGTCCTGGCGCAGGTTGATCGCGATCAGGCCGCCGGAGCGCGGGGAGTCGTAGTCCTTCAGCTGGGACTTCTTCACCAGACCGGCCCGGGTCGCGAGGACCAGGTACGGCTTGTCCTCGTAGGTGCGCACCGCCATCACCTGGGTGATGTGCTCCTCCGGCTGGAAGGCCAGCAGGTTGGCCACGTGCTGGCCGCGGGCGTCGCGCCCGGCGTCCGGCAGCTCGTAGCCCTTGGCGCGGTAGACCCGGCCCTTGTTGGTGAAGAACAGGATCCAGTTGTGGGTCGTCGTCACGAAGAAGTGGTCGACGAGGTCGTCCTGCTTCAGCTGGGCGCCGCGCACGCCCTTGCCGCCGCGCTTCTGCGAGCGGTAGAGGTCGGAGCGGGTCCGCTTGACGTAGCCACCACGGGTGATGGTGACGACGATGTCCTCCTCGGCGATGAGGTCCTCGATGGAGAGGTCGCCGTCGGACGGGATCAGGGTGGAGCGCCGCTCGTCGCCGTACTTCTCGACGATCGCGGTGAGCTCCTCGGAGATGATCTCGCGCTGGCGGCCCGGCGAACGCAGGATCGCGTTGTAC
Organism: Kitasatospora sp. NPDC088351; assembly: GCF_040685575.1. Classification (NCBI taxonomy): domain Bacteria; kingdom Bacillati; phylum Actinomycetota; class Actinomycetes; order Kitasatosporales; family Streptomycetaceae; genus Kitasatospora; species Kitasatospora sp. NPDC088351. The sequence goes on along the minus strand of NZ_JBFBIL010000061.1, from coordinate 33,622 downwards.
TCGTCGATCTTGCGCTGCAGCTCGTCGTGCTCGTCGGTGATCCGCTGGCGCTCCAGGGCAGCCAGGCGGCGCAGCTGCATCTCGAGGATCGCGTTGGCCTGGAGCTCGTCGATGGAGAGCAGGCCCATCAGGCCGGTGCGGGCGGCGTCGGCACTCTCCGAGGCCCGGATCAGCGCGATGACCTCGTCGATCACGTCCAGGGCGCGCAGCAGGGCGCGCAGGATGTGCGCCCGCTCCTCGGCCTTGCGCAGCCGGAAGGTGGTGCGCCGGACGATGACCTCGACCTGGTGGTTGACCCAGTGCCGGATGAAGGCGTCCAGCGAGAGCGTGCGCGGCACGCCGTCGACCAGGGCCAGCATGTTGGCGCCGAAGTTGGTCTGCAGGTCGGTGTGCTTGTAGAGGTTGTTCAGCACGACCTTGGCGACGGCGTCGCGCTTGAGCACGATCACCAGGCGCTGGCCGGTGCGCGAGGAGGACTCGTCGCGGACGTCGGCGATGCCGGCGACCTTGCCGTCCTTGACCAGGTCGGCGATCTTCAGCGCGAGGTTGTCCGGGTTGACCTGGTACGGCAGCTCGGTGATCACCAGGCACTGGCGGCCCTGGATCTCCTCGACCTCGACCACGGCGCGCATGGTGATCGAGCCGCGCCCAGTGCGGTACGCCTCCTCGATCCCGCGGCGGCCGACGATCAGGGCGCCGGTCGGGAAGTCCGGGCCCTTGATCCGCTCGATCAGGGCCTCCAGCAGCTCCTCGTTGGAGGCGTCCGGGTGCTCCAGCGCCCAGAGCGCGCCGGAGGCGACCTCGCGGAGGTTGTGCGGCGGGATGTTGGTGGCCATGCCGACCGCGATGCCGGTGGCACCGTTGATCAGCAGGTTGGGGATGCGCGCGGGCAGGACGGTGGGCTCCTGCGAGCGGCCGTCGTAGTTGGCGGCGAAGTCGACGGTCTCCTCGTCGATGTCCCGCATCATCTCCATGGCCAGCGGCATCATCTTGCACTCGGTGTAGCGCATGGCCGCGGCCGGGTCGTTGCCCGGGGAGCCGAAGTTGCCGTTGCCGTCGACCAGCGGCATCCGCAGCGACCACGGCTGGGCCAGCCGGACCACGGTGTCGTAGATCGAGGTGTCGCCGTGCGGGTGGTAGTTGCCCATGACGTCGCCGACGACGCGGGCGCACTTGTAGTAGCCCTTCTCGGGGCGGTACCCGCCGTCGTACATCGCGTAGAGCACGCGCCGGTGCACCGGCTTGAGGCCGTCGCGGACCTCGGGGAGCGCCCGGCTGACGATCACGCTCATCGCGTAGTCGAGGTAGGAGCGCTGCATCTCGGTCTCGAGCTCGATCGGCTCGACCCGGGACACGAAGGTGTCGGTGGCGGTGCTGGCGTCCGGCTGCTCGCCGTCGGGACGGTTGTCGTCGACCACTGGTGGTCAGTTTCCTTTCACGCGTGACTGGACTGTGCTGGCGGGGAGGGCCCCGGTCACACGTCCAGGAAGCGGACGTCCTTGGCGTTGCGCTGGATGAAGGAGCGGCGGGCCTCGACGTCCTCGCCCATCAGGACCGAGAACAGGTCGTCGGCACGGGCCGCGTCCTCCAGGGTGACCTGCATGAGCAGCCGGTGGGCCTGGTCCATGGTGGTGACCCGGAGCTCCTCGGCGTTCATCTCGCCGAGACCCTTGAAGCGCTGGATCGCGTCGTCCTTCGGCAGCCGTCGGCCGGCCGCGACGCCGGCCGCGATGGTGGCGTCCCGCTCGCGGTCGGAGTAGACGTAGTCGAAGTCGTCCTTGCCCCACTTGATCTTGTACAGCGGCGGCATCGCCAGGTACACGTACCCGGACTCGACCAGCGGCCGCATGAAGCGGAACAGCAGGGTCAGCAGCAGGGTGCGGATGTGCTGTCCGTCGACGTCGGCGTCCGCCATCAGGACGATCTTGTGATAGCGGAGCTTGGACTCGTCGTAGTCCTCCTGGATGCCGCAGCCGAAGGCCGAGATCAGCGCCTGGACCTCGGTGTTCTGCAGCACCTTGTCGATCCGGGCCTTCTCGACGTTCAGGATCTTGCCGCGGATCGGGAGGATGGCCTGGATCCGCGGGTCGCGGCCCTGCTTGGCCGAGCCGCCGGCGGAGTCACCCTCGACGATGAAGATCTCGCATTCGGCCGGGTCCTTGGACTGGCAGTCGCTGAGCTTGCCCGGCAGCGAGGCGCTCTCCAGCAGGCCCTTGCGGCGGGTCAGGTCACGGGCCTTGCGGGCGGCGACGCGCGCGGTGGCGGCCTGGATGGACTTGCGGATGATGTCCGCGGCCTCGTTGGGGTTGCGGTCCAGCCAGTCGTTCAGCTGCTCGTGGACCACCCGCTGGACGAAGGTCTTCGCCTCGGTGTTGCCGAGCTTGTCCTTGGTCTGGCCCTCGAACTGCGGCTCGCCGAGCTTGACCGAGATGATCGCGGTCAGACCCTCGCGGATGTCCTCGCCGGAGAGGTTGTCGTCCTTCTCGCGGAGCAGCTTCTTGTCCCGCGCGTAGCGGTTGACCAGGCCGGTCAGCGCGGCGCGGAAGCCCTCCTCGTGGGTACCGCCGCCGTGCGTGTGGATGGTGTTGGCGAAGCTGTAGACCCCCTCGGTGTAGGAGGAGTTCCACTGCATCGCGATCTCCACCGAGATCGCCTTGTCCTTGTCCTCCGCCTCGAAGTCGATCACCGAGGGGTGGATGACCTCGCCCTTGCGGGAGTTGAGGTGGGCGACGAAGTCGGCGATGCCGCCGTCGTACTTGTACGTGACGGAGAGCGGCCTGCCCTCCTCGTCCGCGTGCTCGGGGCGCTCGTCGATCAGCGAGATGGACAGGCCCTTGTTGAGGAAGGCCATCTCCTGGAAGCGCCGGGAGAGCGTCTCGAAGGAGTAGACGGTGGTCTCGAAGATGTCCCCGTCGGCCCAGAACGTGACCGTGGTGCCGGTCCGGTCGGTCGGCTCGCCCTTGACCAGCGGACCGGTCGGGGCACCCATCTTGTAGTCCTGGGTCCAGATGCTGCCGTCCTTGTGGATCTCCACGGAGAGCCTGGTGGACAGCGCGTTCACCACGGAGACGCCGACACCGTGCAGACCGCCGGAGACGGCGTAGCCGCCGCCGCCGAACTTGCCGCCGGCGTGCAGGACGGTGAGCACGACCTCGACGGCCGGCTTGTCCTGACCTGGGACGATGTCCACCGGGATGCCGCGGCCGTTGTCGACCACCCGGACCGCGCCGTCGGCGAGGAGCGTGACGTCGATGGTGTCGGCGTACCCGGCCATCGCCTCGTCGACGGAGTTGTCCACGACCTCCTGCACCAGGTGGTGCAGCCCGCGCTCACCGGTCGAACCGATGTACATGCCGGGGCGCTTGCGGACGGCGTCGAGGCCTTCCAGCACCTGGATGTTGCTACCGGTGTAGGTGCTCTCGGTCGCCTGGTCGGTCTGGTCTGGGGTCTGGCTGGGGTTGCCGGAATCGGCCACGAAGCGCCCTCTCTGGCACAGCACGGGCCGCATCCCCACCCCGTGTGGGCGGGCGTGCGACCACGGCGTTTCGACTCGGTTGCCACTAGCAACAGTGTTTGGCCTTCAGTCTACCGGTACGACTGACATAGATGGGCGTTTGGCAGCCTCTGAGGGCAGATACGCCGCCCTGAATCCCCTCTGCACGTGTCCCGATACTCGCCCCGGGGGCCCAGACCGCCTGGAAGGGCCGTCAGGGGTTCCGGAGGATCCCGGTCCGCTCGCGACCCGGCCGGCCGGACTCAGCCCCAGGTGTCGCCCGGCCCCTTGCTCCCCGGCGCGCGCAGCCGTCCGTAACCGCGTACCGGGGCGGCGGGGCCCAGCACCTTGATCACCTTGACCGTGCCATGGCCCAGCTCGTGGTTCAGGCGGGCCACCAACTGCCTGGCCAGCCAGCGCAGTTGAGTTGCCCATGCGGTGGAGTCGCACTGCACGGTGAGCACCGCTGCCGCGTCGTCGTAGGAGGTGGGCTCACAGTGCGCCGCGATGTCCGGGCCGACGATCTGGCTCCACCGGCCCATCACCCCGCCGACCGCCGCCGAGGACTCCCAGCCGCGCTCGGTCAGCAGCCGGTTCAGCGCGGCGCCCAGCGGCACCGGGTCACGGCCGTCCGAGCGCGCTCCGCTGCGCAGCCCGTGCCGCTTCGCCTCGCGCTTCTCCCGGACCTGCTCGCCGCGCTCCCGGGCCTGTGCCCGGGCCGCCCGCAGCGCCGAGCGGGCCAGGTCGGCGCCGGTCAGCCGGGCGCCGGCCGGCACCGGGCCGGAGGGCTTCGGGAAGTGCTCCGCCGGCTCGCTCACGGCGATCTCCTTTCCCCAGCCTGTGGACAACCGTCGCGGTCGCGCGCCGGTGAGCCGTCCAGCGTACGGGAGCGGCCGGACCTCAGGCGTCGACCCGGCGCACCGCGCCGTCCGCCACCGTGTAACGGGCCCCGGCCAGCGCCTTCGGCACGTCCTCGGCGACGGCCGCGGTGACCAGCACCTGCTCGCCGCCGGCGACCAGCTCGGCCAGCCGGTCCCGGCGGGAGGCGTCCAGCTCGGCGAAGACGTCGTCCAGGATCAGCACCGGCTCCCCGCCGTCGGCGCGCAGCAGCTCGTACGAGGCCAGCCGCAACGCCAGCGCGAACGACCAGGACTCGCCGTGGCTCGCGTAGCCCTTGGCCGGCAGCGGGCCGAGCTTGAGCACCAGTTCGTCGCGGTGCGGCCCGACCAGCGTCAGCCCGCGCTCGACCTCCTGCTTACGGGCGGCCTGGAGGGCCCGCAGCAGCTGTTCCTCGGCCTGCTCCCGGCTGCCCGGCAGCTCGCCCTCGAAGGAGCTCCGGTACTCCAGCCCGATCTCGCCGCCGGCTGGCGCGAGCTGCCCGTACGCGGCCGCCACCAGCGGCTGCAGGGCAGCCACCAGCTGGATCCGGAAGGCGGTCAACTCCGCTCCGGCGCGCGCCAGATGGCCGTCCCAGACCTCCAGGGTGGAGAGGTCGGCACCCTTGCCGCCACCGGCCCGGCGGGCCATCGCGGCGGTCTTCAGCAGGGCGTTGCGCTGCTTGAGCACCCGCTCGTAATCCTGCCGGACCCCGGCCAGCCGGGGGGCCCGGGCGGTCAGCAGCTCGTCCAGGAAGCGCCGGCGCTCGCCCGGGTCGCCCTTGACCAGGCTGAGGTCCTCGGGGGCGAACAGCACGGTGCGCAGCAGGCCCAGCACGTCGCGCGGGCGGACGTTGTCGGAGCGGTTGATCCGGGCCCGGTTGGCCTTGCCGGGGGTGATCTCCAGCTCGACCAGGGTGCTGCGGGCGCCGGCCAGCACCGAGGCGCGGATCACCGCCCGCTCCGCGCCGAGCCGGATCAACGGGGCGTCGGTGGCCACCCGGTGGCTGCCCAGGGTGGCGATGTAGCCGATCGCCTCCACCAGGTTGGTCTTGCCCTGGCCGTTGGGGCCGACGAAGGCCGTCACGCCCGGGTCGAGGGGTACCTCGGCCCGGGCGTAGGAACGGAAGTCGGCGAGCGACAGATGCGCGACGTGCATGGCTGTGGACTGCGCTCGCCTTCTGTGGAAAACCGGTGGGACTACTTGGACTCGACCGCGTGGCCGCCGAACTGGTTGCGCAGCGCGGCGATCATCTTCATCTGCGGCGAGTCGTCCTGGCGGGAGGCGAACCGGGCGAACAGCGAGGCGGTGATCGCCGGCAGCGGCACGGCGTGGTCGATCGCGGCCTCGACGGTCCAACGGCCCTCGCCGGAGTCGGCGGCCCAGCCCTTGAGCTTGGCCAGGTGCTCGTCGTCGTCCAGGGCGCGGACGGCCAGGTCGAGCAGCCAGGAGCGGATCACGGTGCCCTCCTGCCAGCTGCGGAAGACCTCGCGCACGTCGGTCACCTCGGGGGCGGCCTCCAGCAGCTCCCAGCCCTCGGCGAAGGCCTGCATCATCGCGTACTCGATGCCGTTGTGGACCATCTTCGCGAAGTGGCCGGCACCGACCGCGCCCGCGTGGACGGAGCCGAAGTCGCCCTCGGGCTTGAGCGCGTCGAAGACCGGCTGGACCTTGGCGACGTGCTCGGCGTCGCCGCCGTACATCAGCGCGTAGCCGTTCTCCAGGCCCCAGACGCCGCCGGAGACGCCGCAGTCCACGAAGCCGATGCCCTTGGCGGCCAGCGCCTCGGCGTGCTTGATGTCGTCGGTCCAGCGGGAGTTGCCGCCGTCGACCACCACGTCGCCGGGGGAGAGCAGCTCGGCGAGCTCGTCGACGGTCGCCTGGGTGGCGGCCCCGGCCGGGACCATGACCCAGACCACACGCGGGCCCTGAAGCTTGGTGACGAGCTCCTGGAGGCTCTCGACGTCGGAGATGTCCGGGTTGCGGTCGTAGCCGATGACGGTGTGGCCGGCGCGGCGGATCCGCTCGCGCATGTTGCCGCCCATCTTGCCGAGACCGATGAGGCCGAGCTCCATGACCAAGTCCTTACCTGTGGTGACGTGCCTGCCGGCGGCGCCCTTGCCGCGCTGTCCTGAGCCTACGCGCTGAAGCGACAGGGCCTCCCCGCGGTCGGGCCGACCGGGGGAGGCCTTCCACAGGCTGTGCACAGCCTGTGGGTAACGCGTGCGGCGCCGGCGGGGATCAGCCGGAGAGGCGGACCGGCATGATCAGGTACTGGTACGCCTCGTCCGCCTCGGCGTCCACCGAGGCCTTGCCGCTGAGCAGGGCCGGCTTGGTCGGCGTGGTGAAGCTCAGCTGGGCGTAGGCGGAGTCGATGGCCTTGAGGCCCTCCTCCAGGTAGCCCGGGTTGAAGGCGATCGAGATGGAGTCGCCCTCCAGGGAGGCGTCGATCCGCTCGGTGGCCTGGGCGTCGTCGCCCGAACCGGCCTCCAGGGTGAGGACGCCCTCCTCGAAGTTCAGCCGGACCGGGGTGTTGCGCTCCGCGACCAGCGAGACGCGCTTGAGCGCCTCCAGGAAGGGCTGGGTCTGGATCGCCGCGATGGCGTTGAACTCGGTCGGGAAGAGGCTGCGGAACTTCGGGAACTCGCCCTCCAGCAACCGGGTGGTGGTCCGGCGGCCGGCGCCCTCGAAGCCGACCAGGCCCTCGCCCGCGCCGCCCGAGGAGAGCGCGATCGAGACGTTGTCGCCGCTGCCCAGCGACTTGGCGATGTCCTGCAGGGTCTTGGCGGGCACCAGGGCGACCGCGGAGATGTCCGGCTGCTCGGGCTTCCAGAGCAGCTCGCGGACGGCGAAGCGGTAGCGGTCGGTGGCGGCCAGGGTGATCCGGTCGCCCTCGATCTCGACCCGCACACCGGTGAGCACCGGCAGGGTGTCGTCACGGCCGGCGGCCACCGCGGCCTGGCTGACCGCGGAGGCGAAGACGTCTCCGGAGACGGTGCCGGTCGCGGTCGGCATCTGGGGCAGGGCCGGGTACTCGTCCACCGGGAGGGTGGGGAGGGTGAACCGCGAGCTGCCGCAGACCACGCTGACCCGCTGGCCGTCGGTGGAGATCTCCACAGGCCTGTTGGGAAGGTTGCGCGAGATGTCGTTGAGCAGCCGGCCGGAGACCAGGACGGTGCCGGCCTCCTCGATGTCGGCCTCCAGCTCGACCCGGGCCGAGACCTCGTAGTCGAAGCCGGACAGCGCCAGGCTGCCCTCCTGCGCCGTCAGCAGCAGGCCGGCCAGCACCGGCACCGGCGGCCGTGCCGGGAGGCTGCGGGCAGCCCAGGCCACCGCCTCCGCGAGGACGTCACGCTCCACCCGGAACTTCACCGGTAACCGCCTCCTGGATCGAGCGCTCCCGCTCGCAAGTCTGGTTCGTCTGGTCTTGATCGTCGGTTCGGCTGGCCGCCGAGCTCTGCCGCTCCGCTTCCAGTCGCCGAGGACAGTCTGACGTACTCCACCGACAGACGGGGCAGACGGGCGGAAGCAACCCGAACAGATGTCGGGGATCCGTTGTCCACAGATTTTGGCCCCACCCGCTTTTGAACGAGTCGATGGGTCTATAGGTGTAGCAGTAGTAGTAGGGCCTGTGGAAACCGTGGATAACCCCGTTCGCGCAGGTCAGGCCGGGTTTTTTGTCCACAGGATGTGTGGACGGCGGCTGTGGACGAACACGGCCCGCTGTGGACGGCGGAGCGTTACCCACAGGGCACGCTGGGTATCCACAGGTTATCCCCAGCGCTGTCCCCAGATCCGGCCCCGGTTATCCACGGGCGCCGGTCAACATTTCGTGACGCCTTTCACACCAGGGCATGAACGTGGGTACACGCTTGTCGAACTGTGGACGCGCCTGTGGACAACCTGGGGATAACCCCGCCCTCCCTGGGGACAACCGGTGGATAACCCGGACGGCCCACTGACGGGCCGCCAACTGTCCACACCCTGTGGATAACGGTTGTGCACAAGTCCACAGGCACCTGACCTGCGCGGAAGAGCGTAGCGGCGCTCAGCCTGTGGAGGAATTCTGGATAACTTCCGGTTCCCCGCCCTGTGGACGGCGGGGAACCGGTCCAGCCTGTGGATTTCGGCCCTGCGCGCCGGGGCGGTTCGAATCCCCGGTCAGATGTTCGGCGCGGCCTGCGGGCTGGCGGAGCGTCTGTCGCAGGCATCCCTGCCCAGCCGGACGGCGGTACACACCTGTGGATACGCGAAAAGGGCGTCAGGACCGCTCCTGACGCCCTCCAACGGCCGTGGACGGCCTAGCTCTTGATGCGGTTGGTCAGTTCGGTGACCTGGTTGTAGATCGAGCGACGCTCGGCCATCAGCGAGCGGATCTTGCGGTCCGCGTGCATCACCGTGGTGTGGTCGCGTCCGCCGAACTGGGCGCCGATCTTCGGCAGTGAGAGGTCGGTCAGCTCCCGGCAGAGGTACATGGCGATCTGACGAGCCGTCACCAGCACCCGGCTGCGCGAGGATCCGCAGAGGTCGTCCACGCCCAGCCCGAAGTAGGCCGCGGTCTGCTGCATGATGACCTGCGCGGTGATCTCCGGTCCGGCATCCTCGTCCCCGCCCGGAATCAGGTCCTTGAGGACGATGCCGGCCAACTCCAGGTCCACCGGCGCCCGGTTGAGGTTGGCGAAGGCGGTGACCCGGATCAGGGCGCCCTCCAACTCCCGGATGTTGCGGGTGATTCGGGACGCGATGAACTCCAACACATCCGCCGGGGCGTTCAGTTGCTCCTGGATCGCCTTCTTGCGCAGGATCGCGATCCGGGTCTCCAGCTCCGGCGGGGTGACGTCGGTGATCAGCCCCCACTCGAAGCGGTTGCGCAACCGGTCCTCCAGCGTGATCAGTTGCTTGGGCGGCCGGTCCGAGGAGAGGACGATCTGCTTGTTCGCGTTGTGCAGGGTGTTGAAGGTGTGGAAGAACTCCTCCTGCGTGGACTCCTTGCTCGCCAGGAACTGCACGTCGTCCACGAGCAGGATGTCCATGTCCCGGTAGCGCTTGCGGAACGCGTCCGCCTTGCCGTCGCGGATCGAGTTGATGAACTCGTTGGTGAACTCCTCCGAGGACACGTAGCGCACCCGGGTGCCCGGGAAGAGGCTGCGCGAGTAGTGCCCGATGGCGTGCAGCAGGTGGGTCTTGCCCAGCCCGGACTCGCCGTAGATGAAGAGCGGGTTGTACGCCTTGGCCGGGGCCTCGGCGACCGCCACCGCCGCCGCGTGCGCGAAGCGGTTGCTCGCGCCGATGACGAAGGTGTCGAAGAGGTACTTGGGGTTCAGCCGGGCGGCCGGCTCGTCCTTGCGGGAGCCGCCGGCCGGGGGAGCGCCGGGCGGGGCCGGTACACCGGGGACGGCCTGGCGGTCGGTGGCGCGCTCGGCGCCGGACTTCTCCGCGGGGCGGCCGGGGGCCGGGCGCGGGGCGGGGGAGCGGCGGCCGGCCCCGGCCCGCGGCTGCTCGCCCGGCCCGGGGCCGTACGCGCCGCCGAAGAGGTCGCCCTGGGTGGTCGCCGGCGGCCCGGGCAGCGGGCGGTTCTCGCGCGGCGCCGGGCGGTCGGGCTCGGCCGGCTCGCGGTAGCCGGGCGCGGACTCGGGGTAGCCGGGGCCCTGCTCGCCGTAGCCGGAGTGGCCGGGGTGACCGGGGTGGTTCTCCCAGGACGGGGCGCTCTCGCCGCCGCCCGGCCAGCCCGGTGCTCCGCCCGGGCCACCGTAGGGCGCGGGGCGCTGCTCGTAGCCGCCGTAGCGGCCGCGCTCGTAGTCCTGCTCGTAGGGGCGCTCGTACGACGGCTCCCCGTACTCGCCGGCGTCCTCGCCGCCCGGGCCCGGGTACGGCTCGGCCGGTGCGGCGGGCATCGGGGTGGTGGGCACGGCGTTGGCGTCGACCATCACGGCGATCCGCACCGGCCGGTTCAGCTCGCGGCTGAGGGCCTCGGTCAGCTGCGGCAGCAGCCGGCCCTCCAGCACCTGCTTGGCCCGCTCGTTGGGGGTCGCCAGCAGGGCGGTGTCGTGCATCATCCACATCGGCTGGGTGCGCTGCACCCACTGCTTGTCCATCTCCCCGACATCCGGGTCGTTGACCAGCCGCTCGACGACTCTCGCCCAGACCGGGACGAGGTCGCTGTTGACATCAGCCACTGGTGCACGCTTTCTCGGTTCCCCGCGGCTCCAGCAGGGGGTGGTGGATCAAGAGACTGTGGATCGATGGGTCGGTTGTGAAGAACAAACCAGACAAGTCCTGCAACGGTAGTCAGCGAACAGGGCCGGATCAAGTCGTTGTCCACAGGCTGTGGGCAACGGCGGAGGCATGAGGTCCGCGGCGGGGGCGGATGCGAACGGCCGGTTTGACCCTCGCGCCCCGTCCCGCGTACCGTAACCAGGTCGAGTTGTCGATGGCCGCTGCCGCATGTCCGCGGGTCCGCCCGCTCCATAAGGCGCGCAGCACGGGCGCCGTGGATTGCCTCAGACCCCAGCCGAACTGGGGCGATGGGCCGGATTTCCGTATCAGGGGAGATCACGCGGACGCACGGTGACGGCCAAGCGACCCCCCGTCATCCTACGATTCACCTCAGGAGCCCCCGAGTGAGCAAGCGCACCTTCCAGCCGAACAACCGTCGTCGCGCGAAGACCCACGGCTTCCGGCTGCGGATGCGTACCCGCGCCGGCCGCGCCATCCTGGCCGCCCGCCGTGGCAAGGGCCGCACCAGCCTGTCCGCCTGATCCGCGCCAGAGTCTGTTGTGCTGCCCTCCGAGAATCGGCTGCGGCGGCGCCAGGACTTCGCGACCGCGGTGAAACGCGGTCGCCGGGCCGGCCGGCCCCTTCTGGTCGTCCATCTCAGCAGAGACGGTGACCCCAAGGGGCAGGCCGACCGGACCAGCGACTCCCGCCCGCACGTCGCCGAGGGGACTCCTTCGGCGCGTGCGGGTTTCGTCGTGAGCAAGGCCGTCGGTCCGGCGGTCGTCCGTAACCTGGTCAAGCGCCGCCTGCGCCATCTTGTCCGTGATCGCCTGTTCAGGCTGCCCGCCGGTAGCCTGATAGTGGTGCGTGCGCTGCCCCAGGCCGCGTCCGCCTCGTACCAGGATCTCGAACGTGACCTGGACGCGGCGCTCAAGCGGCTGCTGAAGGTGGAGCCCGCCGCCTCGGCGCCGACGGGAGCAGGTCGATGAAGTACCTGCTGATGGGTCTGATCAGGGTCTACCAGTGGACCATCAGCCCACTGCTCGGTCCGGTCTGCCGTTATTACCCCTCCTGCTCGCACTACGGCTACGAGGCCGTGAAAGTGCACGGGGCGGTCAAGGGCGGCGGCCTGACCGTGTGGCGCATCCTGCGCTGCAATCCGTGGACGCCCGGCGGGGTCGATCATGTTCCGCCGCGCAAGCACCCGGTGTGGCACCGCCGGCTGCGCGATCTGCTGAACCGCAGGTCCGCCGCCGACCGGCCGGTGACCGCACCCCCCGCCGGTCCGGACCCCGAGGGCCCGGCGACCATTGGCTCTGTGGGGCCAATCCCAATGTCCAAGGAGCCTGACCGGTGACCTTCTCCTTCCTGAACCCCCTGTACACAGCGGTGTCCTGGATCATCGTCCAGTTCCACTCGCTGTACAGCCACATCTTCGATCCGGACGGTGGCTGGGCCTGGGGTCTGGCCATCGCGTCCATGGTGGTCGTCATCCGGATCTGCCTGATCCCGCTCTTCGTGAAGCAGATCAAGGCGACCCGGGCCATGCAGGCGATCCAGCCGAAGATGAAGGCCATCCAGGAGCGCTACAAGAACGACAAGCAGCGCCAGTCCGAAGAGATGATGAAGCTGTACAAGGAGGCGGGTACCAACCCGTTCTCCAGCTGCCTTCCCATCATCGTGCAGGCGCCGTTCTTCACCGCGCTCTACGGCGTGCTCGCCAAGGTCGCCAAGAGCGAGCCGATCGGGGTCATCGACGGCACCCTGCTGACCAGCGCGGGCAAGGCGCACATCTTCGGTGCCCCGCTCTCCGCGACCTTCGTGAGCAGCCCCGAGACCAGCGTCAAGATCGTCGTCGCGGTCATGATCATCCTGATGTCGCTGTCGCAGTTCATCACGCAGCGCCAGCTGATGACCAAGAACATGGACCTCACGGTCAAGACGCCGTTCATGCAGCAGCAGAAGATGCTGATGTACGTCTTCCCGATCATGTTCGCCGTGATGGGCATCAACTTCCCGGTCGGTGTCCTGGTCTACTGGCTGACCACCAACGTCTGGTCGATGGGCCAGCAGCTGGTCGTCATCCGCAACAACCCGACGCCGGGCAGCAAGGCGTGGGACGAGCGCCAGGTGCGGCTGAAGAAGGCGGGCCGACTGAACCCGGACGGCTCGGTGATCAAGGGCGGTATGTGGGGCCTGCTTCCCCCGAAGAAGACGGCCACGACCGCCGAGGCCGTCGTCGAGGACGCGGTGCAGGTGCGACGCCAGCAGCCGCGCAAGCAGACCAAGGCACAGCGCCAGCACGGCGGTCAGACGACCAGCCTGACCAAGGACGCCCCGGCCCCGGCCGAGGAGACCGTCGAGTCCGGTGCCGACCAGCCGGCCGCGGCCAAGCAGGGCGCGGCCAAGCCCGCCGGAGCCAAGCCGGGCACCGTCCGGCAGCAGGGCGCCCGGCAGCAGCCGAAGCGCGGTGGCGGACAGGGCGGCCAGCGCCCGAAGAAGAAGTCCTGACCCGCCCCCGGACTGTCAAGGCAGCGCACAGAGCTTCGTTCCCGGCCCACCACCTGGGCCCCATCTCCGAAGGAGTCCATCAGTGACGGAAGGCACCACCTCCGCCATCGAGGCCGAGGCCGTCGCCAGCGCCGACGAGAGCCTCATCACCCGCCTGGAGCAGGAGGGCGACATCGCGGCGGACTACCTGGAGGGTCTGCTCGACATCGCCGACCTCGACGGTGACATCGACATGGACGTGGAGGGCGACCGTGCCCTGGTGTCCATCGTCAGTGATGGCAACGACCGTGCGCTCCAGCGCCTGGTCGGCCAGGACGGCGAGGTGCTGGAGGCGCTGCAGGAGCTGACCCGGTTGGCTGTCCACCGGGAGACCGGCGAGCGCAGCCGCCTCATGCTGGACATTGCCGGCTTCCGGGCCCGCAAGCGGTCGGAGCTGGCCGCGCTCGGCGCCGAGGCGGCGGAGCAGGTGAAGAGCACGGGGGAGCAGGTCAAGCTGCGGCCGATGACGCCGTTCGAGCGCAAGGTCGTCCATGACGCGGTGGCCGCGGCCGGTCTGCGCAGCGAGTCGGAGGGCGAAGAGCCCCAGCGGTGTGTGGTCGTGCTGCCGGCCTGAGACCGGCAGAGCGGTGCCCGGCCGAGACGGCCGGTGCGCCGGGACTGTCCGGATGGCGACTGACAGACCCCGTCCGCCTTGTGCGGGCGGGGTCGTTGTCCCTCTGCGGGGCCGCCGGGCCGAGAGCCCGGCGAGAGATGTTTCACGTGAAACGGTGCGATGCGCGGGTCGGTGGATCCGGGGAGCGGAGAGGTCGAGATGGACACGGAGAACGCGGCTGCCGGTGAGCCGGCGACGGGTGCCGGCAATTCGGCCGCTGAGGGTCCGGCGGTCGAGGGGCCGGCCGCCGAGGGGCTGACCGAGGCGCCGGCCGTGGCCCGGGAGGTCTTCGGCGACCGCTTCGACGCCGCCGTCCGGTACACCGAGCTGCTGGCCACGGCGGGTGTCCAGCGCGGGCTGATCGGCCCCCGCGAGGTGCCCCGGCTCTGGGACCGCCATGTGCTGAACTGCGCGGTGCTCGCCGAGCTGCTGCCGCCCGGATCGACCCTGTGCGACGTCGGCTCCGGAGCCGGCCTGCCCGGCATCCCGGTGGCCCTGGCCCGCCCGGACGTCTCGGTGACGCTGCTGGAGCCGCTGCTGCGCCGGACCACCTTCCTGGAGGAGGTGGTCCGCGAGCTGAACCTGGAGAACGTCACCGTCCTGCGCGGGCGGGCCGAGGAGATGGTCGGCAAGCTCGCGGTGGACGTGGTCACCGCCCGGGCGGTGGCACCGCTGGACCGGCTGGCCGGCTGGGGCCTGCCGCTGCTCCGCCCGCACGGGCAGATGCTGGCGCTCAAGGGCGACAGCGCGGAGCAGGAGCTGGCGGACTCGCGGGCCGGGCTGACCAAGCTGGGCGCCGTGGAGTGGTCGGTGATCTCGGTGGGCGAGGGCACCCTGGAGACCTCCACCCGGGTGATCCAGGTGAAGGCGGGGGAGAGCCCCGGCGGGGTGAAGGCGGCGACCCGGCGGGCCAAGGCGGCCCGGGCCGGGCGGAACGCGAACGCCTCGCGGGTCGGCGAGCGGGGCCGCGGCGGACGGCGCCGCGGCCGCTGAGCGGACGCGTGGGAACGGGCGGGCGGCCTCTTCGGGCCGCCCGCCCGTTCTGCTTCGCGACGGAGTGTCGCACCGTCAGAATTCCGACATAGCGGGCATGGTGTTTCACGTGAAACGTCGCTCCCTGCTCTCCGACGGTCTTGACCTCCGGCTCCGCCGCGGGCTCGGCCTTATCCGGGCGGCAACTGTTGCCGCTCCGGTTTCACGTGAAACACTGACCCCCATGCAGGACTCGGAGACCATCGACCAGATCGATGACACGCCCATCGCGCGTGCTGCCCAGGCTGCGGTCCGAGCGATCGGACGAGCGGGCGAGGGCCTTCCCCGGCCCGCCGCCACCCGGGTGATCGTGGTGGCCAACCAGAAGGGCGGGGTGGGCAAGACCACCACCACCGTCAACATGGCCGCCTCGCTCGCCATGCACGGACTGCGCGTCCTCGTGGTCGACCTCGACCCGCAGGGAAACGCCTCCACCGCACTCGGCATCGACCACCACGCGGAGGTCCCGTCGATCTACGACGTCCTGGTGGAGGGCAAGCCGCTGGCCGATGTGGTGCAGCCGGTGGTGGACGTCGAGGGGCTGTTCTGCGTCCCGGCCACCATCGACCTGGCCGGCGCGGAGATCGAGCTGGTCTCGCTGGTCGCCCGGGAGAGCCGGCTCCAGCGCGCCATCACCGCGTACGAGCAGCCGCTGGACTACATCCTGATCGACTGTCCGCCCTCGCTCGGGCTGCTGACGGTCAACGCCCTGGTCGCCGGTCAGGAGGTGCTGATCCCGATCCAGTGCGAGTACTACGCGCTGGAGGGTCTCGGCCAGCTGCTGCGCAACGTCGAGCTGGTCCGGGCGCACCTGAACCCCACGCTGCACGTCTCCACCATTCTGCTCACCATGTACGACGCCCGGACCAGGCTGGCCGCCCAGGTGGCCGAGGAGGTCCGGACGCACTTCCACGAGGAGGTGCTGCACACCGCGATCCCCCGTTCGGTCCGGATCTCGGAGGCACCCAGCTACGGCCAGACGGTGCTCACCTACGACCCGGGCTCGACGGGTGCGCTCTCCTACCTGGAGGCGGCCAGGGAGCTGGCGCTGCGCGCGGTGGGCATCGGGGTCGGTGGCTCGACGGTGGGCCAGCAGCGCGACGGCGGTACGGGGCAAGGCGCCCCAACGGCACAGCACGGTACGACGGAGGACAATCGGTGAGTGGTCGCAGGGGTCTGGGACGAGGGCTCGGGGCGTTGATCCCGGCCGCCACGCCGGGGGCCGGCGGGGCGGCGGCAGAGCCCGCGGTGGTCCCGTCCGCCCCGGCCTCGGTGGTGGCCGCGGGGACGGTGTCGCCGACGGCGGTGCCGGTGCTGCCGACCGGCCGCGGCACGGTGGCGGCGAAGGCCGCCGCGGAGAGCCTGCGGGAGCAGGCGGTCCGGG
Source organism: Kitasatospora sp. NPDC088351 (assembly GCF_040685575.1). Taxonomy (NCBI): domain Bacteria; kingdom Bacillati; phylum Actinomycetota; class Actinomycetes; order Kitasatosporales; family Streptomycetaceae; genus Kitasatospora; species Kitasatospora sp. NPDC088351. The sequence continues at coordinate 17,458 of NZ_JBFBIL010000061.1, read as the reverse complement.
AGCGCGAGGCGGCGGCTGAGCTCGTCGGGGCGGACCTCGCCCAGGTGACCGGTGCGCGGTTCGCCGAGCTGCCGCTGGACGCGATCACGCCCAACCCGCGCCAGCCGCGCGAGGTCTTCGACGAGAAGAAGCTGGACGAGCTGGTCGCCTCCATCAAGGAGGTGGGCCTGCTGCAGCCGGTGGTGGTGCGCCAGGTCGGTCCGGAGCGCTTCGAGCTCATCATGGGCGAGCGGCGTTGGCGGGCCTCCCGGGAGGCCGGGCTGGAGCAGATCCCGGCGATCATCCGGGCCACCGAGGACGACAAGCTGCTGCTGGACGCCCTGCTGGAGAACCTGCACCGGGCGGAGCTGAACCCGCTGGAGGAGGCCGCCGCCTACGATCAGCTGCTGCGGGACTTCTCCTGCACCCATGACGAGCTGGCGGACCGGATCGGCCGCTCGCGTCCGCATGTCTCCAACACCCTGCGGCTGCTGAGGCTGTCGCCGCCGGTCCAGCGGCGGGTCGCCGCCGGGGTGCTGACCGCCGGGCACGCCCGGGCCCTGGTCGGCGTGCCGGACAGCAAGCGGCAGGAGCGGCTGGCCAGGCGGATCGTCGAGGAGGGCCTCTCGGTGCGGACCACCGAGGAGATCGTCACGGTGATGAACCACGAGGAGAAGCCGCAGCGCCAGTCCGGGCCGAAGGCGGGCAAGCTGATCTCCCCGGCCGTCAACGATCTGGCGAGCCGGCTGTCGGACCGCTTCGACACCCGGGTCAAGGTCGAGGTCTCGCAGCGCGGCGGCAAGCTGGGCAAGGGCAAGGTGGTGCTGGAGTTCGGCTCGGTCGAGGACCTGAACCGGATCCTGGACAGCCTGGCCCCGGGCGAGGACGGGCTACGGCTGTCGCAGGGCTGAGCCGGGCCGAAGGCGAATCCCGATGGGTGCATGTTCCACGTGAGCGGTGTTTCACGTGAAACATGCACCCATCGGCGTTCGGGGGGAATGCTCGACTGTGGAGTGGACGAGGAGGTGCGGGGTATGGGACGCCGGATCGTTCCGCTGACGCTGGACAACCTCGGAGATCTGCCGACGACCTGCCGGTCCTGTGTGTTCTGGGAGCTGGACCCGGTCAGCGGGCGGGCGGCGGTCGAGTCCGGCAAGCCCGAGCAGGAGAAGGAGGCGTGGATCTCCGCGGTGCTGCTGGAGTGGGGGTCCTGCGGCCGGATCGTCTATGTGGACGACCAGCCCGCCGGGTTCGTGCTCTACGCCCCGCCCGCCTATGTGCCCCGCTCGCAGTCGTTCCCGACCAGTCCGGTCTCTCCGGACGCCGTCCAGCTGATGATCAGCCGGGTACTGCCGGGCTATCAACGGCAGGGGATCGGTCGGGTGCTGGTGCAGACGGTGGCCAAGGATCTGCTGGGCCGCGGGGTCCGGGCGGTCGAGGCCTTCGGCGCGGTCGGACGGCAGCCGCCGAGCTGTGTGCTGCCGGTCGACCATCTGCTCGCGGTCGGCTTCAAGACCGTTCGTCCGCACCCCCGCTACCCGAGGCTGCGGCTGGAGGCGCGGACCACGCTGTCCTGGCGGGGCGATGTGGAGGGGGCTCTGGAGCGGCTCCTGGGCGGGGCTCGCAAGGAGCCGGCGCTGCGGCCGTTCTGAGCCGGCCGACCGTTCCCGGCCGCTCGCCCGGAGCCGGGCCGAGGGGGAGGAACACGACGAGGGCGGGGCTCCCGATGGGGGAGCCCCGCCCTCGTCGTGCCGGTCGGGCCGGACCTAGATGAACTCGGCCAGCTCGCGCAGCAGCGCGGCCTTCGGACGGGCGCCGGTGATCGACTTCACCGGCTCGCCGCCCTTGTAGACGATCAGCGTCGGGATGGAGATCACGTTGTACTGAGCCGCGGTCTGCTGGTTGTTGTCGACGTCGAGCTTGGCGATGGTCAGCTTGTCGCCGTGTTCGGCCGCGATCTCCTCCAGGATCGGGGCGACCTGGCGGCACGGGCCGCACCAGGTGGCCCAGAAGTCGACCAGAACGGGCTTGTCGCTGTCCAGGACGTCGGCCTTGAACGTCGCGTCGGTGACGGTGGTGGTGGCGCCGGCCACGGGAACTCCTCGGGATCGAACGGAGAGGGCTGCTGCCAGAAGAACAACGGGCGGGCCCGTTCTGTTTCTGCCTGGCCGGGGCGGGGGTGTTTCACGTGGAACACCCCCGCCGGGGGCGGTCGGTGGTGCGGAGGTCAGACCGCGACGGTGGCGGCCTGGGCCTCGAGGTCGGCCAGCGCGGCCAGGTAGCGCTCGGCGTCCAGCGCGGCGGAGCAGCCGGTGCCGGCGGCGGTGATGGCCTGGCGGTAGGTGTGGTCGACCACGTCGCCCGCGCCGAAGACGCCGGGGATGCTGGTCCGGGTCGAGGGGGCCTCGACCTTGAGGTAGCCCTCGGCGTCGAGGTCCAGCTGGCCCGTGAAGAGGTCGGTCCGCGGGTCGTGGCCGATGGCGATGAACAGGCCGGTGACGGCCAGCTCGCGGGTCTCGCCGGTGGTGGTGTCGCGCAGGGTGACGCCGGTCAGCTTCGGGTCCCCGTGGATGGCCTCGACCGCGCTGTCCCACTCGAAGCGGATCTTCTCGTCGGCGAAGGCGCGCTCCTGCATCGCCTTGGAGGCGCGCAGGGTGTCACGGCGGTGGATGATCGTGACGCTGCGGGCGAAGCGGGAGAGGAAGGTCGCCTCCTCCAGCGCGGTGTCACCGCCGCCGACCACCGCGATGTCCTGGTCGCGGAAGAAGAAGCCGTCGCAGGTGGCGCACCAGGAGACGCCGCGACCGGAGAGCTTGTCCTCGTTCGGCAGGCCCAGCTTGCGGTGCTGGGAGCCGGTGGTGACGATCACCGCGCGGGCCTTGTGGACGTTGCCCTCGGAGTCGGTGACGGTCTTGATGTCGCCGGTGAGGTCCACCGCGACGATGTCGTCCGGGATCAGCTCGGCGCCGAACCGCTCGGCCTGCGCCCGCATGTTGTCCATCAGCTCGGGACCCATGATGCCGTCCCGGAAACCGGGGAAGTTCTCCACCTCGGTGGTGTTCATCAGCGCGCCACCGGCGGTGACGGCCCCCTCGAAGACCAGAGGCTTGAGGGAGGCACGGGCGGTGTAGAGCGCGGCCGTGTAGCCGGCCGGGCCGGAACCGATGATGATCACGTTACGGACGTCGCTCACTGCATCTCCTGGTTCGCATCGCGACCCGCGTTAGGTGCGGGGAGGGCGGTCCTGCTCCGCCGCCCGGGACAACGACTGACCAGTGTCTCGCATTCCCAGGCGGATCAGTACCAGGTGCCCGCAGTCCGGGAGCGCCGGGCCGTGCTGGGCGTGGATCGCTCGGGAACGGCCGGTCAGCGGGCCGGGACCGTGCGGTGCAGCAGGACCGGCCCGCAGCCGGGGGAGCGCAGATAGACGTCGAGCAGCCCGGACCGGTCCGGCACCGGGTACACCAGGACCTCGACCGGGGCGCCGGCGTAGCTGCCGCGGTCGGTGGCCAGCGGCGGTCCGTCGGCGGGCGCCGGGCAGGCCGGGGCGGAGCGGCCGCCACCGCCGAGCCCCTGCGTTCCGTCGGCGGGCGTTCCGTCGGCGGGCGTTCCGTCGGCGGGCCCGGAGGGGACGGAGGGCTTGGCCGCCGGGGGAGCGGGGGTGGCGGCGGCGGTCCGGGCGAGCAACTGCTGGATCTGGGCCGTGAGCCGGTCGTCCCGGTAGACGGTGCCGCCGGCGGCGTGCTCCGCCCTGCCGTCGGTGGTGGCAGCGGCGGCGGCCGGGGCGTCGGCCTTCGCCATGGTGCCGTCGACGGACTGCCGGTCCGCGGGGCGCAGCAGCAGGACGCCGCCGAGGCCGATCGCGAGCAGGGCGGCGGCCGAGCCGAGCAGCAGGCCGGCCCGTCGTCGGCGGGGGCGGGAGCGGCCCGCTCCGGTGGCGCCGGGACCGGCGGGCGCCGTGGCCGCGGACGGACGGCCGGGCGGCGGTGCGAGTGGGGGTGCGGGCGCCGTGGACGGCGCCGTGGCAGGGCGGGACGGCCGGGCCGGGGGCCCGGCCCCGTCGTCGGCCGCAGCGGCCTCCTGGGCGCCCTCCACGGCCTCGGCGACCGCGGCGGCCAGGGCGGCGTCGAGCCGCCCGGCGAGGTCGGCGGGCATCGGCGGCGGTTCGACGGCGCCCAGCAGTGCCTGGACCTCGGCGAGCGCGTCGACCGTCTCGCGGCACTCGGCGCAGCCGTCCAGGTGCCGTCGCAGGGCCCCGGCGGTGGCGGCGGACTCGACCAGCCCCTCGGCGAGGTCGGCGAGCTCGTCCGGGTCGGGGTGCGGTCCGGTGGGGTCGGGGGAGGAGAGGGGGGCCGTCATCGCGCGCTCGCGTCTCCTTCCAGGATCGGTCGGCCGGTGCCCAGGCCTGTCCCTGGGACGGTACGGGGCCCCGAGGGGTTCCCCGGCGGGGCGGCGGCGCCCCGTTCCGCCGGTGCCGTCGTCCCGGGAGCGGGCGCTGTTTCACGTGAAACGGCGGGTGCGCCGCCGTCGCCGCGCAGATGGCGGACCAGCGGGAGCAGCCGGGCCCGGCCCCGGGCGCAGCGGCTCTTCACCGTCCCGACCGGCACGCCCAGCAGTTCGGCCGCCTCGGCGACCGGATAGCCCTGCATGTCGACCAGGACCAGGGCGGCCCGCTGCTCGACCGGCAGCTCGGCCAGCGCGGCGGTGAGTTCCCGGTGCACCTCGGCGCGGACCACCGGGCTGTCGGCCGGTTCGGCGGAGCCGACCAGGGCGTCCAGCCGCCGGGGGTCGTCGTCGAGCGGTCCGGTGCGGCGGGTGGCGGTGCGGCGGGCCCGGTCCAGGCAGGCGTTGACCACGATCCGGTGCAGCCAGGTGGTGACGGCCGAGCGGCCCTGGAACGTGTGGGCGGAGCGGAGCGCGGAGACCAGCGCGTCCTGGAGGGCGTCGGCGGCCTCCTCACGGTCGCCGAGGGTGCGCACCGCGACCGCCCAGAGCCGGTCGCGGTGGCGGCTGACCAGCAGGCCGAAGGCGTCCCGGTCGCCGGCGACGTGCCGGGCGAGCAGCGCCGCGTCGTCGTCCGTCCGGTCCACGCCGTCCGCCACCGCCACCCCTCCCGTGTCCTGCGCTCCGGTGTGCCAGGCCCTGCCCCCGCCGTGCCGGTCCGGTCAGCCGGAGACCTTGACCTCGGCGATCCCGCCGCGGTACCTGCCGTCCGATGGATCCTTCGGCAGGCTGGTGATCCAGATCAGGAGGTAGCGCGTGGTGACCGGGCTCTCCAGGGTGTAGTCGGCCGTGGGGCCGCTGTGCTTGCCGAGCACCGTGTAGTCCCCCGGCTGCGCCTTCAGCGGGGCGGCGGCGGCCTGGGCGTTCGGCACCCGCAGCTCCGCCGTGGTGGAGCCGAGGAACTGGACGTTCACCGAGCTGACCGCCTGCGGCGTGCCGAGGTCGATCAGCAGACCGGTGCCCTCCTTGAGGAGGGGCTTGGGACCGAACGGGTCGTTGTACCACTGCGGGACCCAGGCGGTGTTCGGGTCCCCGTCGAAGGCCTTGGCGGTCGAGTAGGCGCCTTCCGGGCCATCGCCCTGCGGGTTGTACGACTGCGCGTCCTTGACCGGGATCGGCACCGGTGTGTGGGTGGTGGCGTGTGTCGTCGGTGAGGTGACGGTCGCGGACGGGGAGGTCGCCACGGCGGGCTGGTTGTTGCGCAGGCTGTCGACCAGCTGCCAGGAGGCGACGCCGATCGCGCCGAGGGCGACCGTCCAGGCCGTCACCTTGAGCACCCGGCGCAGCCGCCGCCGGGTGCGCCGGGCGGGGACCGGGCGGGGACCGGCCAGCGGCTGGGCGATGCCGGGGGCGGCGACCACCCGGGTCGGGTTGGGCGCGGTGGGCAGCGCGTGCGTGTTGTGCCGGGGCGGGGCGGTGAAGGCCGGCAGCTCCGGCTCGGGCTGGCGGATGCGGGGCATCAGCGCGATGGCCCTGGCCAGCTGCTCGGGGGTGGTGATCGGCTCGGCGTGGTGCGGCGGGTGGTCGAAGAAGGCGCGGGCGGCCAGCTCGGACAGACCCTTGTGGACCCCGGCCCTGACCTGGTCCGGCGGCACCTCGCGGAGGTTCTTCGGCAGCCCCTGGAGGTCGTAGCGGTCCTCGGGGAACGGCCAGCGGTGGGTGAGCGCGGCGTACAGCAGGGCGCCGATGGCCCGGGTGTCGGTGCGCTCGGTGTCCTCGGCGGTGTCCTCGGCGGGCAGGCCGCGCAGGGCGGCGTCCACCGCGATGCCGTTGATCCGGTACTGGCCGCTGTCGGTGCGCAGCACACAGCGCGGGGTGAGCCGCAGATGGGCCTGGCCGCGCTGGTGGGCGGCGGCCACGGCATCGGTGACCTGGCGGACCATCTGGTAGGCCTCGTGCGGCTCCATCGGGCCGTCGGCGAGCAGCTTGGCGAGGTCGGAGGCGTGCGGCAGCCACTCCCGCACGACGTAGACCAGCTCGCCCTCCTGGACGGCGTCCAGGACCTGGACGAAGCGCGGGTCGCCGAGCAGCGCGGCGGACTTGGCGGCGGCCAGGACGGCGCGGGCCCGCTGGTGCCCGGAGGCCATCAGATGGACGCCGACGGCCCGGCGCAGCTTCTCGTCGACCGCCCGCCAGCTGCTGAAGGTCTCGGTCTGGGAGATGCACTCCTCCAGCCGGTACCGGTTGCCGATCTTGTCGCCGCTGTGCCGCAGGGGGGCCGGCAGGGTACGCGGGAGGGTGCCGGTGGCGCGGGGGTCGACGGTGGGCTGCGGGTCCTGCGGAGGGCGGCCGGCGGGGTGTCCCGAGGGCGCACCCGCGGACGGCTTCGCCGCCCCCTGGCCCGTTCGGCGCCGGTCCGCGGCGGCGGCGCGCGCGGCGCCCGCGGCCAGCTCGGCGGCGATCTCGTCGGCCGACAGCGGTGCGGTGATCTCCGAGGTCTCCTCGCCGCTGGAGGCGGTTTCGGGGGAGCGGTCGGCGGTGTCGTCGGCGTCGTCCGTCCCGGCGGCCGTGTCGACCGCGAGCTCGTCGATCGCGGCGGCCAGCGCGGCCTCGTCCGTCGTCCCGTCAGCCGCTGACGTGTCGACGACCGCCTTGGTGCCATCAGCCACCGTGGTCCTGCCTCCCCTTGTGTCGCCCCGGCCTGAGAGAGTCGCTGGAGCACGCGGGCGGGCAGGCCCAGCGCTCCAGGACAATTGTGCCCACTCTTCTCCACCGGGTACGACCGCTGAAAGGTCCGGGCGGTTGCGCGGTGGTGGAGAGATGTGGTGCGGATCCGGCACTGGGCCGCCATCGCGGAGCCCGGGACGACCCGGGAGCCGATGGCGGCCCAGTGCCCGCCCCGGTGGGGCGGAGAACCCCGTCCGTCCGGTTGACGCCCGGTCAGGGCGGCGGCCGGTGCGGCCGGTTGGTACGTGTGGTCAGCGGCCCAGTCGGCCGCGGACCATCCCCAGCATGGCGTTCAGTTCCTCGATCCGCAGCCGCTTCGCGATCAGCACGAAGACGGCCAGCTGGAGCCCGCCGGCCAGGACGACCGAGACCACGCTGCCCGGCCAGCCGCCGAGAACGCGCTGGACCGCCAGGCTGACGGCCAGGCCGACCACGGCGGCGGGCACACAGGCGGCCGCCAGCCGGCTGTAGGTCCTGCCGATCCGCTTGGTGTCCAGGCCGCCGATCTTCCGCTTCAGCTTCGGTACGGCCACCATCACTCCGATGGCGTACGCCAGACCGTACCCGAACGCCATGCCCGTCACCGTCCACTCGGGCGGCAGCACGAACCAGCAGAGCACCGAGAAGACGGCCTGGCAGGCCGCCACCCAGACGGTGTTGGAGAACGGCGTGCGGGTGTCCTCGTAGGCGTAGAAGCCGCGCAGCATCACGTACTGCGCCGAGTAAGGGATCAGGCCCAGTGCGAAGGCGGAGAGCATCAGACCGACGTTGGTGGCGCTGAGCAGGACGGTCCGGTCGCCGCCCACCGCGTAGATCGCGCGGCCGATCGCCGGGCCGAGGGCCAGGAACAGGAACGCGGCCGGGACGACCGCCACCGCGGTGGTGCGCAGACCGTGCGAGAGGTCGTCGCGGACCGCGCCGGCGTCCTCGTCGGCGGCGGCCCGGGAGAGCCGGGGAAGTACCGCGCTCATGATTGAGACGGTGATCACGGCCTGCGGCAGCTGCCAGATCAGCAGCGCGTTGGAGAACGCGGCGAGGCCCACACCGCGGTGGCCGGTCTTCTCGGCGGCGCTGCCGGCGGCGGTGGCCAGCTGGGTGATGACCAGGAAGCCGGCCTGGTTGGCGAGCACGAAGAAGAAGGTCCACTTGGCCAGCCGGCCGGCCTTGCCCAGACCGTGGCCACGCCAGTCGAAGCGCGGCCGGAAGCGGAAACCGGCCGCCCGCAGGTACGGGATCATCGCCAGCGCCTGGACCACCAGGCCGACCATGGTGCCGATGCCGAGCAGCCGGACGCCCTCGGGCGAGACGGTCTCCGGGGTGACCTCGGTGCTGCCGAAGCTGCCGTAGACCCAGATGTACGCGGAGAAGGTGAAGATCACCACGATGTTGTTGAGGACCGGGGTCCACATCATCGCGCCGAAGCGGCCGCGGGCGTTGAGGATCTGCCCCATCACCACATGGATGCCCATGAAGAAGATGGTCGGCAGGCAGTACCGGGCCAGCGCCACGGTGGTCGCGGCCCGGGTCGGGTTCTCCATCATCGGGTGCGAGATCAGCTGGACCAGCAGGGGCGCCCCGACCACGGCCAGCAGCACCACGGCGCCGAGCCCGACGATCACCAGGGTGAGCAGCCGGCTGGCGTAGGCGGTTCCGCCGTCCTCGTCGTTCTTCATGCTGCGCACCAGCTGCGGCACGAAGACCGAGTTCAGCGCGCCGCCGCCGATCAGGATGTAGAGCAGGGTCGGCAGGGTGTAGGCCGCGTTGTAGGAGTCACCCATCACGGCGATGCCGATCGCGCTGGTGATCACCATGGTGCGCAGGAAGCCGGTGCCCCGGGAGACCAGGGTGCCGGCCGCCATGATCGCGCTGGAGTTGAGCAGGCTCGTGACCTTGCCGCCGCCACCGGCCGCGGGCGCCGGGGCGGTGCGTTCCTCGGCGGCGAGCTCCTCCAGGGGCTCCACCGCGGGCGGCAGCTGCACCGCCGCCACCTGCCTGGTGGCCTCCTCCTCGGAGAGCGGCGGGTCGAACTCGATCGGCGGGACGAACGGGCGCTGCCCGTCCGGGTCGTGCGGGTGTCCGTGCTGTCCCGGGTACCCGCCGCCCGGGGGGAACGGTGCGGGTGCGACGGGCGGCGGGCCCAGCGGGGGCTGTCCCATGAACGGCTGGACCATCGGCGGCTGGACCATCGGCGGCTGGGCCGCGTAGGCCTGGGGCCCGGGGGGCTGGACCAGCGGCGGCTGGGGCTGGGCCGCCGCGGCATGGCCGCCGCCGAACAGCGCGTCCACCCCGACGTACTCGGTGGTCTCGGAGTCCCACGCCGAGTGCGCCGGGCCGGGCTGCCACTGCGGCTGGCCGCCCCACTGGCCGCCCCACTGGGCGCCGGACTGGCTGTCGGCCTGGTTGTCGGCCTGGGCCGGCTGCTCCCAGCCGGGCCGGTTCTCCTGCCAGCCCGCCTGGGCCGGGGCGTCCCAGCCGGGCTGCACCGGCGGAACCGGCGTCGGGTAGCCGCCCCCCTGCGGCGGCAGCTGCGGCGGCACGTCGTAGGCGGCGGCCTGCTGCTGCGGCGCGGCGGGCCGGGCGGCCCCCAGACCGTACGGGTCCTGACCGTCCTGGTGGCCCTGGTACGCGTTGGCCGCGTACGGGTCCTGGGCGTAGGTGTCGGCCACGTACCAGTCGCCGGACGGCGACTCCGCGGCCGGCCGGCCCTCACCGCGGCCCGGCGGCCGCTCCTCGCTGCGCCCGGTCATGTCACCTCTTCGCTGTCGTGGGGGAGGCCGCCCCGGAATCGGGGGGTGTCGGCGGTATCAAGGACCAACCTTCTCATCACTGGTGGCCTGATCCCGGCCATCTGCGGCGCTGCCGCGCGGTGTCTGCGCGGCTCCTCCACGTTCGGGCCCCTCCCCGTCGCCCGCGTCCCCGGCCGGGGCGGGCTCTTCGGAGAGCGGTGCGTCGGGGTCCTCGGTGTCGGTCCCCCGCCGCTTGCGCTGGCGGAAGAAGCGCAGCGCCGCCAGCAGCAGCAGCACCAGGCCGCCGCCGAAGACGTACAGCACGCCGTTGGTCACCGAGGTGACCTCCACGGTGAACCGCTGTTCGTCGCCGTACGGCCGGGAGTCCGGGCCGGTGGTCCAGAGCTGGGCGGTCATCTGGACCGGCCCGTTGTTCTGCGCCTCGGCCTGGAACCGCAGCGTGACGCTCTGCGAGGCGGGCAGGACCAGCTCCTCCGGATCGCTGACCCGGAGCCGGTTGGGCTGGGTCGGGCGCAGCACCAGCTTGAGATTGGTGACCGGCTGGGTGAGGTCGTTGCGGACGCTGACCTGCAGGACCCCGGTGTCCCCGGCGAGGGTGATGACGTTCTTCTGCGGCACCTTCACCGCTTTGGTCAGATCGCCGAGGTAGGTCGACACCCCGTCGCGGTAGGTGCTGCCGGCCGGCGCCTGGGTCCGCCACTCCGTCGACATCGAGCGGACCATGGCCGCGCTGAACGGACCGCGCACCCGCTGCGGCAGGGTCAGGACGCGCATCAGCAGGTCCAGATCGCTCTGGATCTTGATGGTGCCGGTCAGGTCCGAGGACGGCAGTTCCGAGGAGCGTGCGTGGGCCGGGTAGTCGGCGGCGGCCGGGACGGAGCCGTTCGCCTTCGGGTCGGGGGCGCTCTGGGCCACCACGTCCAGCTTGACCTGCTCCACCCACTTGCCGGTCTGCGCCGTCTGCAGGGCCGTGGCCAGCACCTTGGCGGTGTCGGCGGTCAGCTCGCGCGGCGGCATCACCAGCAGGCCACGGGGGTTCTGCGGCTCCTGGCGGCTGATCACGAAGGTCTCGGCCAGGAAGCGCTGCACCGCCAGGGTCTGGGCCTGCGGGGTGTTCAGGTCCGACTGGAACAGACCGGCGATCGTCTCGTCGGCCACCACCCCGGTCTGCCCGTTGCCGATCGGGCGTACCGCGGTCGGCGTGTACTTCAGCGCGTCCGACTCCGGCAGGCTCGCCCCGTTCACCAGCACCAGGCCGGCGCCCGCACGCTGGGCCACGCCCGCGATCTGCTGGTCCAGATACCCCTGGTACGGCCAGGCCACATCGGAGCGGGTGTCCACCGCCAGCCGGCCCTCGACGGTCAGCCGGCCCGCCGTGGCCGCCTTGCCCAGCGCGGCGTCCATGCCCTGCAGGTCGGCGCCGTTGTGCGCGATGGAGGCGAGGTCCGGGTCGGCGTACGGCAGCGACACCACCTGGCTGGTCGGCTTGGCGACGGCCGTGCGCAGCTTCTCCAGCCAGGCCGTCGCGGCGGCCTGGCCGGTGCCCTGGACGGTGTTGTCCTCCTTCGCCGCCTGATGCTCGGTGCCCGGCTTCTGCACCCGGTACGGCCTGGTCATCGCGAACGCGGTGTCCAGCAGGTCCGGGTCGACCACCCAGGTCAGCCCCGGCAGCTTGGATCCGGTGTCCACCAGCTCGTACAGCCGACCGCCGGGGGAGAAGTCGGCGGCCAGGCTGTCGTCGCGCAGCACCGAGACGGTCTGCTCGTTCTCGGAGATGGTCTGCGCGGCCAGCACCGGCGCGTGCACCAGCGGCCACAGGATGGCGACCTTGGACGGCTGCGCGTCGGCCGGCGTCGGGCTGTACGGCAGGAACGTCCGGGCGATGCCGAGCGGCCGGTCGCGCTGGTTGTCCGCGGTCGAACCCCAGACGTCCACCGCCAGCTCGTACACGCCCTCTCCGGAGAGCTGGAGGTCGTTCACCGCGACCCCCAGGGTGTACTGCTGGGTCTGGCCCGGTCCCAGCTCGTTGAGCGCGTACTGCGGGCTGTCCAGCTCGACGCCGTCCGAGCCGGTCGGGCTGGTCCGGCCGGCCACGTTCAAGAGCTCGCTGCGGGCCGTCAGCGGCTTGCCCGACCAGGGCTTGCGCACCGCGGCGTGCGCGGACTTGAGCACCGACTTGCCACCGTTGGTGACCTGGCCGGTGATCGTCACGGTGCCGTTCTGCGCGGTGACCATGGGGGTCATCGTCTCGATGGTCATCACCACCGGGTACTCCGCGGAGACGGTGGAGTCGGCGGCCGGGAGGTTGCCGCCGTTCGGCAGCGCGCCGGCCGGCGCGGCCGACAGCAGCGCCAGCGCCGCGCCGACGGCGGCCGCGAACCGCCGGGCCGTGCGCGCCGCGCGGCGCCCCGGCTCCCCCCGGTCGGCGGCATGCCCGGTCCGTCCAGGCTGTCCGTACGCCTCCAGGCCCGAGTGCCGTGCCGGCTCGCCCACGCGCTTCGCCCTCGCCGTTCTCGATCGCTCGCTGCTTGATGCTGTCGCTGCTTGGTGCTGCGGATGCTCCGCCGGCCGATACGCGCGGCCGTGAGGAGTAGCCGTGAGGAACGCGGCCGTCCGCCGTCCGGTCGGCCGTGACGGCACGCGGCACGGCAACCGCTTCCCGGTGCCCGCGACCCGCTCCACCGGCATGGTAACGATGCTGCCAGGGGTGCGGTGTTGCGGCCCTTGAGCTGAGACGCCGAAAACGCGCGGGCGGTTGAGCCGCCCGGGCACGTACCCTTGTGAGCCGTGTCCACTGTCAATGAGCCCACTGCCCACGAGTCCGGCGCCCATCATTCCAGCACCGCCACCCAGGTCGTCCCAGGCCTGAGCGAGGCGCAGACCCTCGGGCTGCAAGAACTGCTGCGGGTCTCTCCGGTCGCCGACGAGATCGCCCGCCGTTTCGAGGCGGCCGGTCACCGGCTGGCGCTGGTCGGCGGCTCCGTCCGGGACGCCCTGCTGGGCCGGCTCGGCAACGACCTGGACTTCACCACCGACGCCCGTCCGCACCAGGTGCTCAAGCTGGTCAAGGGCTGGGCGGACGCCGTCTGGGACGTCGGCATCGCCTTCGGCACCGTGGGCGCACGCAAGGACACCCCGCAGGGCTCCTTCCTGATCGAGATCACCACCTACCGCTCCGAGGCGTACGACCGGACCTCGCGCAAGCCCGAGGTCAGCTACGGCGACACCATCGAGCAGGACCTGGTCCGCCGCGACTTCACGGTCAACGCGATGGCCGTCGACCTGCCCGGCCGCGGCTTCGTCGACCCGCACCACGGACTGGAGGACCTGGAGGCGCGGGTACTGCGCACCCCGGCCACCCCGGAGGAGTCCTTCTCCGACGACCCGCTGCGGATGATGCGCGCCGCCCGCTTCGCCGCCCAGCTCGACTTCGAGCCCGCCCCCGAGGTCGTCGCCGCGATGACCGCGATGGCCGACCGGATCTCGATCGTCTCCGCCGAGCGGGTCCAGGCCGAGCTCAACAAGCTGCTGCTCGCCGACCATCCGGTGAAGGGCCTGCGGCTGCTCGTCGACACCGGGCTCGCCGACCACGTGCTGCCCGAGCTGCCGGCGCTGCGGCTGGAGCGTGACGAGCACCACCGGCACAAGGACGTCTACGAGCACTCGCTGACCGTCCTGGAGCAGGCCATCGACCTGGAGCAGGACGGCCCGGACCTCACCCTGCGGCTGGCGGCGGTGCTGCACGACATCGGCAAGCCGCGCACCCGCCGGTTCGAGTCGGACGGCCGGGTCTCCTTCCACCACCACGAGGTGGTAGGCGCCAAGATGACCCGCAAGCGGATGTGCGAGCTGAAGTACTCCAAGGAGCTCACCGAGGACGTCTCCCGCCTGGTCGAGCTGCACCTGCGCTTCCACGGTTACGGCGGCGGCGAGTGGACCGACTCCGCGGTGCGCCGCTACGTCACCGACGCCGGGCCGCTGCTGGAGCGCCTGCACAAGCTCACCCGCTCCGACTGCACCACCCGCAACCGCAAGAAGGCCACCGCGCTCTCCCGCACCTACGACGGGCTGGAGACGCGGATCGACGAGCTGAGGGCCCGGGAGGAGCTGGACGCCGTCCGCCCCGCCCTGGACGGCAACCAGATCATGGAACTGCTCGGGCTGAAGCCGGGCCCCCAGGTCGGCAAGGCCTACAAGCACATGCTGGAGCTCCGCCTCGAACACGGCCCGATGGAGCACGACGAGGCCGTCGCCGCGCTCCGTGCCTGGTGGGACGTCCAGCAGGGCTGAGGTCGGGTTCGGCCGGGCCTCGAACCGTCAGGCATCCGTTAGCACATTCACTCGAAGATGTGGTTCGGCCTGGGTGGCCGTGGCATTCGGGTGAGGGCCTCGTTGCTCCGTCCGAGGGAGGGGACGTACCCCTCCGGAAGGAGCGACGAGGCCATGGCCATCGAAGCGGTGCTGTTGGAGTCCCCCACGATGCGCGCGAGCGTGGCGGACCGGGTGGAGACGCTGGACCGGGTGCGGGCACTGAGCCTGCTGCCGGACGGCGTGCACGTGACGACGGAGGGCGTCGCGCGGTACTTCGGGGTGGGTGAGAAGGCGGTGTACTCGCTCGTCATCGATCACCGCGCCGAGCTGGTGATGAACGGGTACTCGGTGGCGACCGGGGCCCGACTGGCCTCCTTGAAGGAGGTCTGTGGAATCAAGACCCGGGCCAAGTCCCTCGCGCTGTTCACCCGGCGCACCGTGCTGAACGTCGCGATGCTCCTGCGGGACAGCGAAACCGCACGTCAGGTGCGGTCCTACCTGCTGGACGCCGAGCGGGTCGCCCGGCCGGGGCCGGTGGAGAACCCGGTCGACCGGCCTGTGGACGACGGGCCTCTGCCGCCGGAGGGGAGCATCGACGCGGCGGTGGTGCGGATCGCCGAGTCGGTCGTCCGCCAGGTCGTCGCCACCTCCGTCACCCCGCTGCTGAACACCCTGGTGGCCGAGGTCGGCCGCAACAGCCACAAGCTCGACGCCCTGGGCGACCGGGTCGACCGGCTGGAGCGGATCGTGCTGGACGACGACGAGAAGGCGGCGGCCCGGCGGCGGCTGCGCCTGCTGCGGGCGCTGGACGAGGGAGCCGAGCCGGAGGAGCTTGACGAGCTGCTGCGATGAGGACGGGCAGGCGAAAGGGGGTGGCTCCGGAGGGATTCCGGGGCCACTCCCCTGCGATCGCCGCAGCGCGTCGGGTCGGCTGTGGGCGGCCTGAGAAGGTCAGGACTTCTTGACGGGCGGGACGCCGGTGCCGGTGGTCAGCGGGCCGAGGCAGAGGACGTACCGCTTCTTGTTCCAGCGCCGGCCGCTCTTGCCCGAGACCGCGCTGGTGGACCCCGTCGTCTGTCGGCAGCGGGCGGTGTCGGTGGTGTCGTTGTACTTCGCCACGACCTTGTAATTCGCTTGGGAATCAGTGCACTTGACGATTTCGACGTCGCGCGTACCGGTCGCCTTCACACAGTCGCCGACCTTGGCGCTGCTGCCGCTCGGCCCGCTGACGAAGTAGCCGACGATCAGAGCGAGGCCGCCCAGCACGGCACCGACGATCTTCAGCTTGGCCTTCCGGCCGGTCCCCGGCGTCGGCTCGGCGGGCACCGGGTCGGGCGGCGGGCCGTACGTCGGAGAGCCGTACTGGGGCGGTGGGCCGTACGTCGGCGGCTGCTGTCCGTACGGCTGCTGACCGTACGGGGGCGCGGGCTGGGCGGGCTGGGGCGCGCCGGGATAGCCGTACGCCGGTGGCGGGCCGAACTGCGGAGCCGGAGCACCGTGCTGCGGAGGCACCGGCTGCGCCCCTGGCGGCCCCTGCGGCGGGCCGAACTGCGGCGGCTGCCCAGGGTGCTGGGGTGGAGTGCTCATCAGGTTGTCCCTCGAGACCGGGTGCTGTCGCTCCGACAGTTCTGACGTACCTTAGCGACCCTTGGCGCCTCGCCCGGACGCGACCGGTTCTGAGGGGCACGGGGTCTCAGGAGGACCGGTCACCGGGGAGCGGGCCGGTCCGCCGGGCCGCCCGGAGGTAGAAGACGGCGGTGAGCGCGTACACCAGGGCGACACCCGAGACCACCGCGGCCGACCGGCCGGAGAGCGGCAGCACCAGCGCCGTCACCAGCGCGGCGGCGACGAAGGCGACGTTGAACAGCACGTCGTAGATGGCGAAGACCCGGCCTCGGTACTCGTCCTCGACCGATTCCTGGACCATGGTGTCCGCGCAGATCTTGGTGCCCTGGGTGACCACCCCGAGCAGCAGCGCGGCGATCAGGCAGGGCACCAGTGAGAAGCCCAGGCCGAGCGCGGGCACGAAGACCACCGGCGCCGCCAGACAGGCCGTCATCCATCCGGCCAGCCCGACCCGGCGGGTGCACCAGGGGCTGATCACCGCCGCGATGAAGAACCCGGCGGCGGAGAGGCCGACCGCCTGCCCCAGGGTGACCAGCCCGGCCGCGCTGTCGGCCGGATCGTTGAAGGTGTAGCGGGCGAGCATCACCAGCACGACGATCAGCACGCCGTAGCAGAACCGGGCCGCGGTGACGGCGGTCAGCGCGTGCACCGCGGGCCGGCAGTCCCGGACCAGGTGCCGGAGGGCCGAGTTCAGCCCGCGGGCGGCCCGGACCAGGGCCTGGCCGAGCGGCGGGTGGCCGGCGTGCTGCTCGGGGCCGAGCAGGTCGGGGTCCATCCGGCGGGCGGCCAGCGCCGCCGAGAGGTAGAGCAGCGCGGCGACGGTCACCAGGGCCGCGTCGGCCGTCGGCCCGGGGGACATCACCTGGTGCAGCAGGAAGCCCATGCCGCCGCCGGAGGCCGCCGCGACCGTACCGAGGGTGGGGGAGAGCGCGTTGGCGGTGACCAACTGGTCCTGCCGCACCACCCGGGGCAGCGCGGCCGAGAGACCGGCCAGGATGAACCGGTTGAGTGCGGTGACCAGCAGCGCGGAGGCGAAGAACAGCCAACTCGGGGCCTCGGCCAGGAGGAGGGCGCCGGTGAGCAGGCCGAGCCCGAACCGGGCGAGGTTGCCGTAGTACAGCACCTGGCGGCGGCGCCAGCGGTCCAGCAGCACACCGGCGAACGGGCCGATCACCGAGAACGGCAGCAGCATCACCGCCAGCACCGAGGCGATGTCGGCGGGAGAGGACTGCTTCTCCGGGGAGAACACCACATAGGCGGCGAGCGAGACCTGGAAGACGCCGTCGGAGAGCTGGGAGAGCACCCGGGCGGTCAGCAGCCGGCGGAAGTCGCGGCCGCGCAGCAGATCGAGAAGTGTGGCGCGTTGCGCGGACTGGTGGGTGCTGCTGTTCTCCGTGATCGCCACCCGCCCAGACTGCCATGGAACCGGCCGGTGTTTCACGTGAAACATTCGCCGGAAACGCCGGAGGGCCCGCGATCGTCCGATCGCGGGCCCTCCACGGAGGTGGTGCACCGCCGTCGCCTGGTGCCGGGGCCCAGGGCCCCGGCCTGCACCCCGCCGTACCCGTCCACCTCCAAGGACCGCTGCCGTTCGCCGGCGCGGGCGCCGAACTGTGGGCGGTGGA
>NZ_JBFBIL010000060.1:0-46152 GCF_040685575.1 Kitasatospora sp. NPDC088351 | reverse complement strand
TCGGGCCGGTCGAGGAGGTCGAGCACGATCTCGATCGCGCTCTGGCTCGCACCGACCACCACCACCCGCAGCCCCTTGCCGGTCTGGCGCCGCAGCCCGGACAGTCACTGTCCGGGCATCGCCCCGCTCGTCGTTGGCGAGACCGGGTGCAGGGCGCCGCCGGGTTCAGGGGGTTCTCGCAGCCGGTTCCTGGCGCGCAGTAGGGTCCGTTCCGGGAAGGGGATCAGGTGGAACGGATGCGGGTCCTGCTGTTGGACGCGGCTCCGGGCGAGTTGCTCGACCGGGAGCTGGAGCGTCTGCTGGGCCACGGGCTGGCCGTCACGCTGGACCTCCGGCGGGTGGCCGACCGGGCCGGGGCGCGGGCCGCCTGGTCGGGCCGGGTGGACTTCACCGACGTCGACGCCTTCGACGAGTCGGCGCTGATCGCCGAGACCGCCCGGGACGGACGTGGCTACCACGCGGTCAAGTCCCGCGCGGGCGTGCCGCTGCGGGCGGCCTTCCTCGCGGCGGCGACCGATCCCGCGCTGGACCACCGACTACGGGTGATCGGCCGGGCGGAGCTGGCACTGATGCGGCCCGGGTCGATCCTGCTGAACACCGCCCGGGGCGGGATCGTCGACGAGCAGGCGCTGGCCGACGCGCTGAGCGACCCGGCGCACCCGCTTGCGGCGGCGGCCGTCGACACCTTCGAACACGAGCACGCCGCCTTCGCCTCACCGCTCTTCGGCCTGCCGAACGCGCTGCTGACCCCGCATGTCGCCGGGATGACCAGGAGCGCCATGGCCACGGCCGCGATCCGCTGTGCGGATCACATCGCCGCCCTGCTCGCCGACCGCCCGGACGGTGTGCCTGTGGTGACCGGCTGACACCTGCGGTCCACCGGCGTGTCCCGGATGGTGATCGCACGGCGAGCGTGTCCCGGTGCGGGGTCGGGTGGACCGGCCGTCCGGCGTTGCGCTTCGCTACGGTGCCGCGCCGTCCGTGGCTTCGGCGCGGTCGTGCGCGGCGCGGACCGCCGAGGTGTGTGGATCGGTGCGACGGTCGTACCGCCAGAGGGCGGGCAGGGCGGCGGTGAGGACGCCGGTGGAGGCGGCGCAGGCCAGGCCGCCGGAGCGGAGAGCGGTCCGGATCCCGTAGCGGGTGGCGAGGCCGCCGGCCCGGATGTCCCCGAGGGCGGGCCCGGCGGATCCGATGAGCGTCTCCAGCCCGGCCGCGCGGCCGCGCAGTTCGTCCGGAATGGACTGGTTCCAGATCGCCGTCCGGAAGGTGTCACCGGTCCAGTTGGCGGCGCCCGCGACCAGCAGGCAGAGCAGGACCGTCCAGACGGTCGGGCTGACGGCGGCCGCGACCATGGCGGCGCCGACGAGCACGCCGGAGAGCACGACCAGTCGGCCCTGCCGGTGCACCCGCTCGGTCCATCCGCTGGTGGCCGCCGCCAGCAGGCTGCCGGCAGCGGCGGCCGAGTACAGCAGTCCCAGGGCCCAGAGGGCGTCCAGCTCCTGGGCCAGGAACGGGAAGAGCGCCGTGGGCAGGGCGAAGACGGTGGCCGCGAGGTCCACCAGGTAGGTGCCCATCAGATCGGGCCGCCGGGCGGCGTACCGCGCGCCCTCGGCGAACTCCTTCAACCGGGGTGCCTCGGCGTCGCGGGCGGACGGGATCGGTCGTACCCGGGCGAGCAGGGCGATCGAGGCCAGGAAGGTGACCAGGTCGATCAGGTAGGCGACCGGGACACCGGCGGTGGCGATCACCACCCCGGCGGCGGCCGGGGCGGCCAGCCCGGCGATGCTCCAGCGCAGGGAGAGCAGTGCGCCCGCCGCGACCAGCTGGTCGTGCGGGACCAGGCGGGGGATCATCGCTTCCACCGAGGGCTGCTGGAGCCCCTGCAGCGCGGCCGCGCAGCCCGCTGCCGCGTAGAGCGGCCAGAGCATCGGGCTGCCGAGCAGCGCGTTGACCAGCAGCAGGGCGCTCAGGACGGCCAGCGCGATCTCGGTGGTCAGGGCGACGGCGCGCCGGTCGGCGCGGTCGGCGAGCACTCCGCCGTAGAGGCCCAGCAGGACGGTCGGGACCAGTTCGACGGCGCCGACCGCGCCGACGGCGAGTGGTGAACCGGTGAGATCGGCGATCTGCAGAGGGATCGCCGTCATGGTGAAGACCGAGCCCAGCAGGGTGATCGTGCCGGAGGTCCAGGTCAGCCGGAAGTCGCGGGAGGACCGCCACGGCGCGGTGTTCGGCAGCAATCGGGACCTGTGGCGGTCCGTACCGGTGCTCATGGCGGCATCGATCCCCTCGGGGCGCCCGTCCTTATCGTTGATAAATTCCGGGGTGGAACTTAGCGGCGATAAGGTGGGGTGCCAAGCGGATAGCGGCGGACTGGAGGACGGGTTGGCACTGCAACGCGAAGAGGTGGTGCGGACCGCCTTGCGCCTCCTGAACGAGGTGGGCATCGACGGGCTCACCACACGCCGCCTCGCGCGCGAACTCGGTGTCCAGTCCCCGGCGCTGTACTGGCACTTCAAGAACAAGCGGGAACTGCTCGACCTGATGGCGGAAGCCATGCTGGCCGAGGCCCTGCCACCCGACCGCCGACCGGCTCCGGAGAACTGGCCGGACTGGATCGCCCAGGACGCGCGCGCCAAGCGCCGCGCCCTGCTCGCCTATCGCGACGGCGCCCGGGTGCACGCCGGAACTCTTCCTGCCGAGGACGAACTTCCGGCCGTCGAAGCCCAGTTGAGTGCTCTCTGTCGAGCGGGCCTGCGGCCGCGCAGTGCGCTGCGGCTGCTGCTCGCAGTCGACCGGTACATCATGGGCTGGGTCACGGAGGAACAGGCGTGGCGGCAGGACGCCGATGAGCGGGCCCGCCCGCCGTTCCCGGACGAGGCGCTGCGTGACCTGCCACTGCTGCGGGAGGCGGCTGACGTCCTGCGGATGACCGACCATGACGCCGACTTCGAGTACGGGCTGCGCATCCTCATCGAGGGGTTCCGGGTGGAGGAGGGGCGTGCTGAAGGCGCGCTGGAGTGAGGGGCCTGTGGAGTGAGGTCCTCGGGGTAGGGGGTGGGGGTTTCGGGGGTGGCGGCAGTCCGGGGTCAGGCCTTGCGGGTGCTGAGTGCGAGCGCCTCGCGCAGTCGTCCGTCCGATGCGGCGAGCAACCGGGCGGCGGTCGGTGCGTCCACGTCGGCGAGGACGACCAGGACTGCGTCCTTCGCCCTGCCGTCGGTGGCGGCCAGCGCACGCCGGACGGTCTTCTCGTCGGCGCCGGTGGCCTGGGCGACGATCCGCTCCGCCCGATCGCGCAACTTCTCGTTGCCCGCCCGGAGGTCGACCATCAGATTTCCGTATGTCTTGCCGAGGTGGACCATGACGGCCGTGGACAGCAGATTCAGCACGAGCTTCTGCGCCGTGCCCGCCTTCAGCCGGGTCGAGCCCGCCAGTACCTCGGGCCCGACCTCTACTTCGATGCCCAGCGCGGCCGCGGCCACCAGGTCCGACCCCCGGGTGCAGGCCAGCCCGAGTGTCAGGGCCCCCGTCGTGCGGGCGTGCCGGACGGCCGCCACCGCGTACGGCGTACGGCCTGATGCGGAGATGCCCACCACGGTGTCGTCCGGCGTCAGCTTGAGCTCTTCCAGGTCGGCGAGGGCGAGTTCCGGACGGTCCTCGGCGCCCTCGACGGCGGAGACCAGGGCCTGCGGGCCGCCGGCGAGCAGGCCGACCACCTGGCCGGGCGCGGTGTTGAAGGTCGGCGGGCATTCACTCGCGTCCAGCACGCCGATCCGTCCTGCCGTGCCCGCCCCCGCGTACACGAGTCGTCCGCCCCGGGTCATCCGGGCGACGACGGCGTCGACCGCGGCCGCGATCTGCTCCAGCTGTCCGGCCACGGCCTCGGGCACGCTGCGGTCCTCGCTGTTCATCAGCCGGACGAGATCGAGCGTGGCCATCAGATCGATCCCGGCCCACTCCGGCCGCACCGCCTCCGTCACCGGTAGGCGTTCTCGCTTCGCTTCGGGCAGGGGTTCCGGATCCATGCAGGCAGCCTCCCCCGTGTGTCCTCCGCCAACCCGAGCGGTTGCCGAGGGGTGTGCCATCCGGCGCGCGCAGCTATAGAGGTGGGCGGGGCGGTAGAAGGCTGGACGTGAGGCTGCCTTTGGAATCGGGAGTGACGGCGTCCCCGGTGGCTCCCGGCGAGTGTCACGCCATCCAGAAGAAGACCGCTGTCATCCGCCGTTCCTCCAGAGCAGTGCCGTAGTAGGTGGTGGCGCTGTGGATGAGGTTGGCGTGGTAGAGGAGAAGGCGGTTGAAACGGTTGGGGACGCGGACGTCCTCGGTGAAGGCATCGACGGGGACGTGCCGGGTGCCGAGTGCCTCGACCAGGTTGTTGTGCGGAGGGTTGACGATGTTTCCGCCGAGGCGGCCGCCGGGGAACTGCTGACGGTAGAAACTGGTGCCGGCCTCCTTGGGAGCGTCAGGGCTGAGATAGAGGACGGCGGCGTAGCGGCACAGCACGCGGGAGTCGGTGTGCGGGCGGGACTCCGACTCGCCGGCGCCGACGAGTTGGACGCAGTTGTGGTTGAGGGTGCCGCCACCGGGGGCGCTCTGGACCCAGAGCCGGGGCGCGCCGGTGGCCTTGCGGACCAGCGCCTCGACACGGGCCAGCTCGCCCGGCTCCAGACCGGGCATGGTGCGCAGCCCGGGCCAGCTCTCGGGACGGTAGGGGTAGCCCTCGGTCCAGTCGCCGCGAGCGAGGCAGCGCTCCCGAACGGCGTCCGGGTCGGGCAGGACGTCGTCCAGGGTCCAGTAGTCCCGGCCGGGGGTGGGTTTGCGATAGGGCAGGACCGGTAGGGCCACTCGCCTGGTGGGCTGTTGGGGCATGGGCCGACCATAGGGGGCGGGGTCGCCAACATTCTGCCGTGAGCAGGTCAACCTTTCGTCAACTGCTGCTCCTCTCCGGTGCCTTTCGGCCTCTGTGTGGGTTTCGCCGGCTTCAGGCCGGAGGTCTGATGGCGTACCGGCCGAGCGCGCTCTCCAGCTGGTCGAAGGCGCGGACGGCGGCCGGGCGGACCGCGGCAGCCACCGCGGCATGCTTCTCGCCGGCCAGGATGCGGCGGAAGACCTCGGCGAACAGTGCCCGGTGGACGGCGGCGAGCAGGCCGGCGGCGACACGGGCGGTGAAGTCGGCGGGTGGGGAGTCGGTGGCCGCGGCGAGGGCGGCGGCCAGGGCGTCCTCGCTCTGCTCGTGGATCTCGCGCAGCCGCGCGAGCAGGGTGGGGCTCTCGGTGATGGTGCGTGCGAACGACGGCCCGGAGAAGCCGAGGACGGGGTCGTGCCGGTCGATCGCGGCCAGGCACTCGCGGCGCAGCGAGGCCAGCGCCGACTCGCCCGGTGTGCGCTCGGTGACGGTTCGTGCGAGGCGGGCGGCCATCTCCTCGTGCAGGTCGAGGAGCAGGTCCTCCTTGCGCGGGAAGTGGTTGGTGACGGTCATTTTGGCCACCCCGGCGGCCGCCGCCACTTCGGCGATCGTCGTCCGGTCGAAGCCCCGCTCGATGAAGAGCCCGGTCGCGGCCCGGGAGATCGCGTCGCGCGTGCGGCGCTTGTTGAGCTCGCGCAGGTTGGGGGTGTCCTCGGTCATGGGGTGAGCGTAACGCAAGGAGTCTGGGTCGAGCACAGAAATTATGCTTGACCCAATGAGTGGGTCGGGCCTAAGTTCTATGACGTCTCGCCGTGCCATCACCTTTGAGAAGGAGCACCCATGGTCACCAAGCCCCCCGCACTCCGTCTGCTGAGCGTGCACGCCCACCCCGACGACGAATCCAGCAAGGGTGCGGCCACACTGGCCCGGTATGCCGCCGAGGGGGTGGACGTGCTGGTCGCCACCTGTACCGGTGGTGAGCGGGGAACCGTTCTCAATCCGGCGCTCGACCGTCCTGAGGTGCGCTCTGACCTCGCGCGGATCCGCCGCCGGGAGATGGCGGCCGCGCGCGAGATCCTCGGCGTGGAGCAGCGTTTCCTCGGCTTCACCGACTCGGGCCTTCCCGGCGCCGGAGAACGGCTGCCCGACGGGTGCTTCGCACGTCAGCCGGTCGCGGTCGCCGCGGAGCCGCTGGTCGCCCTGATCCGTGAGTTCCGCCCGCACGTGGTCGTCACCTATGACGAGACGGGCGGATACCCGCACCCCGACCACGTGATGGCCCACCGGGTCACCGTCGAGGCCCTCGGGGTGGCGGCCGATCCCGACCGCCATCCCGAGCTGGGGGAGCCCTGGCAGGTGGCCAAGCTCTACTACCACCTGGCGCTGTTCCGGGCCTGGTTCCAGACCCTGCACGACGCGATGACGGCGCGGGGCGTCGAGTCGGCCATGGGCGAGCTGCTCGCCGGGTGGCCCGACACCCCGCCCGCGCTCGCCATCACCACCCGGATCGCCTGCGCCGAGCAGTTCGCCGTACGGGACGCCGCGTTGCTCGCGCATGCCACCCAGATCGAGTCCGGCGCGGGATTCATGGCGCACCCGCGTGACATCGAGCGCGAGATCTGGCCGACCGAGGACTACCACCTCGCGCGGAGTCTGGTGGCGAGTCGGCTCCCCGAGACCGACCTGTTCGCAGGTCTGCGCCCCGGGGAGGCCGGCGGATGAGGGGCTTCAGCGGTCAGGGCCGCAGCCGCGAACGGTGCGTGGTGGCGCTGTCCTCGGGCGTGCCGGTGGCGCCGTGGACGGTGCGGCCGCAGGCGGTAAGGCCGGCACCACTGTTGGCGCCGCTGTCAGCACTGGCCATCGGCGAGGACGAAGTGGCCGGGGCCGGTGACTGCCCGCCAGGTGAGCGTGACCGAGTCGCTGCCGGCGGCGGTGGCGGTCAGCGTGGTGGGGCGCCGACAGAACAGCCATGGGGACTCCTGGTAGGGAGGAGTTCGATCGGATGCCGTGCCGCGTACGGGCGACGGGAGGTGCGTGACAGTCAGCCGCGCTCCGGCCACACGTCATGGCCGATGCCGCCATGGCGCGGCCACCACCGTGGTGTGGAATCGCACTTGAGTGCCGCAGGAGAACAGGGCAGGTTGATGGCATGACGACTTATGAGCTCGGTGACGAAGCGTCCCTGATGGACCAGCAGCCGCGCACGCGCACCCATCAGTGGTCGGCCGGTCCGCCGGTGTCCGCGTTCCCGCATCTCACGGGGGAGGAGATCCTGCGGGAGATGCTCGCGGGCCGGATCCAGGCGCCGGCGATCGGGAGCACCCTGGGCTTCCGTCTGGTCGAGGCGGGACCGGGTACGGCGGTGTTCGAGGGTGAGCTCGGTGACCACCTGTACAACCCGATGAACACCGTTCACGGCGGCTACCTCGCCACCCTGCTCGATTCGGCGCTCGGCTGCGCCGTGATGAGTCGGCTGCCCGCCGGTATCGGCTATACGACCACGCAGCTGAACGTCCATATGGTGCGTCCGCTGTTCGCCGATTCCGGGGCGCTGCGTTGTGAGGGTGTCGCCCTGCATGTCGGCCGGATGGTGGCGACCGCCGAGGCGCGGGTGACAGGCGTGAAGGACGGCAAACTGTACGCGCACGCCACCACCACCTGCGCGGTCCTGGCCCCGCGGCCGGCCGCCTGAGCCCACGGCCCGAGTGGTGATCGCAGGCGGGCTGTTGCCGCGCAGGCCGAGACAGAAGGGCCCCGGTCGCCACGGGCGTCCGGGGCCAGGAAGGGCGAGGGCGTCAGAGTACGGCGAGCACCCCGCACAGTGCGAGGAAGCCGCAGATACCGAAGTTGACCAACCTGTGGGAGAGGAACACTGCGGCGAACTCGCGGATCGTCGCGCTCGGCCAGTAGTAGGCGGCCGTGGGCGAGCCGAACACCTGACCGTTCACACCGGACTTACGGGCGGTCAGCGCGGCACGGAAGGCGTGGAAGTTGTTGGTGACGATCACACAGCGGTACTCGGGGTTGGCCTGCTCCATGATCACCTTGCTGTACAGCAGGTTTTCCTCGGTGGTGCGTGAGCGGTCCTCGCGCTCGATGTGCTCCTCCGGAAAACCGCGCTCAAGGAGGTAGTCGGCCATCGCATGCGACTCCGGCAGCTTCTCGTCCGGGCCCTGCCCGCCTGAGGTGATCAGCACCGGGGGGTTGCCGCGGGCGGCCTGCCTCTCGTAGACGTCGCGCCCCCGGTTCAGCCGGCTGGCCAGGAGTGGCGGCACCCGGTCGCCGCCGATCAGGCCGGAGCCGAGCACCACCACGAAGTCCACGTCCCGGCGCGGCCGGTGACGTCCGTAGAGGAAGGCGTAGCCGACGAAGCAGACGAACAGGAAGGAGATGTATCCGACCACCAGCATGGCGGTGCCCGCGAGAATGCCCAGCCGATAGGAGCGGGTGAGCAGCGCCGCGCCGAGCAGCCCGATCACCGCCAGGATGCCGAGGCCCGCGAGGAGTGAGAGCAGGTTGGCCGGCCTCCTGCCCTCCTTGCGGATCATGGTCAGTCCATTGGTGATCAGAAAGCCGATCAGCGCCAGGGTGCCGATCGTCGGCAGCAGAACGATCGCGGCCGCTGCCAGCTCGACGATCAGAGTGGGGGCCTTGCGCAGTTCGGTGAGCAGGGCCAGAGCGAGGAGGGAGACGGCTATGCCGAGCAGGACGGCGTTGCTGAACTGGCGACGGTCGCGCAAGACCCCGAACCCGCACAAGACGAAGAACAGGGCAGCTGGAGCGTAGGCGATCATGCTCGTATCGTATGGGCCCCGCAGTCGACGGATGATCCCCCTGGGAAACGGACGCTTCCGGTCTCTCAACTCTCCCCGGCCTGCTCAGCCTTGCGGGACTCCCCGGTCTCCCCGGTTCCTCCGGTCTCCCCGGCGGGCGGCGGCTGCCCAGCTCGTCCGGCCCGGCGTACGCCCGGGACCGCTGCCGTACCCGCGCAGGCCAGCATCACCAGAGCGGCGGTGACCAGCAGTGGTCCGGTGCTGCCCCAGGCGTCGGCGGCCAGCGGGGCGAGCGTGTAGCCGAGTGGCGCGGCGGCCAGCGAGAGCAGCCAGTCGTAGGAAGTGACCCTGGCCAGGACCTGTGCGGGGAACTCCTGTTGAACCACCGTCTGCCAGACCGGGCTGAGGAAGCCGAGGCCGGCCATCGCGAGCGCGTACGCGGCGACGGTGGCCGGAGCCGGGGCGGCCGCCGCGAGGGCGAGCAGTGGCAGGGCGTAGAGGGCGAGACCCAGGTTGGCCAGCAGTACCGGGCGGCGCGGCCGGACCCGTCCGGCGAGCAGTGAACCGGCGAGCATTCCGATCGCCCCGGCCTGTGTCAGCGCGATCCAGACACCGTCCCCGCCCAGCCGCTCGGTGGCGATCAGCGGGCCGAGGGTGAGCAGGACCGCGGCGGCGCCGTTCCACGTGCCATGAGCGATCAGACTGGTCCAGTACCAGTCCCGGGAACGTAGTTCGACCCATCCCTCGGCGAGATCGGTGAGGAGCGAGCGACGCTCGGCCGGGGTGTGCCGGACGGTGATCCGGGCCAGGAGTGCGGCACTGACGACGAAGGAGACGCCGTCCAGGACGAACGCCCAGCCGGCGCCCGCCGTGTACACCAGTACACCGGCCAGTGCGGGGCCGCCGAGCCGCGCTGCGCTGCTGGCGGAGGCCAGCAGTGCGTTGGCCCGCATTCGGTGCGGGCCTTCGACGGTGGCCGCGACCAGGGGGGAGGCGGTCGGCATGGCGAACGCGGAGGCGACGCCGCCGAGTGCCTCGGCGACGGCGATGTGGGTCAGGCTCGGCTCCCCGCCGAGCAGTTCGACGCCGACGAAGAGCTGCGCGGCGGCCCGGACCAGGTCGGTGGCCAGGGCCGCCACCTGCGGGTTGAAGCGGTCCCCGATCACGCCACCCAAGGGGAGCAGCAGCAGCCGCGGCACCATCGCGCAGCCCAGGACCAGGGCGAGCGCACCGGAGGAGCCGGTGGCCCGCGTGATGGCTATCGCGAGTGCGGCGGGGACGACGGCATCGCCGAGAGTGGAGATGGTCCGGCCGATGAAGAGCAGCCGAAAGCCACGGAGCCTCAGTGGGTGGTGGGTCACGCGAGCAATGTATTTCGGTGTCAAAAGTTCTGCAATGAAATATTCGGTGCCGAATATCTTGGTGGTGGTCGGCGATGCTTAGACTCGTGCCATGGAACACCCCGAGCGGCGACCGGATGAACCGCGTGACTGGACCGACGGTCACGTCGACCGCTGGCGGCCCGTCCTGCCCCACCTCGATCCCGACATCGAGGGAGCCGTCACCCGGATGAGCAAGCTCTCCCGGCACCTGGGACGCGTCCGGGAGGAGGGGGTCGCCGACTACGGCCTGCAGAAGCACGAGTTCGACACCCTCCATGTTCTCGCCGGTCGCGGTGGCCACGCCGCCCCGTCCGAACTGCGGGTCGACCTCAACCTGGCGCCCGCCTCGGTGACCGGCCGTCTGGAGGCCCTGGAACGCCGGGGGTTCGTGGTGCGCACGCCCTCCACCGAGGACCGCCGCCGGGTCGATGTCGGGCTGACCGAGGCCGGCCGGGCGGCCTGGCGGGAGGCCCTGGACGTCGTCGGCCGGGAGGAGCGCCGACTGCTCGGCGTCCTGGCGCCCGACGAGCGCCGACAGCTGTCCGACCTGCTGCGCCGGGTGCTCCTGGCGCAGGAGGCGTCCTCGGCCGAAGGCCGCCGGACGCGCCACCGTCGGGCCGGGCGGCACTCCTCCGGCCCCAACGTGGCGGACCAGGACTGATCAAGATCGCGCCGGGTCGCCCGGCGCTGCCGTCGGTGCGCGCCGTTGACAAGGCGTCACTGTTCGCGGCGGCCGGGTTCGGGTGTCGCGAACCGCTCGATCGCCTCGAAGATCGCCTGCCGCATGGCCGGGCTGCCGGTGTGGCCGGATTCCTGGATGACCGTCAACTCGGCGTCCGGCCAGGCCTTTGCCAGCGACCAGGCGGTGTACAGCGGGGAGCCGAGATCCAGCCGGCCGTGGATCAGCGCGCCCGGGATGCCGGCCAGCCTTCCGGCGTCGCGCAGGAGTTGGCCGTCCTTCAGGAAGGCGTCATGGGCGAAGTAGTGCGCGGTGATCCGGGTGAACGCCATCAGCGCGTCGTCGGGCCGGTCGGTGTACGCGTTCGGCTTGCCGAGTGACTCGTGCGCGATCACCGCGTCCTCCCAGGTCGCCCAGGACTTCGCGGCCTCGGACCGGACCGCGTCGTCCGGGCTGTTGAGCAGTCGGCTGTACGCGGCCACCAGGTTGCCGTCCTGTTCGCCGGGCGGCAGCGCGGCCCGGAACGCCTCCCAGGGACCGGGCAGCAGCCGGCCGACACCCCGGTACAGCCAGTCGATCTCTTCCGGGCGGGTCATGGTGACCCCGCAGATCACGATCTCCGACACCCGCTCGGGATGCGCCTGCGCGTACGCGAGGATCAGCGTCGAGCCCCATGAACCGCCGTACAGCAGCCAGCGGTCGATGCCCAGATGCTCGCGCAGCCGTTCCATGTCCGCGATGAGGTGCGCGGTGGTGTTGTGCGCCAGTCCGGTCGCCGGGTCGGCCGCGTGCGGCCTGCTCTGCCCGCATCCGCGCTGGTCGAACAGCACGAGGTGGTACCGCTCCGGATCGAAGTACCGCCGGTTGCCCGCGCTGAGCCCGGACCCGGGCCCGCCGTGGACCACCACGGCGGGCTTGCCCTCCGGGTTGCCGGACACCTCCCAGTGGATCTCGTTGCCGTCACCGACCTCCAGCAGCCCCTGTGCGTACGGTTCGCCGAGCGGATACAGGTCGGACATGGCGGAAGACCTCCGGGAGCGGGCGGCGGGACGCCCGTGAGGCTACCCGGGCCGCCCGAGATTTGTCGACGCCGAGGAGGGAGCGGAGCCCGGAGGCCGCGGCGTTCTCAGAGGCCGGAACCGAGGTCGAGCGCCGTGCCGAAGGAGGCGTAGCCGAGGCAGGCGAGCAGCCAGAGGCCGAGTCCGCCGGTGACGGCGGCGGAGCGGCGGCCGAGGCGGGTGCGCTGTTCCTTGGGGCGTCGGAGCCGGCGGATGCCGTGGGCCACGCCGAGTACGGCGAGCGCGGCGAAGGCACAGGACGCTGCGGGGCTGTGTCGGCGGGCCAGTTGGGCGAGGACGAAGACGGCGGCCAGGGAAGCGGTGGTGGCGACGCCCAGCACCGCGGTGCCGACCGCCTCGATCGTCAACTCGCCGAGGAGGTGGAGACAGCCTTTCGCGGCCCCGGTGGCCAGTCCGGTCTGGCCGCCCTGCACGGGCGTCGGGTCGCCGGGCATCATGGGGCCGGCCGGCGGTTCGGGCGGCGTTTGGACAGCCGACTCGGCCGGCGGTTCGGCAGTCGGACGGGCCGACGGGTCGGCTGGCGAGGGGCCGGGCTGGGCAGTCCGCGCCGTGGAGTCCTCGTGCATGGCAGTCGCCCCCGTTTCCGCATCAACCCTCTTGGGCCCGGCGATCATACAGATGATCGGATCAGCGGTGGTCTGCCGGTGGCAGCAGGGTGGCGAGTCCGTCGAGGACGCGTTCGAGGCCGAACGCGAAGCGGGCGTCCATCGAGGGTTCGGTGAGGTCGTCGGCCAGGGCGACCAGGTTGGGAAAGGCGTCCGGCGGCAGTGCCCGGAAGCGGTTCGCAGCGGCGGCGGCGATGTCCCGGCGGCTCGTTCCCGTCGTCTCGTCGGCGGAGATCGGTGACTGTTCCTGGAGCACGAAGCCCTGGACGTAGGCGCCGAGCAGATAGGTGGCCAGGGCCGCGTCGGCGTTGGAGAAGCCGGCCTCGCGCAGCCGGTCCAACTGGTCCTCCAGCAGCCGCAGCAGGTTGGGGCCGGGGGCGAGGCGGCCCGCGACGACCTTGGCGGCGTCGCGTCGGCTCAGCAGGAGTTGCCGGTAGCGCCGGCAGTACTCGCGGAACTGGCCGCGCCAGTCGCCCTCGCGCGGCGGCGGCTCGCCGCCGGCCATGATCGCGTCATTGAGGAGGTCGAGCAGTTCCTCCTTGTTGCGGACGTGCCAGTACAGCGAGGCCGCCTTGACGCCGACCTCGGCGGCGACCTTCCGCATGGACAGGCCCGCGAGGCCTTCCCGTTCCAGGACCCGCAGGGCCGCCTGGGCCAGGGTCTCTCTGGTCAGGCCGGGCTGGGTGTCGTTGTTCTCCGGCATGGATGTGTGTCGCCTCCCGCGGATCCGGAAATCCCGCTTGCAATCTAACATCGTTAGGGGCAGTCTGTGCGTGCCGGTCAGCCCCTAACGGTGTTAGGGGCCCATCTGAGGGAGAGGTTTCCGATGGAGGGGTCGAGCGCCCGACGCAAGAGGCTTGCGCTCTTGACGCTGTGCGTCACCATGTTCATGTCCATGCTGGACAACGTCATCGTCAACAACGCCCTGCCCCGGATCGGGCAGGACCTGGGGACCGGCATCAGCGGCCTTCAGTGGGTGGTCGAGGGCTACAGCCTCGTCTACGCGGGTCTGCTGCTCACCGGCGGCGCGCTCGGTGACCGGTACGGCCGTACCCGGGTCTTCCGGCTCGGCCTCGCCCTGTTCACCCTCGGCTCGGCGTGCGCGGCGCTCGCCGGGACGATCGGTGTGCTCATCGCCGCCCGCATGCTCCAGGGGGTGGGGGCCGCGCTGCTCACCCCGGGCAGCCTGGCGATCCTGGGGCACGTCTTCACCGACCAGCGGGAGCGCGCCCGGGCGATCGGTCTCTGGTCGGGCGTCTCCGCGCTCGGCCTGTCGGTCGGGCCGGTGGTCGGCGGGCCCATGGTCGAGGCGTTCGGCTGGGCCAGTGTGTTCTGGATCAACGTCCCGATCGGCGTGTGCGGGCTGCTGCTGGCGGGCCGGGTGCTGCCGGCCATCGCGCCGCGCGAGCGCCGCGTCGACCTCGCCGGGCTCGCGCTCTCCGCCGCCGGCCTGGGGGCGCTGGTCTACGCACTGATCGAAGGTCCGGCCCGGGGCTGGACCGACACCCGGGTGCTCGTCTGCGCGGTGGCGGCGGCGGTGCTGCTGGTCGCCTTCGTGCTCCTCGAACTGCGGGTGGCCGAGCCCATGCTGGAGCTCCGGCTGTTCCGTGACCGGGTGCTCGGCGGCGCCATGCTCAGCGGTTTCGTGGTCAGCTTCGGGATGTTCGGCGCGCTGTTCTTCCTGCCGCTGCTGATGCAGGACGTGCTGGGCTGGTCGCCGTCGGCCGCCGGCTATGCCGGGCTGCCGATGACCGCGATGATCGTCCTCGCGGCGCCGCTCTCCCAGCGGCTGACCACCCGTTACGGTCCCCGGCTTCCCGTGGCACTGGGCCTGACGCTGTGCGCCTTCGGCCTCGGCGGCCTCGCCCTGTACGGCGGGCAGGCCCGCTACCCCGAATACCTGTGGACCCTGTTCGCGATGGGTCTGGGCATGGGCCTGACGTTCACCCCCGTCTCCATCGCCGTCCTCCAGCGGGTCGAGCCGCCGCAGGCCGGCATGGCCTCCGCGACCATCAACACCCTGCGCGAGCTCGGCGGAGTGGTCGGCGTCGCGGTCCTGGGCGCCGTCCTGACCTACCGTCTGAACGGAGCCCTCACCGAGAACCTGGGCCGGCTCGGCATCCCGCCCGCCGCGGTCGGGCCGGCCGCCGACGCGCTGGCCGGTGCGGGCGGTGGGAGCGGTGTCCAGGGCTCCGGCGCGGCGGCCGAACTGTCGGGCCCGGTCCGGGCGGCAGTGGAGGGCGCCTTTGTCGAGGGCGTGCACCTCGCGGTGCTCTGCGGAGCGGGGGTGCTGGCCGTCACCGCCCTCCTGGTCACGGTCCTGCTCCGCCCGGCCGTCCGGCCCGCGGTGCCGGACCAGGGCGGTGAGCCGGCGTCGGCGCCGCTGACGGACGCCCGGCGCGGCTGACCGGCGCTACTGACCCGCGCCACTGACCCGCGCGGCCGGGCGAGGCTCATCGAGCGGCGTCCTCCACGGCGGTCTGGGCGGAGCGGGCCAGTTCCCGGCGGGCCGCCCACCGGGGGTGCGACGCGGAGGGGGCCTGGGCGGGGGCCTGGATCGGAGGCAGGAAGTCCACCTCCGCCACCAGCCCGCGCACCGCGACCACCCGGGCGAGCGAGGTGAGCAGACCGTCCTCGCCGACGAAGGCGGGCGCGCTGGTCGGCCGTCCGTCCGCCAGCCGGTAGCGGATCGTCACCGGCTGGACGGGGGCGCCGACCTGGACCGCGGCCTGGAAGAGGGCCGGGCGGAACCGGCCGCTCTCCCTTCCGCACCAGGTGGAGCCCTCCGGGAAGACGATCACGGGGTGGCCGGCCCGCAGCTCCCCGGCGACCGTGTCGACGGTGGCCGGGAGGGTGCGCAGCCGGTCGCGGTCGAGGAAGACGGTGCCGCCCCGGGCGATCAGCGCCCCGAGAACGGGCCAGTGCCGTACCTCGGTCTTGGCCAGCGACCGGCCGGGCCGGCCGGTCGCGATCAGCGGAATGTCCAGCCAGGAGACGTGGTTGGCGACCACGAGCACCCCGCCCCCGGCGGCGGGTGCCGGCCCGGGCCGGAGGGTGACCCCGAGCGAGCCCAGCAGGGTGCGCGCCCAGAGCCGGACCAGCCGGTCGCGTGCCGCGCGGGGGAGGGCGCGCACCGGAGGGATGAGCGCCAGGCCCGTGACCAGGACGGCCAGGCAGGCGGTCAGCCGCAGCGCCCGCCGGGGGAGGGCGACCACCGGGCCCGGCTCGGCCAGGCACGCCTCCGGGGTGCAGGGTGCGGTGGGCAGCCAGACGCTCATGAGGCCGGGTGCGCGGGCCGGGTGGCGAGCCCGGAGAGGAAGTGCCGCAGGTAGCGCGGGTCGGTGCGTTCGAGCGACAGCAGCACGTAGAGGTCGGCGGTGGCGAAGTCCGGGTCGTGCGCGGGGGCGCCGCAGACCCAGGCGCCGAGCCGCAGGTAGCCGCGGAGCAGGGCCGGCAGCGGCGCCCGCTCGGCCCGTGGCACACCGGTCGCGTCCCAGGGGCGGTGCGGGGTCACGCGGTACTCCTCGGGGGCGAGGTGCTTGGCGCTGACGGTGTCCCAGACCCGGGCCGCGGTGGCACCGCCGTCGTCCAGCGATATCGAGCAGCAGCCGCCGACCCAGGTGTTGCCGGTGTCGGCGAGGTAACGGGCGATGCCGCCCCACATCAGGTTGATGACGGCGCCGTTGCCCCGGTGGTCGGGGTGGATGCAGGAGCGGCCCAGCTCCACCAGGCCGGGACGGAGCGGCGCGAGGCCGGCCAGGTCGAACTCGCCGTCGGAGTAGAGCCGGCCGGCCCGTCGCGCGGCTTCGGGGCGCAGCAGACGGTAGGTGCCGACCACGGCGCCGTCCTCGCCCTCGCGGACCAGCAGGTGGTCGCAGTACGCGTCGAACGGGTCGACGTCCAGGCCCGGAACCGGGCTGTGCAGCACGGCGCCGAGTTCGGCGGCGAACACCTGGTGGCGAAGCCGCTGGGCGGCGCGCACGTCGTCCTCGTCCCGGGCGAGGCCGACGGTGTACCCGGCGCCCGGCTGGGGCTTGGGCTGGGGCGGCTGGAGGGCGCCCGGTCGGACCGGGCGCGGGACGGGCGCGGCTGCGGCGTGGCCGGGGGCGACTGCGGACGGAGTGTACGTGGGGACGGTGGTCATGGCGCGGACCCTCCAGGGCAGTACGGACGGAGGTGCCACGGGTCGTCGTGGCACCGGGCCCGGCTCGCACGGCTGGACGGGCGCGGCGAGCCGGTATCCGTATGTTTTTCCGAGCCGGCTGGCGTTCACGTTGCGGTTCGGCGGAGGGTAGATGTGCAACTGCTGAATGGGGCCACCCGGTATCCGTAGGACACCTGACGGGCACCCGGGGGTTGCCGCCCGCTTCCCGGCGAGGGGTGGACAAGGGGGCACTGGTGGTGCGGCGGGGGCGCGCGCCGCGTCACCAGTGCCCCTGCGGGCCTCGGGCGTCAGCCCGCGCGCCACCCCTGCGGGTCGACGCCGCCCGGAATGACGGGGGCGGGGCTGTACGGTTCGCGGGTGAGCACGAAGGAGCCCAGGTCCAGATGGCTCACCGAGCCGTCGGCGGCCCGCACCACGCGCAGTGTCTCGCCCGCGTAGTAGTTGTCGAGCCCCGTCCAGCTGCCGTCCGGCTCGGGGCGGAAGGACGAGCTCCGGCCGCCGCCGCCGGCGAGCGAGGCGAGCTCCAGGACGCGGTCGGCCTTGAGCCGCAGTGCGTGGGCGGTGGCGCCCCAGTACCACGGGCCGGTGAGCGCCAGCAGTTCCTCGTCCACGCTGGGCAACGGCCGCCAGGGCTCCGGCAGCCGCGGCTCGTGCTTCGCGGTGAGGGCGATCAACTCCGCGGCCACCAGCGGGGTGTTGGCGCCGCCGGTCGCGTTGCTCAGCGCCAGCGCGGCCAGGCCGTCCGCCTCGCTGATCCAGAGTCCGGCGGTGAACCCGGGCATCGAACCGGTGTGGCCGTACAGCACCCGGCCCTCGTGGCGGAACAGCTGCAGGCCGAGGCCGTAGGCGCCGGACCAGTCGGCGCTCTCCGGGCCGACGGCGGGCCGGCGCATCTCGGCCAGGGTGGCGGCGGCCAGCACCTTCTCGTCGCCGCCGGCCAGGAAGGCGGCCCAGCGGGCCAGGTCGGTGGCGGTGGACCAGAGCTGCCCGGCCGGGGCCATCAGACCGGTGTCGGTGAGCGGCTCGGGCAGCATGACGTCCGCCCAGGGGTGGACGGCGAAGCCGCCCGCGTGCGGGTGCTCGGGGAGCAGGGTGGTGCGGTCCATGCCGAGCGGCTCCAGCACCTCGTACCGCAGCACCTCGCCCCACGGCCTGCCGCGCAGCCGTTCCACCAGGGCGCCGAGCAGGGCGTAGCCGGGGTTGGAGTAGTGGTGGCGCCGGCCGGCCGGGTGCTTGAGCGGGGCGTCGGCCTCCAGGATGTCGTCCAGAGCCGGGCGCAGCGAGCCGTCGGTCCGCTCCCACCAGGGCCCGGGTGTCTCGGCGGCGAGACCGGCGGAGTGCGCCAGCAGCTGGGCGATGGTGGCCCCGCCCGCCGGGGTGCCGGGAAGGTGGCGTTCGAGCGGGTCGGCCAGGTCGAGCAGGCCCTCGTCGCGCAGTCGCAGCACCAGCACGGCGACGAAGGTCTTGGTCAGCGAGCCGATCCGGTACTGCACCCCGGGAGTGGGGGCATGGCCGTCGATCATGCTGCGGGCGCCGCTCCAGACCAGTCGGCCGTCCCGGACCACCGCGGCGATCAGGGACGGTGTGCGGCCTTCGGCCTGCGCCACCGCGATCCGGTGCAGCAGGGCACGGCGGGTGGCGGGGAACAGCTCGTCAGGCTGGTCGGTCATCTGATCCTCTGAATTCCTCGGCGGCATCGGGTGGTTGTGAGCGCGGCCGACGCACCGCCGGTGAATCACCGGTATGCACCGCGGTGTCACGCGCGAGCCGGACGGCGCCCCCAACCTAGCCCGGTCATCGTCTCCGCTCCACCCCTTTTCACCGGTGCCGTCCTGGAATGTCGGCTGCCCGGACCCGGACCTTCCCCACCGTTCGTCCGCCGGAGGGCAGTTGGCCCTGGACATCGGTCCAGGGCCCAACGCGCCGCTTTCCCGGCGTCAGCCGGCCGGGAGCGGTGGCAGCTCGAGGCGGTGGAGCCAGGCGTCGAGCAGAGGCCCCAGCGGGGCGTCCGTGTAGCGGGAGACGTGCGCGGTGAGGCCGGCGGTGCTGACGACACCGTGGCGGTTGAGGGTGGCCCAGTCCTTGAGCATGCGAAAGAAGGACGGGTCGCCGAGGGCCTGCCGCAGGGCGTGGACGGCGAGGCCGCCGCGCTGGTAGAGGCGGTCGTCGAACATCAGCTTCCGGCCGGGGTCGGCGAGCCGGAGGTCCTGCGGGAGCCCGGCCAGGAGGGTGTGCGCGGCGGCGGCGCGGGTGGCGGCGGTCGGGCCGCCGGCGTGCTCGGACCAGAGCCACTCCGCGTACTTGGCGAAGCCCTCGTTGAGCCAGATGTGGCTCCAGTCGGCGATGGTGAGGCTGTTGCCGAACCACTGGTGGGCCAGCTCGTGGGCGATCAGGCGCTCGCGGTCCCAGCCCCCGCCGAGGTGGTTGGTGCCGAA
Organism: Kitasatospora sp. NPDC088351; assembly: GCF_040685575.1. Lineage (NCBI taxonomy): Bacteria > Bacillati > Actinomycetota > Actinomycetes > Kitasatosporales > Streptomycetaceae > Kitasatospora > Kitasatospora sp. NPDC088351. The sequence goes on along the minus strand of NZ_JBFBIL010000060.1, from coordinate 27,131 downwards.
GGTGGCGACGCCCTGCGCCTCGACCGGGACGTCCAGCTCCTCGTCGGCGACGACCACCGCGTACTCGCCGAACGGGTACGGTCCGAAGACCTCCTCGAAGTACTCCATCATCCGCGGCTGCTGGTCGAAGCCCGCGCCGAACCCGTCCGCCAGCCGCTCCGGCAGGTAGCCGGTCTGCGGGACGGCGGGGCGCTCGGCGAACCGGACCGCCCGGTACTGGCCGATCGAGACGGTGACCAGGTAGGTCGAGGTCGGCTCGCTCTGCTCGTACACCCAGGTGGTGCTGGACGCCCGGGTCGTCCGGGTCAGCAGCCGGCCGCCGACCACCACGGTGTACGGGGACGGTGTGGTGATCGCTATCTGGTAGCCGGCCTTGTCGGCGGGCCGGTCGTTGCACGGGAACCAGGACGGCGCTCCGACGGGCTGGCTGGCCACCAGCGCGCCGTCGGTCAGCTCCTCCCAGCCGAGGCCGCCCCACGGGCTGCGCACCGGGCGGGGGTTGCCGGTGTAGTGCACCTCGACGGTGAACGCCGCACCGGCGGCGAGCGCCTTCGCCGGGCGGATCCGCAGCTTGCCGCCCCGGTGGGTGTACCGGGCGGCCCTGCCGTCGACCAGGACCCGGCCGATCCTGAACTCACCGAGGTCGAGCGCGAACTCGGCCAGGGCGACGCCCGCGACGGCGCTGAGCCGGGCGGTGCCGCCGAGTCGGTTGGGGCCGGGACGGTAGTCCAGGGCGAGTTCGTAGCGGTGGACCCGGTAGCGCGGATCCCCACTGTTGGGGAAGTAGGGGTCCGGGGCGGCGCTGGGGGCCGCCGGGGCGTGCTCAGGCTGCACGGGGCGGGGTTTCACCGGGTCGTGTGCTCCCTGTGAGATGGCGGACGTGGGGGGACGGGGGACGTGCGGGGTGTCGGGGACGCCGCCAGCGGGGCGGATGGTCATGGCGTGGTCTGCCACGCCTCGATCGGGTTGCCCAGCCACCGCGTGTCGGCGGGGACGGACTCGGCGCGCATCACCAGCGAGGCCGGGCCCAGCGTGCTGCGCGCGCCCACCGTGCTGCCGGGCAGCACGATGCCGCCCGGGCCCAGGGTGGCGCCCTCGCGGAGGATGACAGTATCCATCCGCATGATCCGGTCGTGGAAGAGGTGGGTCTGCACCACACAGCCCCGGTTGATGCTGACCCCGTCCCCGAGAGTGACCAGGTCGGCCTCCGGCAGCCAGTAGCTCTCGCACCAGACGCCCCGCCCGATGCCCGCGCCGAGCGCCCGCAGCCAGACGTTCAGCAGCGGTGTGCCGGGCACCGAGCCGACCAGCCATGGCACCGCCAGCACCTCGACGAAGGTGTCCGCGAGCTCGTTGCGCCACACGAAGCCGCTCCACAGCGGATGCTCCACCGCCCGGAACCGGCCGACCAGCAGCCACTTCGCCGCCACCGCGACCAGGCAGGCCACCCCGCCGGCCGCCAGCAGCACCAGACCGGAGAGCAGCGCGGCCACCGCCGGCGACCAGCCGTCGGCCAGCCAGGACAGCGTTGCCAGCGTCAGCGCGCCGAGCGCCCCGGACGCCAGCACCGGCAGCAGCCGGGCCACCTCGACCAGCCCGCGCGCCCAGAGCAGCCGGGCCGGCGGCTCGTAGGTGAGGCTCTGGTCGGCCTCGTCGGCCGAGCGCGGCAGGCGCATCGGCGGCATGCCCAGGTACGAGCCGCCCTTCTTCGCCTTCTTCGGCGTCGCCGACAGGACGCCCACCAGGCCGCGGGCCGGCACGGCCCGCCCGGGCGCGGTCATCCCCGAGTTGCCGAGGAAGGCGCGCTCGCCGACCTTCGCCTCGCCGAGCCGCACCCAGCCGCCGCCCAGCTCGTACGGGGCGATCAGGGTGTCGTCGGCCAGGAACGCGCCGTCCCCGACCGTGGTCAGGCTGGGCAGGGCCAGCACCGTGGACACCTCGGCGCCCCGGCCGACCTTCATCCCGAGCGCCCGCAGCCAGAACGGGGTGATCAGACCGGCGTACAGCGGGAACAGGATCTCGCGGGCCTGGTCCATCAGCTGCGTGACCGTCCAGGCCTGCCAGCCGACCCGGCCGTGCAGCGGGTGCACCCCGGGCGTCAGGCCGATGCTCAGCAGCCGTACCGCCGCCACCAGCTGCGCCGCGTACAGCAGGCCGTACGCCAGGGTGGCGGGCAGCAGGGCGAGCAGGGCGCCGCCGAGCGCGGTGCCGAGGCCGTCGCCGGGGTGGACGAAGCGGGCGAGCACCGCGAGCGCGGCCAGCGCGGGCAGCACCGGCTGCAGGCTGAGCGCCGTGCCGCTGACCCCGTAGAGCACGGCCCAGCGGACCTGGCGCGCCGGGCGTTCCTTGGGCCAGGCCCGTTCGGCACGGCCCAGTTTGACGGCGGGTGCGCCGCCCCAGCGCTGGCCGGTCGGGACCTGTGCGGTCACGCTGGAGCCGGCCACCACCTGGGCGCGCTTGCCGACCCTGGCACCGGGGAGCAGCGTCGAGCGCGTCCCGACCACGGCGCCGGAGCCGACCTTGATCTGGCCGACCTCCAGACGGTCGCCGTCCAGCCAGTAGCCGCAGAGGTCCACCTCGGCCTCCACCGCACAGCCCCGGCCCAGCTTGAGCATGCCGGTGATCGGCGGCAGCGAGTGCAGGTCCACCTCCGGGCCGACCCTGGCGCCGAGCGCCCGCGCGTAGCGCACCAGCCAGGCCCCGGAGAGCCCGGTGGCGCCGCTCATCTCGGCGAGCCGTTCGGCCGTCCAGAGCCGCAGATGGGTGCCGCCGCCGCGCGGATAGCTGCCCGGTCGCAGACCGCGCAGCAGCAGCCGGGCGCCGCCGGCCGCGATCGCCAGCCGGCCCGCCGGGGTGTACAGGGCGAGTGCGCCCGCGCCCACCGCCCACCAGGACGCGGTCGGCGCCCACGGGTAGTCGCCGAGGTGGGTGAGGACGTTGCCGAGCGCCAGCAGCGCGACCGTCCAGCGCAGTCCGACCACGGTGAACAGCGGGATCAGCAGGAGCAGCTGGAGCAGTTTGGCCCTGGTCGGCACCAGGGCGATGGTGCGGGTCTCGCCGCTGTCGGCCGCCGTGCGCTCCAGGTGGCGGGCGAGCTTGCGCAGCGTCGGCTGCTGGTAGATGTCCAGCACCGCGGCGCTCGGGTAGCGGGCGCGCAGCAGGGTGGTGAGCCGGGCCGCTGCCAGACTGCCGCCGCCGATGGCGAAGAAGTCGTCGCGCGGGCCGCTCACCGGCACGCCCAGGATCTCGCTCCACTGCTCGGCCAGCCAGGCCTCGGTGCCGTACAGCTGCTCGGTCGGCCCGGCGGTCTCCAGGCCGGGCAGCGGCCAGGGCAGGGCGTTGCGGTCGACCTTGCCGGAGGTACGGGTGGGCAGCGAGTCGACGGGCGCGAGGAGCGGCACCAGGGCGGCCGGGAGCTCGGCGCGCAGCCGTTCGACGGCCTGTTCGCGGTCCCAGCCGTCCTTGGTGACCAGGTAGCCGACGAGCAGCTGGTTGCCGCCGCGCGCGGTGCGGACGGCGGCCGCCGCCCCGGCCACGCCGGGCAGGGCCTGGAGTGCCGCGTCGACCTCGCCCAGTTCGATCCGGCGGCCGCCGAGCTTGATCTGCTCGTCGGTGCGGCCGAGGAAGAGCAGGCCCGCCGGATCGGCCTGGACGAGGTCGCCGCTGCGGTAGGCGCGGTCCCAGCCGAGCGAGGGCAGCGGTGCGTACTTCTCGGTGTCCTTGACCGGGTCCAGGTAGCGGGCCAGGCCGACGCCGCCGATCACCAGCTGGCCGGTGCCGCCCGGCGTGACCGGGGTGCCCGCCTCGTCGACCACGGCGAGGTCCCAGCCGTCCAGCGGCAGGCCGATCCGGACCGGACCCCCGCCCGTCAGCAGCGCCGCGCAGGCCACCACGGTGGCCTCGGTCGGGCCGTAGGTGTTCCAGACCTCGCGGCCTTCGGTGACCAGGCGCTGCACCAGCTCGGGCGGGCAGGCCTCGCCGCCGAAGATCAGCAGCCGGACCTCGTTCAGCGCCTCGGCGGGCCAGAGCGCGGCCAGGGTCGGGACGGTGGAGACCACGGTGATCTCCTGCTCGGCGAGCCAGGGGCCGAGGTCGGCGCCGCTGCGGACCTGGGAGCGGGGGACGGGCACCAGGCAGGCGCCGTAGCGCCAGGCGAGCCACATCTCCTCGCAGGAGGCGTCGAAGGCGACGGAGAGGCCGGCCATCACGCGGTCGCCGGGGCCGATCGGCTCGTCCTGGAGGAACAGCGCGGCCTCGGCGTCCACGAAGGCGGCGGCGTTTCGGTGGGTGACGGCGACGCCCTTGGGGCGGCCGGTGGAGCCCGAGGTGAAGATGATCCAGGCGTCGTCGGAGGGGTCCGGACGGCCGGGGCCGACGGGATGCTGGTGCTCTCCGGTCACGGTCAGCGCGCGTTCGGCGCCGAGCACGGCGGCGACCGCGGCCTCCTCGAAGACCAGCTGTGCGCGTTCGTCCGGGTCCTCGGCGTCGACGGGCACGTAGGCGGCGCCGGCGGCCAGGACGGCGAGGATGGAGACGTAGAGGTCGTTGGTGCCGGACGGGACGCGGACGCCGACCCGGTCGCCCGGGCCGACCCCGGCGGCGGCCAGCCGCCGGCGCACCTGCTCGACCTCGGCGGCGAGCGCGCGGTAGCTGAGCACGGTGTGACCGTCGTCCAGGGCCGGCTCGTTCGGGTGGGCGCGGACGGTGGCGTCGAGGACGTCGACCAGGGTGCGCGGGGCGGCGGCCGGGCGGCCGGGGAAAAGGGCCTGCGGTACCGGTGGGTGCTGGTTCGTCCGGCTCGGTTCAGCGGTCATGGCAGTCCGTGCGCTCCTTGTCCTCGCCCCGTCCCGACCGATGTCCGGTCCCTGGGGGCGGTGGGGGCACTCGTCTGACGGGTGACCCCACTCCGGGGCCGGAACGGGCAACCCGACCGATGCTAGTCCTGGGTGGTGAGGGCCGTACTGCCTGACACTCCACCCAACTTGCTCTGGAATGACTGAATCTGACTGTTTGTCAGTCAATAACTGAGCCTCCGTTGAGTCGACATGACGGCTCATCAGTAGAATTGACGGATCGTCAGTTCAGTTTTTCGGCAGTGATCCACGCCACACCGGATTCGCGCTCCCTCCGGGTGGCGGGCCCGCCTTCCGGGGCCGTGCTCGGATCTGTCCGGCCGTTCGTCGGGCCCGCCGTGGTGTGCGGAGGGGTCAGTGGAACCGGTCCAGGTGCTCGCGGAGGAACGCCTCCAGGGTGCGCGGGGCGCGGCCGGTCAGCCGGGTGGCGATGTCGTCGGGGACCTCCGGCCTGGCCGCCGCGAGCTGCTGGATCTCCACGACATGGGCGGCCAGCCAGTCCGGCATGCCGGCCCGCTGGACGAGGTGCGCGTGCAGCTCCCCGGGTGCCAGGTCGAGATAGCGCACCGGCCGGCCGAGCAGCTGGCTCAGCAGCCCGGCGAGTTCCGGGTGGCTGTACGCCCGCCCGCCGGTCAGGTGGTACGTCCCGCCGGCGATCTCCGGCCGGGTGAGTGCGGCGGCGGCCACGTCGCCGATGTCCCGGCAGTCGACGTAGTTGCACGGGGCGTCTCCCATCGCGCCGTGCATCAGGCCGGCCGCCGCTATGCCGGGTGCCAGGAGCAGCAGCTTCTGCATGAAGGCGTACGGACGCAGGATCGTCGCCGTGACGCCCGAGGCCCGCAGGTGTTCCTCGATCCGGTGGTGGCCGCGCGAGACGGCGACGGGGGAGTCCGGCTCGGCGGCGGGCGCGGAGATCTTGACGATGTGCTGCACGCCGCCGGCCACGGCCAGGTCGATGGCCCGCAGTTCGTGTTCGACCTGCTGGGGCCCGTTCGCCATGGTGAGGAACAGCTGGCGGGCGCCCTTGAAGGCCTCGCACAGGGAGCCCTGGTCCCCGGCGTCGGCGAACACCGGCTCGACCAGTCGGCGGGTGTGGTCGGTGAGGCCGGCCGCGAGGCGGCCCGGGTCGCGGCCGAGTGCGCGGCTCGGCACGCCGAGTTCGGCGAGACTCCGGAGTGCGGCGCCGCCGGTGGCGCCGGTGGCGCCCATGATGACGATCATGTCGTCTGCCTTTCGAGTGGGGCTGAAATGGATCCGGATCGGATCCGGAAGGGGCCCGGAGGGTGCGGTCGGTGGGGTCAGTGCTGCCGGCGGCGGTGTGCGCGGGTGCCGCGCCAGCGCCAGGTGATCATGGTGGCGGCGATCGCCGCCGACACCGGCAGGTCGAAGCGGAGCCGCCCGGGCCACGGGCTTGCGGCCAGGGCCGGGATCCCGGGCAGCCAGTGCGCGCCGGACCAGCCGAGCAGCAGTCCGAGCGCCGCGGCGCCGAGCCCGAACCCGGCCGCCAGCAGGATGCGCGGCACCCGCACGGTCCAGGAGCGCGCCGGGCGGCGGCGCAGTCGCGAGCCGACCAGGGCTGCGACCGCGGCCGAGGTGCCGGCGATGGTGGTGCCGGCCGCGATCATCAGCTCCGGTCGGCGGGTCGCGATCCCGCCGATCCCGGCCATCACGGCGGGCATGGCGTAGGCGACCAGGACCTCGCGCCAGAGCACGAAGGGGGGTGGTGTGCCGGGGGCTTCGGCGGGGCCTTCGGTGAGCGTGTCCTGCCGTCGGGGCATGGGGGTCTCCTCGCCAGGTGATTAGGTGGCTAAGTATTTGTGTTTAGGTGGCTAACTATTGGGGCGTGAGAAGGGCGGGCCGCCTGTCGTGCGCAAGGCGGCCCCCCCGGGCCGGGTCGGGCCGGGTCGGCGTCAGTCGGCGGTCAGGGCGTTCATGCCCTCGACCAGCCGGGCCAGCAGGCCGAGAAAGACCGTGCGCTCCTCGACCGAGAGCCCGCCGACCATGGCCTGCATCCGCTCGAAGTGCTCCGGTGCCATGTCCCGCAGGCGCTGGGCGCCGCGGGTCGTCAGCATCACCACGTTGCCCCGGCCGTCATCGGTGGACGGTCGGCGGGCGACCAGGCCCTCGCGTTCGAGTCCGTCGACCAGCCCGGTCACGGTCGCCCGCGAGACGCCGAGACTGGCCGCCAGCTGGGAGGGTGACTTCTCTCCGTTGTGGTCCTCCAGGTCGGCCAGCAGCCGGTAGCGGCCGGTGGACAGGCCGAAGCGGGAGAAGTGTGCCTCTCCGGCCTGGCCGAGCCGGGCGCCCGCCGCCATCAGCCGCACCGCGACCAGTACCGCCTGCGGGTCGGCCGTCAGGCCGTAGCGGGCGATCTGTCGTCGTGCCTGGTCGAGCGTGGGTGCGCCGCTTTCGGCCGGGTGCTGCTCCATGGGAGTAATATGGCGCCTAATCAGTTGATCGGTCAAGCCTGGGCGATGGGTGTCGTTCGAAGCCGCTGTGGTCCGCCCCGGCAAGGGCGGACCACAGCGGCTCCGGTGCAGTCCCAAGGGGGGCCTGTCCGTGCTCGTCAGGCGCGGGTCGTGCTCGGGATGATCCGCGGCGGTGTCCAGTCGGCGTGCCGCAGAACCGTACGGATCATCACGCCGGGTGGGGTGAACCGGATCGCCGCGTTGCGCGCGGCGACGGCCAGCGGATGGGCGAGCTGCTGTCCCGTCCGGCCCGCCCGGCGCGCGTCGCGGGCCACCGTTCGGCTGCGCGGGCGCCGCTCGTCGTAACGCGCGAGAGCCGCCTCCACCGTCGGCGCCGAGCCGAGCGCGGCGGCCAGGGTCACCGCGTCCTCCAGTGCCTGGCACGCGCCCTGGCCGAGGTGGGGCGTCATGGCGTGTGCCGCGTCGCCGAGCAGCGCGACCCGGCCCACCGCGAACGAGGGCGGCGGCGTGACCAGTTCGTTGACGTCGTGGTGCAGGACAGCCTCCGGGCGGGCGGCGCCCGCTGCGCGGTGCTTCGAGGAGGGGCGTACCGTACCGCCGTGCAACTGATCGAGATCTCCGACCTGATCGTCGCCCACGACCCGCGCACCCGCGAGCGGCTGCCCGTCCGGCGTGCCGATGTCGTCGAGCGGCTGCGGCGAACCGGGCAGCACCGCGCGGCCAGGATCGCCGAGGGCCTGCCCGCGGCCGGCGGAATCCTCGACCCGGCCGCCGTCGACCGCCGACTGGTGGCCGTCCACACCGAACTCCAGCGCCTCAGCGAGGAACTGCGCCTCGGCGACCGGCTCGCCGCCCTGCTGCGCCCGCTGCTCGACGCCGTCCGCCAGACCCGGCCGGGACCGGTACGGATCGTCGACATCGGCTGCGGCCTCGGCTACCTCGTCCGGTGGATCGCCGCCACCGGCGTCCTCGGACCGGACGTCGAACTGCTCGGCGTCGACCTCAACGCCGCCCTGGTCGCCGAGGCCGAACGGCTCGCCCGCGCCGAACACCTGCCCTGCCGCTTCGTCCACGGTGACGCCTTCCAACTCGACGAACCCGGCACGGTGTACGTCTCCACCGGGCTGCTCCACCACTTCCGCGACGCCGACCTCGACGCCTTCTTCGCCGCCCAGGGCCGGCCCGGTACGGTCGCCTTCTGCCACTACGACATCGCCGCCACCGGCCTCGCCCCGATCGGCGCCTGGGTGTTCCACCGAGCCCGCATGCGCGACCCCCTCGGACGCCACGACGGCGTGGCGTCCGCCCGCCGCGCCCATGACGACGCCACCCTGCTGCGTGCCGCCGCCCACGCCCGAGGCCTCGTCCCGCTGCTCTACGAGCCGCGCGGCCACAGCAACCCGTTCTGCACGACCCTGCGTCCGGTGCTCGGCGTGCTTCCCGAACTCGTCGCCCCACTGAGCGCCGCCCTGGACCGGAACGCCCGCCGCCTCGTCGGAGCCGCCGGGTGAGTGCCGTCCTGCTTCTCCTCCTCGGCCTCCTCGACGCGGCCTTCGCCGGCTTCCGCGCCTCCAACGGGCGCGACGGCCGGATCCGCCGTGCCGCCGGCAACCGCCGGGCCGCCCTGCGCGGTCTCGCTCACGGCGCGCCTGGCCTGCTCGCGGCGGCCGCCGTCGCCGGGGCGGTCCTGCTCGGGTCGGACGACCCGGCGGCCCGCTACCGCGAACTCGACGAGGCGGGCCTGCGAATGCTCGTGGTCTACGGGCCGTACAGCGCCCTGGTCCTGGGCAGCCTGGCCTGCTACCTGGTCGGACCGTTCCGGCTCAGCACCCTTGCCATGATCATCGGTCTTGGCCCGCTCACCCTGTTGCGCCCGCCGGTCGTCGTCGCCGGTGCGGTGGCGGCCGCCTGGCAGAGCCTTCCGGCGGCCGTGGTCGCTCTCACGGCGGGCGTCGCCGTTCTTCTGGTGGAGCCCGTCGTCCACCGCCGCTGGTACACCGAGCCGCTCTGACGGTCACTCCGGCGCCGTGTCCGGTCTCGGTTCTGACGTCCGAGCGGCGTCGAGCCTGCGGCGGGTACGGGGGCGGGGCTGGATTCGGGGCCTGCCCGGTGGTGTCTGTGGTGCCCAGGGGGTGGTCGGGTCGGCGGGTATGACGCCGCATGGCTTCCTCCTCGGTGGCTGGTCCCGAGCTTCTGCTCGACCGGGTGACGGGACATTAAGCGGTGCCACTGACAATGCGGCGGGGAAGGCGCTTCGGAAGATTCCAAGAAAAGGACGTACTGTCACATTAATTCGTATAGGGATTCCCTTGCTCAAACGCCCGTGCTAGCGTGCGGCCGTCAGCTTCTCAGAGTCGAGAAAGTGGGGTCCTGGCATGGGGCAAGAGTTCTCCCGTCGTGGATTCCTCGGCAGCGCCGGAATGGCCACGGTCGGGGTTTCCGGCGCCTCGCTGGGCCTGGCGGACGTCACCGCCGCCGCCGAGGTGGCGGCGGTGCCCGAGGGGCAGTCCGTGCTGCCGGACGACTCTCGCTACCAGACGCTCAGTCAGGGCTTCAACCAGCGCTGGGGCAGCCGGCCCGCCTACATCCGGCTGGTGGGAAACGAGGCGGACGCGGTGGCGGAGCTGAGGGCGGCGCTCGACAGCGGTCTGCGGCCGACGATCCGGGGCGGCGGGCACTGTTACGAGGGGTTCGTCGACAATGACAAGGGCGTCATTCTCGACCTCAGCACCATGCGCGGCGTCCGCGCGGCGAGGGACAAGTTCGGCAGGCCGAGTTACTGCGTGGAGGGCGGTGCCACCAACTGGGACATCTACACCACCCTCTTCCGCAAGCACGGTGTCACGCTGCCCGCCGGCTCGTGCTACTCGGTCGGTGCCGGCGGCCACATCTGCGGGGGCGGGTACGGGGTCCTGTCCCGGCGGCACGGGTTGACGGTCGACCACCTGGTCCAGGTCGACGTGGTGACCGTCCGGGGCGGCACGGTCGAGGTGGCCAGGGCCCACCGGGACGACGGCGAGGGCTCGCCGGAGAAGGATCTCTTCTGGGCGCACACCGGAGGTGGTGGCGGGAACTTCGGGGTGGTCCTGCGCTACCACTTTGCCCGGAACATCCCAAGGCCGCCGCCGAGGGTCTGGCTGAGCAGCGTCGCCTGGCCCTGGGAGGACTTGGTGAACCGCCCTGAGGATTTCCGCACACTGCTGGACAACTTCGGCGCGTTCCTGATGGAGCACAGTGGAAAGGAGGAGCAGGTCTATCAGGGGTTGTTCTCCATTCTCATGCTCACCCACCGGTCGAACGGGAACGTCGTTCTGTTCAGCCAGTGGGACGAGGACGATCCGGCGCCATTGGAGGAATTCCTGGCCGCCATGGAAAGGGGGATCAGGACCAGATCGGTCGTTCAGACCCACGTCGCCGGAGGACTTTTCCTGCCCTATCCGGACAAGCGCCGTCAGATGCCGTGGTTCCAGGCCACCATGACGCTCAACTCATCCGGTGACAACCAACGAGGCAAGTACAAGTCGGCCTACCATCGCCGACCCTTCACCACTGCCCAGATCGGGGCCTTCTGGGCAGGTCTGACGAGGGACGTCCCGGGCGTCGACCTCGGGCGGACGCTGGTGCAGATCGACTCCTACGGCTGCAAGGTGAACGACCGGCTGCCTGCGGACACCGCCGTGCCGCAGCGGGACTCGATCATGAAGCTGCAGTACCAGACGTACTGGACGGACCCGGCCCATGACGCCGCCCACCTGGGCTACCTCAGGGGCCTTTACCGGGACGTCTACCGGGAGACCGGTGGCATCCCGGAGATCGGTGCCGACACCGATGGTGCCTATGTCAACTACCCGGACGTCGATCTCGGCCTGGCCGGCCAGGCCGACCCCGCCTACCAGCGCCTCTACTACAAGGAGAACTACGCCCGGCTGCAGCGGACCAAGAAGATCTGGGACGAGGGGGAGGTGTTCCATCACGCGCAGTCGATCACGCTGCCGAAGCCCTGACCGTCCGCATACTTCGCTGGGGCTGGGGCTGGGGCTGGGGCTGGGGCTGGGGCCGGGGCCGGGGCCGGGGCCGGGGCCGGGAGTCCGGGCTGGGTCGGCGCATCCGGTACGGCCGGGATGCGGACACTGCCGCCGGGGCGCAGGGTCGAGGTATGAGCGGAGTGATCGTGCTGGTCGAGCTGGAGTCGGCCACGGAGGTGCTGGACGCGGGAGAGGTCGACGTGGGTGCCCGGGTGCGCTGGGTGCACGCGGCGCCCTCCGATCCGGATGTACCGGAGGACCCGGGGCCACTCACATTCTGCGGAATCGACACCGGTGACCTCGAACGGGAGCCGTACCGGCCGACCGGACCGGGCCGGCCCTGGTACCCGCCGTCGCAGCGGACTCGGCGGTGCCGGGCGTGCGAGGCGGCACTCAGGGCCCGCTGACCGCGGCCCGCCCGACCGCGACCGAATCTGCGGTGTGGTGCGGCAGGGCAGGGCATGGCGCGGCACGACGCAGTACGGCCGTGGCCCGTCCTCCGGACTGACCCGACCGACTGGGTCGACCGACCGACCGACCGACCGGGTCGGCCGGACAGGCCAGGGCCGAAGTGACCTCCCGGGGCCGCTCCGCGCGGGGTTGGGCTTCGACCGTGGGGCACGCTCCTGCCGGGCCGGGCCGGGCCGGGCCGGGCCGCGGCAGCCGAGGCCGCTCGGTGTCTCCGGCGTGGTCACGCGATCAGGAGGCCCCCTCGATGAGTCGGCCGTCGCGGAGCTCGACCACCCGGTCGGCCAGCTCGATCAGGTTCTGGTCGTGGGTCGCGACCAGAACGGTGACGCCCTCGCTGCGGACGACCGCGCGCAGCAGCTGCATGATCGAGCGGCCGGTCTCGGAGTCCAGCTGCCCGGTGGGCTCGTCCGCGATGATCAGGTCCGGTTCGTTGGCGAGCGCGCGGGCGATGGCGACGCGCTGCTGCTGCCCGCCGGACAGCTCGCCCGGGCGCTGGTTGGCGTGGTCCGCGAGGCCGACCAGCGCCAGCAGGGTGTGGGCGCGCTCCTCGCGCTGCGCGGCCGGGATCTTGCGCAACCGCATCGGCACCCCGACGTTCTCGGCGGCGGTGAGTACCGGGAGCAGGCCGAAGGACTGGAACACGAACCCGATCCGGTCCCGGCGCAGCGCGAGCCTTCCGTCTTCGTCCAGGCCGGCCATGTCGGTGCCGTCCAGGCTGATGGTGCCGCTGGTCGGGGCGTCCAGCCCGCCGACCAGGTTGAGCAGGGTGGTCTTGCCCGAGCCCGACCGCCCCTTCAGGGCGGTGAGTTCGCCGCGCCCGATGGTGCACGAGACGCCACGCAGCGCGTGCACGGTTCGCTCCCCGGTGCCGAAACTGTGCCAGAGGTCGGTGACGGTCACCATGGGAGCGGTGACGGTGCCGACCGGTTGCTGCGTCATACGGCGGCCCCCTGGATGTGTTCCTCGGCTCTGCGGTCCGAGGTGTGGTGTGAGGTGTGATGCCTGGATGGTTTCAGGCGTATTGCATGATGTGTCCATGGCGTATTGACGGTGTGTCATGCGGGCTAACGTCGTCAATGCCGAGAATTTGCTCACTACTTACATGTTTCGCGCAAGTCCCTTCCGTTCTTGCAGTGAATCTGACAGCATCGTCCGCTATCCGGTGATCAAGCGCCGGTGATCACTGCCTCGGTGCGTGACAGGCATTCATCCCTGGCCGGAATCTGTCCGGAACAGGCAGCCGCGCGGAACCGGGACGAACCAGGGGGAGGAACGGGATGCTCGGCTTTGTCGTGCGCCGTCTGCGCGGGCGACTGTCGTTGGCCGCCGCTGTCCTGGTCACCATGCTGATCACCACGGCGGTGCTCACCGCGCTGGTGGCGTTCAACAGCACGGTCGGCGAAGCGGGCCTGCGCCAGGCGCTGCAAGGGGCTGGCCGCAACAGGGCCAACGTGCTGGTCACCAGCGAACACGGCCTCGACGGGCGGGCCAAGGACGACGAGGCGATCGGCGTCTACGGCGGCAGGCTCTTCGGCGACTTCCCGGTCCACACCGAGAGCCTCACCCGCAGCCGCTCGTACGGACTCCCGAGCAACGGCACCCCCCGGCCGGCCGACACCGCCGGGACGCCGTCGGGCACCGGTGGCCAGCCGGACCTCACCCTGTTCGCCAGCCTCGACCACGAGCACGTCCGACTGGTCGCCGGCAGCTGGCCCGCCGCCGGGCAGGGGAATGTCCAGACGGTCGTCCCGCAGACCGCGCTGGCCCGGCTCGGCCTCACCGCCGACGCCCTGCCCGCCGAGGTCCGGCTCGACGACCGCTACGGCGGCCCGCCGCTCACCGTCCGTGTCACCGGCGTCTACCGCGCCACCGACACCGCCGACCCGTACTGGGGGCTCGATCCTCTGGGCGGGCGTGAGATCCAGGCGGGCGGCTTCACCACCTACGGTCCGCTGCTGGTCGACGACAGCGCCTTCACCGCCGCCGGCGTCGTGCAGGACGGCCGCAGCTGGCTGCTCAGCCCGGACCTCGCCGGCATCAGCGCTTCCGAAGCTGCCGCCCTCCGTGACCGGGCCACTCTCCTCGCCGACCAGTACAAGGGCACCACCGGCCTCCAGATCAAGAGCGAACTACCCACTCTGCTGACTGAATTGGAGTCCAGCGCCCTCGTCGCCCGCTCCACTCTGATGATCGGTGCCCTGCAGCTGAGCGTGCTCGCGGCCGCGGTTCTCCTTCTGGTCGTCCATCTGATGGCAACCCGGCAGGAGAGCGAGAACGCCCTGCTGGCGGCCCGCGGTGCCTCCAGCGTCCGTCTCAGTGTCTTCACCGCCACCGAGTCGCTGCTGCTCGCCCTGCCCGCAGCGCTGCTCGCGCCCCTGTTCGCTCCGCTCCTGCTGCGCGCCCTCGCCAGCTACGGGCCGCTCGCCCGGGTACCCCTCGACACCGGCGTGAGCCCTGCGCTCTGGCCGCTCGCGGCCGCCTGCGCCCTCGCCTGCGTCCTGCTCACCATCACACCCGCCCTGTTGCGCGGCGCCGGCCGCGCAGTGCTGCGCCGCGCGGGACGGCGCCAGACGGCCGTCACCAACGCGGTCCGCTCCGGCGCCGACCTCGCGCTGCTCGTCCTGGCGGGCCTCGCCTACCAGCAGCTCAGCCAGTACAGCGGCGGGCTGTCGACGGACGCCTCGGGCCGACTCGGTCTCGACCCCGTCCTGATCGCCGCCCCCACCCTGGCCCTCTGCGCCGGCACCCTGCTGGTACTGCGGCTGCTGCCGTTCGCCGCCCGGCTCGGCAGCCGACTGGCCGCCCGTGGCCGCGGTCTGGCACCAGCCCTGGTCGGCTGGCAGCTGGCCCGCCGCCCCGGCCGGGCCACCGGCCCCGTCCTGTTGCTGGTGCTGTCCGTCTCCACCGGTGTGCTGGCGCTCGGCCAGCACAGCACCTGGTCCGCCTCCCAGCACGACCAGGCCTCCTTCGCCACCGCCGACGGCCTGCGGATATCCGCCTCGGAGACGGCCCCGATGGGACAGGGCGGCCGTTACGGCTCCCTGCCCGGAGGCGACCGGCTGATACCCGTGACCCGCGAGGAGCGGAGGCTGCCCGACGGCAGCACCGGGCACCTGCTCGCCCTGGACGCCGCCGGGTTCGCCGACCGCGTCCCGGTCCGTTCCGACCTGCTCGACGGGAAGAGCCGCCAGGAGGTGTTCGCCCCGCTCGCCGAGCCCGCGCCCACCGGGCCACAGGCCGGTCTGCCGCTGCCCGGCCACCCGCTGCGTATCGAGGCTGACATCAACATCAGCCCGAGCAAGCCGTCGGACGAACACCCGCAGCTCTGGGCGCTGATCCGCGACCGCTTCGGCAGCACCTACCGCATCATGCTGTCCGGCGTTCCCGCCGACGGCGACGCCAAGGTCACCGCGGACCTCACCGCGCTCACCGACGCCCCGCTCGGCTCCGCCGCAGCGCCGCTCACCCTGTCCGGCGTGGTCGTCGGGTTCGACGCGCAGTACGGCGGTGCGCTCCACGGCAAGCTGACCGTCCGCCGGATCGCCGTCGCCGACACCGCGACCGGCCCGGCCACGGTGGTTCCCGTACCGGCCGACCTGACCTGGAGCGCCAGCGCCTTCGTCCAGGACGGCCCTCCCCTCTCCGCCGTCCTGCCCACGGAGACCGGCGGCCAGCAGCTGTTCAAGCTCGAGTACGTGCCGGGCAGCCTGTCCGCCCGCAGCCAGCGCGTCACCGTCGTTCCCGCCGGTGCCCCCGCTCCGGTGGAGGTCCCAGGCGTCGCCACCCACGCCTATCTGGCCGCCGTCGGCTCGGCCGTCGGCGAAACCATCCGCGTTCCCCTCGGCAGCGCCGACCTGCCGGTCAAGATCACCGCCGCGGTCGAGGCGCTGCCCGTGGCGGGCACAACGGCGCTTGCCGTCGACCTCGCCACCGCCGGCCGCTTCCTCGCCGCCGGGGGCAAGGAACTGCCGGGACCCACCGAGTGGTGGCTGCCCGCCACCGGCCCGGACGACCGGACACCTGGCGAGGCCGCCGCCGTGCTGCGGACCACCCCCGGTGCACAGAACCTGCAGCTGCGGGACGAGGTGGCCGACGATCTGCTCAGCGACCCGCTCAGCGCCGCCCCGCAGAGCGCGCTCGCCGCCATCGCCCTGGTCACCGCCGTCCTCGCCTCGATCGGCTACGCCGCCGCCTCGGCCGCCTCCGCCCGCGAGCGCTCCGGCGAGTTCGCGGTGCTGCTCGCCATCGGCACACCCCGGCGGTGGCTGCGACGGACGGCCGCCGCCGAACAGGCCCTGCTGGTGGGACTCGGAAGCGTCGTCGGCCTCGGCCTCGGCGCCCTGATCGTCCAGCTGATCGTCCCGCTCGTGGTGCTCACCCCCGCGGCCCGCAGGCCGGTGCCCGAAGTCCTGGTCGACCTGCCGTTCGGCTGGGCCGTGCTGCTCGCGGGCGCGATCACCGCCGTTCCCCTGTTGTCGGCCTTCGTCAGCGGACGCCGTCGTCGAGACGTGGCCGCCCGGCTGCGGCACGTGGAGGAGATGTGACCAGCCCGGCCGGTACCGGCGCGCCCGCCCCCGCCGACGCCCACCCGAAGACCGACTACCGCCCCGCGCCCTGGGTGCGCACCCGGCTGCGTTCGGCGCCGCTCGCCGCACTGCTCATGGCGGCGCTCGCCTTCGGCACCGTTTTTCTGGCCGTCGCGTTCCCACGAGTGCTCGACCGGGGGAACGACGACGCGCTGCGCGAGTTGCTGCGCAGCCGCGGCCCGGGCTGGACCAGCATGGTCGCCACCTCGAACCACCGTTTCGGCACGGCGGACCTCGACCAGGTGGCGGTGAAGCTGGCCGCCCGCACGGGAAAGACGTTTCACTACGAGTCGAGCGGCCTGGTCTACGGCGTGCGCAGCAACACGACACGCCCGCTGGTCAATCCCGGACTCGCCAAGATCGACGAGGCGGCGACCAAGCTCAACCTGCTCTATCTGAACGGCCTCACCGAGCACGCCACCCTGGCGTCGGGCCGATGGCCCGGCGGGGGCACCGAGACCGGACCGGTCCCGATCGCACTCAGCACCAACGCCGCCGCCACGATCGGCGCCAAGCTCGGCGACATCCTCGAGACCGGCGGCCCCGAGGAACCCCAGGCCGAGGTGGTCGGCCTGTACACCCCCAACGACCTGCACGACCCCTACTGGACCGATCTGTCCTGCGCCGAAGCCGCCTGCCTGTCCACCAAGGGCGGCTGGCAGACCGCCGGTGTCGTCGGCGGTGACGCTCTGTCCCGGATCGAGGTGTGGGGGTACGGAGCGGTGGACTTCTGGCGGATGCCCGTCGACACCGCCGCCCTGCGCGCCGATCTGCTGCCCGAGACCAACGCGGAGGTCGCCTCCTTCCTGGCCGGCCCCACCGGCGTGGGGCTGGCCGTCTACACCGGCCGACAGGACCTGGCCATCAACTCCACGTTGCCCCAGCTGTTCAAGCAGGCCACCGCCCAGCAGGCCGCCGCCGCTCCGGTCGCCGCGATCGGCCCGGCCGGCCTGGCCGGAGTCGCCGCCGTGGTGCTCTGCCTGGCCGCCGCTCTCACCGCCGACCGGCGCGCCGCCGAACTACGGCTGCTCCAGGCCCGCGGCGGATCGCGCGGAGGTGTGCTGCTGCGTCTGCTCGGTGAGGGCGCGGTGGTCCTCCTGCCCGCCGCGGCGGTCGCGACGGCGCTCGCCCTCGTACTGTTTCCCACCCCGCGCTGGACCGGCGCCGTCCTCGCGGGCCTCGCCACCACCCTGCTCGCCCTGCTGAGCTTCCCGGTCCGCGCGTCCGTGCTCTGGTCCGCGCCGCGTGCCCTCGGAGGACGGCGCCGGCTGGTCGCCGAGTCCGCCGTCCTGGCCGTCACCGTCGCGGCCGTGCTGGCGGTCCGGCGACACGGGGTCGCCCCGCCCGGGGAGGGCCTGGACCCGCTGCTGGTCGCCGCTCCGCTGCTGCTCGCCCTGACCGGCGGACTGCTGCTCGCCCGGCTCCAGCCGCTGCTGGTCGGAGCGCTCGCCCGGCTGGCCGGCCGTCGCCCCGGGCTCGTCGGATTCCTCGGTCTGGCCCGCGCCGCCCGTGGCACCGGCGGCCGCACGGGCCCCCCGATGCTGCCGCTGCTCGCGCTGCTGCTCGCGGTCACCACCGCGGGCTTCGGGGCCACCGTGCTGGACACGATCGACAGCGGACGGCTGCGTTCCGCCCGGATCGCCACCGGCGGCGACGCCTCCCTCGCCGTACCGATCGGCGTCAACCTGTCGCCCGGCTTCCTTGCGGCGGCGGCCGCGCTGCCCGGAGTGCGGACGGCCGTGCCCGCCTACACCGAGTCCGAGGGCTTCCTCCTCGGTACCGGTGACGGGTCCACCCGGACCACCGTGGTGGTCGTCGAGCCCGAGGCGTACGCCGAGCTGTCCCGCACCGTCGGGCGCGGCGAGTTCGACCCGGCCGTGCTCGCGGGCGGAACCGGCGGCGCCGACTCGCCCGTTCCGGCCCTCTTCAGCACCGAACTCGCGAAGAAGGGCATGGACGGTAACCACCGTCTGCGCCTGCCCAACGGTGGCGAACTCGTCACCACCGCGGCAGGAACGGTCGACGGCACGCCCGCGCTCCCGGGCCTGGGCCGACGGTTCGTCGTGCTGCCGGCCGGACCGGCGGTCGCACGGGTTCCCGAACTCGGCCACCTGAATGTCTGGCTCGCCACGGGCGACGTGGACGAGCGGCAGCTGAAGGGACTGGTGCGCACGCTGGCGGCCTCGATCAAGGAGGGCGCCGCGGCCGCGGCGGACTGGTCCCAGGCGGTGGCGCCTGCCTCGTCGCCCACCTCCGGTTCTGCCAAGCCGTCGGTGCCCGCGTCGTCCGCGCCGGCCCCGGCGTCCACGTCGGCGTCCTCCGCGTCCGCCCCGGCCCCCGCGAGCGCCGACCCCGACGCCGTACCCAACGGCTACCTGGTGAAGACCAGCGCGACCGTGGCCGCCGAACTCGCCGCCGACCCGCTCCAGCGCTCGGCGAGCCGGCTGTTCTGGGTCGCCGTGATCGGCGCCGCCGCCTTCGCCCTCCTCGCCGTGCTGCTGACGCTGCTTCGCGCCGCCCCCGAACGCGTCGCCCTGCTCGCCAGGCTGCGCACCATGGGCCTGCGGCCCCGGCAGGGTCTGGCGTTGATCGTCGCCGAGACACTGCCGCAGACCCTGGTCGCCGCCTTCGGCGGCGGACTGGTCGCCCTGGCCGCGGTCGCCCTGCTCGGGTCGGCGTTCGATCTGTCGGTGCTGATCGGCGCGGACGTCCCGGTCGGCCTGCGGCTCACCGTGATGCCCGTTCTGGTGCAGACACTCGGCCTGGCCGCCCTGGTGTCCGTCGGCGTACTGGCCGAGGCGTTCGTCTCCGGCCGGCGCCAGATCACCACCGAACTGCGGGCGGGGGACCAGCGGTGACCACCACCCCGGAGACGCCATACCCGGACGGTACGGGAATCAGCTCGCGGCAACCGCGACCAGGAGTGCGCCCAGGCGCAGCGGTGACAGGAGACCAGTGGTGAACAGCGCCCCCCAGACCCGGCCGGACGGCCAGACCCCCACCTTTCAGGAGCTCCAGGACCAGGCACGCGCAGCCGCGGCACCGAAGGCGTACGGCGCGGGCGCGGCCATCGTCTGCGACCGTCTGGTCCGTATCTTCAGCGCCGAGGGAATCGAGGTGCAGGCGCTCCAGGGGCTGGAGCTGACCATCCGGCAGGGCGACCTGGTGGCTCTGGTCGGTGCCTCCGGCAGCGGCAAGTCGACCCTGCTCACCATTCTGGCCGGGCTCGACGTCCCGACCGCCGGCAGCGCGGCCGTGGCCGGCTGCGAGCTGCTGGACATGTCCCCCCGTGAACGCCTGCGCTACCGCCGTGAGGTGGTCGGCTTCATCTGGCAGCAGACCGCCCGCAACCTGATGCCCTTCCTCACCGCCGCCGAGAACGTCGCGCTGCCGATGCAGCTGCGCGGCCGCCGGGGCGGGCCGGGCGGGGCGAAGCAGCAGGCCGCCCGGGTGGCGGAGCTGCTGGAGGCGCTGGAGATCGGCCAGCTCGCCCACCGCCGCCCCGCCGAGCTCTCCGGCGGACAGCAGCAGCGGGTCGCCATCGCCGTGGCGATGGCCAACAACCCGCCCGTCCTGCTCGCCGACGAGCCGACCGGCGAGCTCGACTCGGAGACCGCGGCCACCATCTTCGAGGCGTTCCGCACCGTCAACCGTGAACTCGGCACCACCGTCGTCATCGTCACCCACGACCCGATGGTGGCGGGTGAGGTGCGTCGCACGGTCGCCATCCGGGACGGCCGGACCAGCAGCGAGGTGCTGCGCCGCACCATCACCGACGAACACGGCGAGGAGTCGATCAACGAGCGCGAGTACGTGATGCTGGACCGCACCGGCCGGGTGCAGCTGCCGGTCAAGTTCCTGGAGGCGCTCGGCATGGAGCACCGGGTCGCCGTCGATCTGGCCGCCGACCACATCGCCGTCAGCCCGGACGACCTGGCCGGCCACGGAGCGGACGGGCCCTGAGACGGGCAGCCGCCGGTACGGGCGTGCGGCACTGATGCGGCGGGCGGCGGGCGGACGGCCCTGGGCATCCTCGGGGCGGGTGGCGATGGGATGCTGAGGCCGACGTTCCGGGTGAGAGGTGCCGCATGAGCAGCCGAGTGAGGGTGCTGAGGAAGCAGAACCGGCTCAGCCTGGAGGCGCTGGCGGCGCGGGTCGGGGTGACCAAGAGCTACCTCTCCAAGGTGGAGCGCGGTCTCAGCGACCCGTCGATCTCGACCGCGCTGAAGCTCGCGCACGCGTTGAACGTCGATGTCAGCCGGCTGTTCTCGGACGAGGTGGAGCCCGAGCTGGTCACCGTGGTCCGGGCCGGCGAACGGACACCGATGGCGGACGGGGCCGGCCCCGGCGCCCCGCGCTACGAGGGCATCGCGACCGGCCTCAGCGGCAAGCGGATGGTGCCGTTCATGATGTACCCGCCGATCGAGCCGGCCGACTCGCCGTTCAAGTCCCATGCGGGTGAGGAGTTCTTCTTCGTCCATGCCGGGACGGCCGAGCTGGGGTTACCCGAACGGACCGTCCGGCTCGGCCCGGGCGACAGCGTCTACCTCAACTCGGCGCTCCCGCACCGCTGCCGGAGCACCGGCGCCGAGCCGGCCGCGATCCTGGTGGTGATCCACGACGATCCGGCCGGCCCGGCGGACCGGGTGCCGACGCTGCCCTGACCACCCGTCAGCGTGCGGTCGTCGGCAGCAGGCCGGCCTTGATTGTGGCGGGGGTCCCGCCGCGAACCGGGCGCGTCGTGCGTAGTAGCCGAAGGAGGCCTGGCCGCGCTTGGGCGTGGAGATCCCTCCTTCGTGCGGGAACGCCGGGGAGCGGTGCGCCGCAGGGCGTGCGGCGTCGCCGGTGCCGCACGCCGAAGCACGTGAGGAGACGTTGTCTACTTCAGGACACCTTGTGTTCTTGCGTCGAGCCGTCAACTACCGTCGCCCGTACGCTGGATCAGTCCGCTGTGCTCGGCCTCCTCCCGGAAGTCGTCCCGGGGCGCGCCCCGGTCGCCGCGGTCACGGCGGTCGCCCCTCGCCGCGGCGGTGCAGAGGGCGAAGACGAGCAGGGCGCCGGCCGCCACGGCGAGGATGCCGAGCGCGGTCAGGACGCGAAGCCAGGTCACGGAGGGCGCCTCCCGGGGGCGGTGCAAGGGAGCGTCGCCGGGAATATCGGCAGACCGGCCCGCACGGTCGAGTGTCCACGGACGGCTCCGCGGAACGCCCGCCGCACGGGGGAGCGCGCACGCGGGCGGGCGAAGCGCCAGAGGCGCGCGAAGCCTCACCGCGCGCCCCTGAGGTGCCCGCCGGCGGCCGCCGGTTCTCTAGGGCTTGTCGCCCGCCGTCGCCGCGCCTCCGACCTGCGCCCGCAACGCCGCGAGGTCCGGCTTCCCGGTCTCGCTCAACGGAATGCCCGGCAGGACCAGGATCGTCGACGGATCACAGAGCGGCCCGCTGCGTTCGAGCACCCACCGGTGCAACTCGGCCGCCGTGACCGTCGCCCCGGGCTCCGTGGTCACGGCCGCGTGCACCCGCTCCAGCCGGTCCCGGCCGGTGGTGGAGAACATCACCGCCTGGCGCACCCGAGGGTGCGCCAGCAGCGGCTGCTCGACATCCCGGGGAAACACGTTGTGCGCGTCCACGACCGCCATCGCCTCCCGTCGACCGGTCACCGTCAGATACCCGGCCGCGTCCAGGAAGCCCAGGTCGCCGGTGTGCAGCCAGCCGTTTCGCAGCACCCGCGCCGTCAGCTCCGGATTGCGCCAGTACCCCGACATCGCCGTCGGAGTCCGTGCGCAGATCTCCCCGGTCCGGCCGGGCGGCAGCGGCCGGCCCTCCTCGTCCAGGATCCGTACCTCGGTGTCCGGGAAGGGGCGTCCGGCGGTGGTCAGCAGCCCCGGGGCGAGATGTTCGTCCGGCGTGAGCCGGGTGACCGGCCCGCACTCCGTCAGGCTGTACGTCTGGTGCAGCACCCGCCCGATCCGGCGGGTCGCCTCCGCCAGCCGCTCCGGCGACGGCAGGCAGCCGGTGTACGTGACCCGGCGCAGACTGCCGAGGTCGGTCCGGCCCAGCCCGGGGTGGTCCAGCACCTGGTAGAGCAGATGCGGCGGCAGGTACGCCCGCGACACCCGGTACCGCTCGACCGCCGCCAGTACCGCCCCCGCCGCGAACCCGTCCTGCAGCACCACCGAGCCGCCCGCCGCCAGCGCCAGATCCGCCGTGGTGCCGCCCCCGTGGCAGAGCGCCGTGCAGAGCAGGAAGGCGGACGCGGCCACCAGCGGCGGCCGGGGCGGACGGGCGAAGTGGCGCAGCACGCCCTTCGGCCGCCCGGTCGAACCGCCGGTGAACCGCACCGCCATGACGTCGCCCGGCCGGTATCCGGGCGCCAGCGGCGCCGGCGAGAGCGGCGCCGCCAGCCCCAGCAGATCCTCCCCGAGCGGGGTCGGGCCCAGCGCCAGCAGGACCGCCCCGGGCAGCGCCCCGGCGATCCGGCCCGCCGCCGCGCCGAACCGGTCCGGGTCGAAGACCAGCGCGGCCGTCTGCGCCTCCTCGGCCATCGCGACCTGGTCCGCCACCGGGCGGTCCGTGTACAGCATCGCCACCCGGCAGCCGATCTGGTTCGCCGCCAGCCGCACCAGCACCGCTTCCGGCCGGTTCCCGGACAGGACCGTCACCCCGTCACCGGGCCCGAGGCCGACGGCGAGCAGCGCCCGCGCCGTCCGGTACACGTCGTCCAGACACTCCTGCGCCGTCAGTGCCCGCTCCCCGTACCGGATCGCCACCCGCCCCGGATCCCGCGCCAGTCCCTCCAGCACCATTCCGGTGAGCGTCGCCGCCCCGGATCCCGCGCCCGCGTCCGGCCCGGCCGTTCCCAGCGTCCCCGTCACGTCACGCCCTCCACCGATCCCGATACGCCATGCCGACTCCGGCTCCCGCACCGATGCCGACGCCATTGCCCGAACGCCAAATTCTGACGGTCCATCACATCGGCGCCCACCCTAGGGCACTCGGTGGCGGGGTCCGGACCGGCTGCTCCCCGGTCCGGCGGCAGTTGTTATCGTTCCGGGTCGGGCACGGACGGGGATGAGTGAGCACAATGGACAGGCCGACCACGCGGGGCGGGCAGACCGCGGTACGCCAGGGCGCGCAGGCGCGGGGCGCGGAACAGGGGGCGCAGGCCGGGATGGAGCCGCGAGGCCTGGTCGACCTGCGGGGCGCTGCCGGGGCGCCGTTCACCGCCCACTACCCGGCGGACGCCGTCGTGGTCGTCTCGGGCCTCCCCGGCAGCGGCAAGAGCACCCTGCTGCACCGTTGGTCCGCCCAGGCTCCCGGGGCGGCCACCGTCGACCCGCGCGCCGTCCACGAGGCCTGTGAGGCGGTGATGCCCGCCCGCCTGCCGTACGCGGTCTACCGGCCGTGGGCCCGCCTGGAGCACTTCCGCCTGCTGCGCGCCACCGTCCGGCGGGGCGGGCCGCTGCTGGTCCACGACTGCGGCAGCCGCGCGTGGATGCGCCGCTGGCTCTCCCGTACGGCCGCCCGGCAGGGGCGGACGCTGCACCTCGTCCTGCTCGACGTCGGCGCCGAGACCGCCCTCGCCGGCCAGCGGGAGCGCGGTCGCTGGGCCTCGCGCCGGGCCTTCGCCCGCCATCGCCGAGGGCTCGACCGCCTCCTGGCGGCGTTCACCCGGCACGCTCGCGGCGCCGCCCCCGCACCCGCGCCGGAGGCCGTCTCCGTCCTCCTGCTCGACCGCGTCTCCCGCGAACGTGCCGCCGCCATCCGGTTCGGCCCGGCCCCGCGGGACGGGTGAGGCGGCGTCGGCCCACCGGGTGGGCCCGGTCGACGCCCGTGACGGGCCGGGGTTCCGTACGGGGGAGACTGGGGCAGGAGTGACACGCGAAGCTGATCCGCACGCAGAGAGGTTGTCCCGCATGCCCGGCAGCATCACCACCGAGAGCCCCTGGTTCCGCCGCTTCCATCCTGTCGACACCGCGCCCGCCCGGCTCGTCTGCTTTCCGCACGCGGGCGGGTCGGCGAGCTACTTCCTCGACTACTCCGCCGCGCTCTCGCCGTACGCCGATGTGCTCGCCGTCCAGTACCCCGGCCGGCAGAACCGGTTCGGCGAGCCGGGGATCGACTCGGTGGACGTCCTGGCGGAGCGGGTGTACGAGGCACTGCTGCCCTGGGCGGACCGGCCGCTGACGTTCTTCGGGCACAGCATGGGCGCGGCCGTCGCCTTCGAGGTCGCCCGCTGCTTCGCCCGGGACGGTGCGCCGGGACCGGTGCGGCTCGTCGTCTCCGGCGGTCGTGCGCCCTCCCGGCCCCGGGACTCGGCCGTCCACCGGCTGCCGGACGCCGAACTGCTCGCGGAGCTGGCCAGGCTGGGCGGCACCGACGAACGGGTGCTGGCCGACCCGGAGTTGCGTCTGATCATCCTGCCGTCGCTGCGCAGCGACTACACCGCCATCGAGACGTACCGGTGCGCGCCGGACGCCGTGGTGCCGCAGCCGATCACCGCCCTGGTCGGGGACGCGGATCCGCGGGCCACCCTCGACGAGGTCCGTGACTGGGCCCGGCACACCACCGCCGCCTTCGACCTGAAGGTCTTCCCCGGCGGTCACTTCTACCTGGCCGACCAGCGGCCCGCCGTGCTGGACGTGCTGGCCGCCCACCTCGGCGGCTGACCGGGTCTCGGGGAGGGCGGGGAGCCGGGGGCCGGCGCCGGGGCCGGCCGGGGTGGTCGGCCCCGGCCGACATCGAAAGTTGACACGTTTGTGACAAGCGGTCGCGCGTAAAGCCTTCCCCAAGTGTGCCGCTTTCTGGCATGTTGCGTTCAACCCCGTGCGTACCCCCTCGCGCACGGGTTGATCGGAGGACGCACATGTCACCCCTGATATCCCGGCGGCTCGGCCGACCGGTCGCCGCGCTCGCCTTCCTCACCGCCGTGGCGCTGGCCGCTTCCGGGTCGCTCGCCACCGCCGCCCCCACAACTCCCGGCGGTTCCAAGGGCGCTGTCGTCGCCTCCGCGGTCACCGCTCCGGGCGCCGCCGCCGGCTGGGTGGCGGGGACCCGGGCCTACCTGGTCATCGGCGCGCCGGGCGACACCACCGCCGCCAAGGCCGCGGTCACCGCCAACGGCGGCACGGTCTTCGCGAGTTACGACGCGATCGGCGTGGTCGTCGCCCACTCGGCGTCCGCCTCGTTCGCCGTCACCCTGCGCGGTGTCGCCGGCATCCAGCAGGTCGGAGCGACCCGGACCTCCGACGTTCCGGCGGACGCCTACAACCCGGCGCTGCCCGCCAACCCCGCGCAGGCGACGACCACGCTCACCGAGTCCAACCGCTGGGACATGACCCAGATCAAGGCCGACCGGGCGTGGGCCGTGACGACCGGTTCGCCCACCGTCAAGGTCGGGGTGCTGGACACCGGCGTGGACGACCAGCACCAGGACCTCGCGCCGAACTTCGACGCGGCCGACTCGGTGTCCTGCGCGTACGGGAAGCCGGACACCCGTACCGGGGCCTGGCGGGACGTCGACACCCACGGCACACACGTCGCGGGCACCATAGCGGCGGCGAAGAACGGCAAGGGCGTCGTCGGCGTCGCACCGGGCGTGAAGATCGCGTCGGTGCGGATAGCCGAACCGAGCAGCACCCTGTTCTTCGCCGAGAACACCGTCTGCGGCTTCGTCTGGGCCGGTGACCACGGCTTCAAGGTGACCAACAACAGCTACTACACCGACCCGTGGGCCTTCAACTGCCCGAACGACCCCGATCAGGCGGCCATCATCGAGGGCGTCAGGCGCGCCCAGGAGTACGCCGAGGGCAAGGGCTCGCTGCAGGTCGCGGCGGCCGGGAACTCCAACTACGACCTCGCCAACAAGACCACCGACACCACGAGCCCCAACGACTCGGCCCCGGTCACCCGGACCATCACCAACGCCTGCCTGGACATCCCGACCGAACTCCGGGCGTGGTGACCGTCGCCGCGATGGGCAGCGGCAGCGTCAAGGCCTCCTACTCGAACTACGGCAAGGGCGTCATCGACATCGCGGCACCCGGCGGGGACGGTGCCAACGGCGTCTACTCCACGCTGCCCGGCGGCCGTTACGGGACCAAGAGCGGCACCTCGATGGCCTCACCGCACGTCACCGGCGTCGCCGCGCTGATCGCGAGCACCAACCCGGCCCTCACCCCGGCCGACATCCGGGCCCGCCTCGCCGCCCAGGCCGCCGATGTGGCCTGCCCGGTCTCCGACAGCCGTTGCACCGGCACCACCGCGAACAACGCGTTCTTCGGCGAGGGCCAGGTGGACGCGTTGAAGGCGGTCGGCGGCAGTACTCCGACGCCCGGCGCCTACTTCGAGAACCTGAACGACGTCGCGATCGGCGACAACACCACGGTGGAGAGCCCGATCACGGTGTCGGGCGTCAGCGGCAACGCCCCCGCGGCCCTCAAGGTCGGCGTGGACATCAAGCACACCTACCGCGGCGACCTGGTGATCTCCCTGGTCGCCCCCAACGGCACCGTCTACCTCCTGGAGGACTTCCCGAACGGCGACAGCGCCGCCAACGTCGCCAGGACGTACACCGTGAACGCCTCCGCGAGCGTGGCGGCCGGCATCTGGAAGCTGCGGGTGCGCGACGGCGCCTCGGGTGACGCCGGCACGATCGACGCCTGGAACCTCACCTTCTAGCCTCCGTGTTTCGGTTCGCGTCGGCTGATCTGGGGTGATCCCTGTGTCGAAGGTCGCGGGGCTGCCGTCGGATGTTGGGCATGCCGAGGGC
>NZ_JBFBIL010000059.1:0-47203 GCF_040685575.1 Kitasatospora sp. NPDC088351 | reverse complement strand
CTCCCTCAAACCCGAAAGATCATCGCGTCCAACAGCCACGGCCCTCGCAACTCCCACAGATCGCGGGTGTTGCGAGGACCGTTAGAACCCAAGACCGCTCGCCGGGGCCGTTTCGTGTGCGGGCCGCTTCGGGCGGGGGTCCGTCAGGCCTGCGCGCCGCGGCGGCGGACCAGGACGGTGGCGCCGCCGCCGACCAGCAGCAGTCCGGCGGCGGTGGCCAGCAGCGGCACCACGGGGGTGCCGGAGCCGGTGGAGGCCAGCAGGCCGGCGCCGCCGGTGGTCAGCGTGGCACCACCGGCCGTACCCGCGCCGCCCGTACCGGAGTCGGCACCGCCGGTCGTGCCACCCGCCGTGCCACCGGTCGTGCCACCGGCCGGCGGGGTGGTCGGCAGCTGGGCGTTCCGGTCGAAGGCCAGCGAGACCGAGACCGGGTCCAGCGCCTCGCCCGCCTGGTAGTTGGCGAACGCGGGCACGCCCTCGGCGGTCAGCGTGGCGGGCACCGCGGAGAGCGTCACCACGCCGTCGACCGGGGCGAGGTCGGCCTTCGAGAGGTCCAGCTTGGCGATCCTGGCGGCGGAGAGCGAGGTGCTCTTCCCGTCCATGGACTTGGCGTTGACGTCGGCGGTCAGGTACGCGCCGTCCCGGTCGATCGTCAGGCCCGGCTTGGAGATGGTGGTGTCCAGCTTGTAGCCGCCGTTCTCCGGGTGGCCGAGGAAACGGACCGAGCCGTTGAAGCCGGCCGCCACCGAGTGGGTCGCGGTGTCGTACGTGCCGGTGGCGCCGGCGAAGCGGTAGTCGGCCGCGCCGCCGCCGAACTCGACCTTGCCGTTGGCGACCGGGCTCTCCAGGTACTTGCGGAAGCTCGCCTTGACCGACCAGTCCAGGGTGCCGTTGACGATGGCGAGTTCGCCGTTGCCGCTCGGCGCGGTGGTGGCCGAGGGGGTGCCGGTGGCGGACGGCGTACCCGTCGGCGAGGGGGTACCGGTGCCCGTCGCGCTCGCCGACGGCGAGCCGGTCGGCGAAGGAGTACCGGTCGTGGTGGCGGAGGCGGTCGGCGACGGGGTGCCGGTCGCGGACGGCGAACCGGTCGGCGCCGGGGTACCCGTGGCGGACGGCGACCGGGTGGGGCTCGGCGACTGGGTCGCGGACGGCGTGGCGGACGGCGTGGCGGTCGGCGAGGGCGTGGCCGGGCTCTGCTTCAGCAGCAGCGACAACGGGTCGAGGTCCGCGCCGGCCTGGTAGAAGCCCGCGAACGCCCTGGCGCCCTCCTCGGTGAGCTTGGCCGCCGTAGGCACGCCGGTGGTGGTGTCCCGGCCGACGGTGAACGTCGCCAGCGGCACGTCGTCCCGTCGGGTGATCTCGGCGCCGACCGTCTCCTTGGACGCGGTGTCGGCGGTGAGCGTGCCGGCCGTCCCCGAGGTGCTGATCTTCAGGTCGCTCAGCGCCACGTCCAGCGCGCCGTGGTGGGCGCTGAACCGGACGCCACCGGTGAAGGCCGAGCTGAGGACGTGCGTGGACAGGTCGTACGTGGCGCTCGCCAGGCCGAAGTGGAAGCTGCCGTCGGCGTTGGTGGTGGCGCCCCCGGTCAGCTCCACACCACCCTGGCCGATCGGCCCGGTGACGTAGCTACGGAAGCTGGCCTTCACCCCCCAGTCCAGCCCGCCGGTGTCGTACGTGACGCTGCCGGGGCCGCCTGCGGCGAGGGCCAGCGCGGGGGCGCCGAAGGCGGTCAGGCCGAGGCCGGCGGTGGCGGCCGCGAGGGCGGCGAGGCGGGTGCGGTTGCGGCGGCCCGGCCGCTGGGCGGTGCTGCGGGACATGGTGGTGCTCCGTTCGGTGGGCGGGAGAAGGTGGTGCGGCGTCAGACCGGGGCGGGGCCGGGTCAGGACGCGTCGCCGGGGGCGGACCGGCGGCTCCGGCGCCGGGCGAGCACGCCGCCGGCCGCGGCGAGCGCCGCCACCAGCAGGCCGCCGGCCACCGCCACCACCGGGACACCGCCCGAGGAGGAGGCGGAGGAGGCGACCGGCGCGGCGGAGGGCGTCGCGGTGGCGGCCGGGGCGCTGCCGATGTCGGGCAGCGGGGGCAGGGCGGCGGCCGGGTCGAGGGCGACCGCGAAGCTCAGCGGGTCCATGTCGGTGCCCGCCGGGTAGAGGTTGCCGAACGCCTTGGCCCCCTCCTCGGTGAGCTTCAGCGGCAGCTCGACGGCCTTCAGCAGACCGCCCTCGGGCGTGAGGCCGGCCGCGTCGAAGACGGCCAGCCGGACGCCGGTGAGCTGCTGCGAGCCGCCGTCCGGCGTCCGGCCGGAGACGTCCGCGACCAGCTGGCCCTGGCCGCCGGCCACCGTCACCCCCGGGTTGGCGAGGGTGAGGTCCAGCCCGTAGCCGTCGCCGCTCCGCATCCCGGTGAAGCGGACGCTGCCGGAGAAGGCGGCGGTGAGCTCTCCGGTGGCGGCGTCGTAGCCACCCCTGGCCGGGGTCCAGCGGTAGAACGCGCCGCCGTCCGCCGCGCCGCCGCCGAGTTCCCAGCGGCCCTTGGCGATCGAACCCGTGACGTAGTCGCGGAAGGTCCGCCGTACGCCCCAGTCGAGCGCGCCGTTGGCGAACTCGGTGCGGGCGGGGGCCTGCGGGGCGGCGCTCGACGGCTGACCGGTCGTCGGCTGCGCGGTCGGCGGCTCGGCGGCCGGCGTGGTGGCCGGCGGCGTGGTGGCGGCCGGGGAGGGCGTGCCCCGCGCGGTGGTGGGCTGCGTCGCGGGCAGGTTGACCGAGAGCGTGACCGGGTCCAGCGCCGTCCCGGCGGTGTAGAAGCTGCCGAAGGCCTTGGCCCCGGCGTCGGTCAGCGTCGCGGGCACATTGCTGAGCGTCAGGGTCCCGGCCGCGCCGCGCAGATCGACGCCGGCCAGCGAGAGATCGGCCAGTTTCGCCTGACTGGCACTGCTGACCTGTCCGGTCTCCCTGGACTTGCTGCTGACGTCCGCGTAGAGCCCGGCCGCGCCGCCCTGGACGGCCCGGAAGGTGATCCGTCCGACGCTCAGGTCGAGCGCGTTGACGCCGTTCTCCTGGTGCCCGGTGAACCGGACACCGCCGGAGAACCCGGCGCTCAGCGCCCCGCTCGCCGGGTCGTACGTGCCGGTGGCGGAGTGGAACCGGAAGGTGCTGCCACCGACCGTGGCCGCGCCTCCGGTCAGCCCCCAACTCCCCTTGGCGATGGGCCCGGTGACGTACGTCAGGAAGGACTGTTTGATCCCCCAGTCCAGCCTCCCGCCGGAGACCTTCCCCTCGGCGGCGGCCGCCTGGAAGGGCAGCAGCGCCGCGGTGAGGAGGGCTGCCAGAGCGGCCACCAGGGAGGCGGCCAGGCGACGGAGCCGTCTGGGCAGAGGCACGGGGGATCACTCCTCGGCACGACAGGGGACACGACGGGGGAAGGGGCCGGCACGACGCCGACCCCCTTGCGAAACTGAGGTAAGGCTAACCTAATATATGAGTCAAGAGTCCCCCCGCCGCCCCTCGCACCCGGCCGCCGGTGGTGACAACTCCCAGTGAAGGGCCGCATGTTGAGCAGCACGATCCGAACCCGGGCCACCCGCGGGCCCGCCCTCCTGCTGCTCGCCCTCGGCCTGCTGCTCGCCCTGACCGCCTGCGGCGCGGCCACCGGCGCGACCGGAGCGGCCGGCTCGGCTGGCACCTCGCGCGCCCCGGACGCGGTCGAGCCACTGCCCGTCGAGCCCGCCCCGCAGCTGCCGGCCACCGCCGCCTCCGCCGACGGCCGATCGGTCACCGTCACCAGCGCCGACCGGATCATCCCGCTGAACGGCAGCCTCGCCGAGATCGTGTTCAGCCTCGGCCTCGGCCCCAGGGTGGTCGCCCGGGACGTCTCCACCACCTTCCAGCAGGCCTCCGCGCTGCCGGTGATCACCCAGGCCCACGACGTCTCCGCCGAGGGCGTGCTCTCGCTGCACCCCACCGTCGTCCTCGCCGACCGCTCCACCGGCCCGGCCGAGGCCATCGCGCAGATCCGGGCGGCCGGCGTCCCGCTGATCGTCCTGGACGACGCCAAGCGGCTCGCCGACGCCGGCCCCCGGATCGACACCGTCGCGGCCGCCCTCGGCGTCCCGGACGCGGGACGGCAGCTGAAGGAGCGCACCGAGCAGCGGATCACCGAGGCCAGGGCCGCGCTCCCCGGCGCCGACCGCCGTCCCAGGGTCGCCTTCCTCTACCTGCGCGGCAGCGCCTCCGTCTTCCTGCTGGGTGGCCCCGCCTCCGGCGCCACCTCGCTGATCGAGGCCGTCGGCGGCGAGGACGCGGGCCAGGCCGCCGGGCTCACCGGCGACTTCACCCCGCTCACCAGCGAGGCCCTGGTCAAGGCCGCGCCCGACGCGATCCTGGTGATGAGCAAGGGCCTGGACTCGGTCGGCGGCGTCGACGGCCTGCTCAAGCTGCCCGGTGTCGCCCAGACCCCGGCCGGGCTGGACCGCCGGATCGTCTCGATCGAGGACGGCCAGCTGCTCAGCTACGGCCCGCGCACCCCGCAGGTGTTGCGCGAGATCGCCGAGCAGCTCTACCCGACGGCCGCCAAGTGAGCACCGCCGTACGGGAGAAGCCCGTCCCGCTGCCCAGGGCCCGCAGCCGCACCGCCCTGATCACCACCGCGCTCGCCGTCGCCCTGGTGCTCTGCGCCCTGCTCGCGGCCGGCATCGGCGCCTACCGGATCCCGCTCGGCGACATCCTCGCCTCCTTCGCCCACCGGCTCGGCCTCGGCGGGCACGCGCTGGACCGCGTCCCCGAGTCGGTGCTCTGGAACGTCCGCCTCCCCCGGGTGGTGCTGGCCCTGCTGGTCGGCGGCTCGCTGGGCTGCGCGGGCGCGCTGATGCAGGGCGTGTTCGGCAATCCGCTCGCCGAGCCGGCCGTGATCGGCGTCTCCTCCGGCGGCGCGGTCGGCGCGGTGGCCTGCATCGTGCTCGGCCTGGACGCCCTCGGCAACTGGACGGTGACCGTCTTCGCCTTCGCCGGCGGCCTGGTCACGGTCTTCGCGGTGTACGCGATGTCCCGCTCCGGCGGCCGCACCGAGGTGGTCACGCTGATCCTCACCGGGGTCGCCGTCAACGCCTTCTGCGGCGCCCTGATCGGCATCTTCCTGTTCACCGCCGACTCCGCGGCGATCAGCCAGGTCACCTTCTGGCAGCTCGGCTCGCTCTCCCAGGCCACCTGGGGCAAGGTGCTCGCCGTCCTCCCGTTCGCCGCCGTCGGCCTCGCCGTGGCACCGCTCCACGCGCGGAAGCTGGACCTGCTGGCGCTCGGCGAACGCCCGGCCCGCCACCTCGGGGTGGACGTCGAGCGGATGCGGCTGGTGCTGATCACCGTCGTCGCGCTGCTGACCGCCGCCGCCGTCGCCGTCAGCGGCATCATCGGCTTCGTCGGGCTGGTCGTCCCGCACCTGCTGCGGATGGCGGCCGGCCCGGGCCACCGCTTCCTGCTGCCCGCCTCCGCCCTCGGCGGCGCCCTGGTGCTGGTCACGGGCGACCTCGCCGCCCGCACCCTCGCCGAGCCCGCCGAACTGCCGCTCGGCGTGCTCACCGCGCTGATCGGCAGCCCGTTCTTCTTCTGGCTGCTGCGCCGGACCAGGACCAAGCAGGGAGGCTGGGCATGAGACTGCGCACCGACCGGTCGGTACCCCGACGCCCGCTGCCCGGGGACGAACTGTTCACCGCCGACGCCGTCCGGCTGACCGTCGGCGGGCGCGAACTGCTGGCCGGCGCCTCGGTCCGGGTCGCGGCGGGCGAGGTGCTGGCGCTGCTCGGCCCGAACGGCGCCGGCAAGTCCACCCTGCTCTCCGTCCTCGCCGGGGACCTCCCGCCGACCGCGGGCGAGGTCCGGCTGCACGGCCGCCCGCTGGCCGGGTACGGCACCGCCGAACTCGCCCGGCACCGGGCGCTGCTGCCGCAGTCCGCCGCGCTGTCCTTCCCGTTCCCGGCCGGCGAGGTGGTCCGGATGGGCCGCGCCCCCTGGTCCGGTACGGCGGCCGCCGCCGAGGACGAACCGGTGATCGCCGAGGCGATGGCCGCCACCGAGTCCACCGCCTTCGCCGAGCGCCCGTTCACCGCGCTCTCCGGCGGCGAACGGGCCCGGGTGGCGCTCGCCCGGGTCCTGGCGCAGCGCGCCCCACTGCTGCTCCTGGACGAGCCGACCGCCGCCCTCGACCTGCGCCACCAGGAGCTGGTGCTGCGGGTGGCCCGGGCGCGGGCCGCCGCCGGGGACGGCGTGGTCGTGGTGCTGCACGACCTCTCACTGGCGGCGGCCTACGCGGACCGGGTGGTGCTGCTGACCGCCGGTGCCACGGTCGCGGACGGGCCGGTGGCCGAGGTGCTGCGCGCGCCGCTGCTCAGCGAGGTGTACGGCCACCCGGTCGAGGTGCTGCCGCACCCGCGCACCGGCGTCCCGCTGGTGCTGCCGGAGCGGGACCGCTGACCACCCGGTGCGGGGGCGCGGTCAGCCCTCGTCGTCCAGCCGGAAACCGACCTTCAGACCGACCTGGTAGTGCTTGATCCGGCCGTCCGCGAGGTGGCCCCGGATCTGCGTCACCTCGAACCAGTCGAGGTTGCGCAGCGTCCGGGACGCCCGCTCGACGCCCTTGCGGATCGCGTCGTCGACGCTCTCGGTCGAGGACCCGACGATCTCGGTCACCCGGTACACGTGCTCGCTCATCACGGACTCCCTCAGCTGTGTGACGGCCCCCGGTCCACCGTGCACCGAGGGGGGTCCGCCCGCACGCCGACCGCCGTCCGGAGGCGTCCAAGCCGACCGGACCCCGCCGCCCCCCGTCCTCTGCCCGCCCTCTCCCGGGCCTAGAACGCCGCCCTGATCAGGCCCACCGGCACCCCGCCGCCGAGCAGCGGGGCCGCGCCGATCCGGTCGAGGGTGTCGTCCGCCGTCGTCACACCGAGCCGGCGCAGCGCGGCCGCCAGGACCGGCCCGCGGGCCCGCTCCGCGCCGTCCTCGATCTTGAAGGCGAGTGCCCGGCCGTCCGGCAGCGCCACGACCTGCACGGCCTCGGCGCCCATCTTGGACAGCAGGCCCGGGACCGCCCGCATCAGCCAGGTGTCGGCCCGGCGGGTGCCCGCCACGTACTCGGGGTGCGCGCGCATCGCGTCGGCCACCCGGCGCTCCGGAGTGCCGGGCTCCGCCAGCAGGAGGCCGCGGTAGCCGCGGGCCAGGCCGGTCAGGCTGACGGCCAGCAGAGGCGCGCCGCAGCCGTCCACCCCGAGGTGCCCGGCCGGCTCACCGGTGGCCTCCTCCAGCGCCTCGCGGGCGAGCAGCTGGAGAGGGTGCGCCGGGTCGAGGTAGCTCCCGGTGGACCAGCCGTTGGCGACGCAGGCGGCCAGCCAGCCGGCGTGCTTGCCCGAGCAGTCCATCAGGATCGGTGCCCGCCCGGCGCCGGCCCGCAGGAGGAGTTCGGCCTCGGTCTCGTCCAGCGGCAGGTCCGCCGGGGTCCGCAGGGCGGTCTCGTCCAGCCCAGCGTCGGCCAGGATCCGCCGTACGCCGTCGAGGTGAAACGTTTCTGCGGAGTGGCTGGAAGCCGCCAGTGCCAGCAGCTCGCCCCCGATCACCAGGCCGGCCCGCAGGGTGGCCACCGCCTGGAACGGCTTGGCGGTCGAGCGCGGGAAGACCGGCGCATCGGGGTCGCCCAGCGCGAACTCGACCGAACCGTCGGCGGCGAGCAGCACCAGGGAGCCGCGGTGCCCCCCTTCGGTGAAGCCCGAGCGGATGACCTCGGCGAGAACGGGCAGGGCGGCGGACTGGGACATGGCGGATGCCTTCCGGGGGCGAGGGTGGGCCGGGGGCGAGCCGGGCACCGCTCCCGCCCAGGGCGCCTCACCCGGTCAGAGCGGGCCACCCAGGAGCAGGTCGTCGACCCGTGCTTCCCCATCACGGTACCTGCGGGTGATCTCCGCGCTGCAGCCGTCCGCCGTCCGCAGCAGCAGCTGCCGCCGCCCGGACACCTCGCGCTCGTGCGCGCGCAGCCGCTCCAGCGCCGCCAGCAGTTCCTCGGCCGGGTGCGCGGCCAGATCGGCCAGCTGGACATCGCCCATCAGGGTGTCCGCCTCCAGCTGGGACTGCTCGCCGCGCGGCGGCCCGAGGGTGACGTGCCTGGCGGAGCGGCGCACCGTGGACGGCGCGTCCGTGAGGATGGCCGGCAGCCGGTCCAGCAGGGCCCCGGCCGGCTCCTCGCCCGCCGCCGGTTCCCGGACCGGGCCGTCGTCCGGCCGCCGGTCGAGCTCGGCCCGCAGGATGTCCATCCGCCCGTGCAGCAGCCGCCGCAGATAGGACAGGTCGGCCTCCTGCTCCAGGGTCTCCCGGCGCAGGGTCCGCAACCGGTCCAGGCCCAGCCGCTCTAGATCGGGCGCCGCCGCCGGCTCCGGGCCCTCGGGCACCCGCCCGGACCGCTGCTGCGCCGCGCTGCT
Organism: Kitasatospora sp. NPDC088351; assembly: GCF_040685575.1. Taxonomy (NCBI): domain Bacteria; kingdom Bacillati; phylum Actinomycetota; class Actinomycetes; order Kitasatosporales; family Streptomycetaceae; genus Kitasatospora; species Kitasatospora sp. NPDC088351. Next base: position 38,751 of record NZ_JBFBIL010000059.1, on the reverse strand, counting down.
CGCGTCCATCAACCAACCACCTGCCGTCGTCCCGATCCCGCCCGCTCGCGGCACCCCGTCGCCTGCCGCCGGTCCGGTCCCGTCCCCCCGGCGGGCTGTTGCTCCCCGCCCGACGGACAGCACGCCCGGACACCCCCGAAGGTTCCCGCCCCCGGCCGGTGCCACCCCTCGGGGACGGCACCGCCGGAACGCCTGACCCAGCGGTCCGGCCTCCCGACCGAACCGGGCCCGGCGCGGCGGACCTTGACGCCCCGGACCCCTTGTACGGTCCACCAGCGTGCCACCCCGCCCGGCGCCGGTGCACCGCCTGTGCACCCGAACGGCCCCCTGGCGAACCGGGGTGGCTGATATGACCGGGGCTTTCCGCAGCAAGAGTGGCGCCCTTCGTAGCGCAGGCGCACACTGCCCGGCGTGCACATAGTGGAGTGCGCCCTCAAACGAACCACCCGCCTCCGGCACAATGGCCGCATGCGAGCAGTGGTGCAGCGAGTGACCGAGGCCAGGGTGACGGTGGCCGGCGAGAGTGTCGGCGCGATCGACGGACCCGGGCTCTGCGTCCTGGTCGGCGTCACCCATGACGACACCCCCGCCAAGGCGGCCCAGCTGGCCCGCAAGCTCTGGACCCTGCGGCTGCTGGAGGCCGACTCCGACGGGGTCGAGCAGTCCTGTTCCGACCTGGCCGCCCCGCTGCTGGTGATCAGCCAGTTCACCCTCTACGGGGACGCCCGCAAGGGCCGCCGCCCCACCTGGAACGCCGCCGCCCCCGGCCCGGTCGCCGAACCGCTGGTGGACGAGGTGGTCGCCCAGCTGCGCGCGCTCGGCGCCAAGGTCGAGACCGGCCGCTTCGGCGCCGACATGCGGGTGGCGCTGGTGAACGACGGCCCCTTCACCGTCCTCGTCGAGGTCTGAGCCCCGCTGCCCGGGTCCGAGCGCTACTGCGGGACGATCACGTCCTGCGTGCCCGGGACCGTCCCGGCCAGCAGGACGGCGTCCACCGGGACGTTCCGCTTGACGATGGCCAGCGCGATCGGCCCCAGCTCGTAGTGGCGCGCCGAGGACGTGACGAAGCCCAGCGCCCGCCCGTCCGGGTCCGAGGCGAGATGCACCGGCGTCCCGTGCGGGGGCAGCGTCTCCTCGGTGCCGTCCAGGTGCAGGAAGACCAGCCGGCGCGGCGGCCGGCCCAGGTTGTGCACCCGGGCGACCGTCTCCTGCCCCCGGTAGCAGCCCTTCTGCAGATGGACGGCGGTGGTCAGCCAGTCCACCTCGTGCGGGATGGTCCGGTGGTCGGTCTCGAAGCCGAGCCGCGGCCGGTGGCCCTCGATCCGCAGCGCCTCGTACGCCCAGATCCCGGCCGCCGGTCCGTACCCCTCGACCAGCGTCTCCAGCTCGGCGCGCGGCAGGAAGAGGTCCCGCCCGTACGGCAGTTCGCGCACCGCGGCGGCGCCCTCGGCGGAGGCGGTGGAACCGGCCGGCAGATGGACCACCGCGTAGTCGGCGGTCGCGTCGGCGACCTCCACCCGGTAGAAGAACTTCATGCTCTCCAGGTAGCCGACCAGCTCCCGCTGGGTGCCCGGCTCGACGTGCGCCCAGGTGGTGGTTCCGTCGTCGACCAGGTAGAGGGCGTGCTCGACGTGCCCGTTCGGGGAGAGCACCAGCGCCTCGGTGGCCTGCTGCGCGGGCAGCGCGCTGACGTGCTGGGTCAGCAGCAGGTGCAGCCAGGCCAGCCGGTCCGCGCCGGTGACGGTGACCACGCCCCGGTGCGAGAGGTCCACGAAGCCCGTGCCCCGGGCCAACTCGCGTTGCTCGCGGAAGATGTCGCCGTAGTGGGCGGCCACGCCCTCGTCGGTTCCCTCGGCGGGGACGGCACCGGGCAGCGCAAGCAGCGGGCTCTTCATACCGGCCAGCTTACGACTGGGCCCGCCGGTGCTCGGCGGCGCAGTCGGCGCAGCGGCCGAAGATGGCGAAGTGCTTGAGATCGGTGTCGAAGCCGTGCTGGGCGCGCAGGCTGTCGATCAGCGGCTGGGCGATCTCGGTCCCGGTCTCGGTGACCTTCTGGCAGTCCCGGCAGACCAGGTGCAGATGGTGGTGCCGGCCGGCCAGGTGGTAGGTGGGGGCGCCGTGGCCGAGGTGCGCGTGCGAGACCAGGCCCAGCTCCTCCAACAGCTCCAGGGTGCGGTAGACGGTGGAGATGTTGACACCGCTGGCGGTCTGCCGGACATGGCAGAGGATGTCGTCCGGGGTGGCGTGGTCGAGCACGTCGACCGCCTCCAGGACGAGCTGCCGCTGGGGCGTGAGGCGGTAGCCGCGCTCGCGCAGGTCGGCCTTCCAGTCGCCGGAGAGCTGCCAGTCGGTGGTTCCGGTGTCCGCCACGGTGCTGTCCCTGCCAAGGTCGGGGAGTCCTGATGCAAGTGTAGGGACCGGCCCGCGGCCGGTCCCTACCTCAAGCGCTGACGAGTCGTGCTCAGCGGAAGAACGCGATGCCGTCGTCCGGCAGGTCGTTGATGTCCTTGACCAGTTGGGCCGGGCTGAGCACCTTCTTCAGCTGCGCCGACATGTACGGGCGCAGCGGCACCTCGGGCGCGGCCTTCTCGCCGACCCAGAGCAGCTCCTCGTTGACGAAGCCGTACAGACGCTTGCCGCCGGAGTACGGCGCCGAGCCCTCGATCCGGGCCACCGCGTCGGTGGAGACGTCGATCTGGGGCTTGCCGTCGGCCAGCTCGCCGTACCAGATCTCCACGGTGCCGTCGTCACGGACGGAGGAGATCTCGATCCCGCGGGCACCGCCGGTGCCGTGCTGGTTGCTGGTGATGCGCCAGAACGCGTGCTCGTTCTCCAGGGGGCGGACCTTCTCGCCCTCGTTGTCCAGCACCCAGGTGCGGGAACGGAACTCCAGGAAGGGCCGGCCGTCGTGCCGGATGACGATCTCCTGGCCGAAGTTGCACTTCTCGGTGCCGGCGCCCTCTTCACCGGGCAGCGGCGCGTACACGCCCGCGCCCTCCCAGGTGCCGAGGAGGAAGGCGAGCGGGACGACGTCCTTGTGGAGGTCAGAGGGGATCTCGATCATGTTCCTGGTCGCTGTCGTCGGTGTGGGGCTGCTTCAACCGTACGGCAGTCGACTCAGCGCTGGCCCTGGTACAGCTTCATCACCGAGAAGATGGCGAACCAGGTGATCAGCACGGCCATGAGGGCCAGCAGACCGTCGAAGAAGATTTCCAGACCGGACACGGGGGGCTCCCAGGGCGGCGACAGTGTGGTGGATTTTGCTGCCGCTCACTCTATCCGCCGGTCGTCGACGGGTCTCGGTGAGCCCCACCCCGTCGGAATTTCGCCGACACCCTAGGGTGTCGGCATGTCGTCGAACACGAAGCCGGGCCAGAAGAAGCTCGTCATCAAGGTCACCGCCGGGGCGGACGCGCCGGAGCGCTGTTCGCAGGCCTTCACGGTGGCCGCGGTGGCCGTCGCCAGCGGGATCGAGGTCTCGCTCTGGCTCACCGGGGAGTCCTCCTGGTTCGCCCTGCCCGGGCGGGCGGCCGAGTTCGAGCTGCCGCACGCGGCGCCGCTGCCGGACCTGCTGGAGTCGGTCCTGGCGGCCGGCACGGTCACCCTGTGCACCCAGTGCGCGGTGCGGCGCGGGATCGAGCAGAAGGACACCGTCGAGGGTGTCCGGATCGCGGGCGCGCAGGTCTTCGTCAGCGAGATCATGGCCGACGGCGTGCAGGCGCTCGTCTACTGACGTTCCTCGTGGTCGGGGCGGTCCCGGTCGTGGCCGGGGTCGTCCCACTTCGGGTCGTCCCAGCGCGGGTCGTTCCACCAGTCGTCCTCCGGGTCCCGCTTGTTGGCGAAGACCGCGGCGGCCGGTGGGATGACCATCGCGAAGACGCACATACCGATCGCGGCCGGGACGGACCAGAACCGCACCAGGCCCCAGGCCAGGACGAACAGCCCGAGGCAGACGCCCATCATGGCGAAGTAGTAGCGATGCCGCCGGCGTGCCTGCACACTTCCACGGTACGGCCGAGGGCCCCTGCCGGAGCAGGGGCCCTCACCGTCTTTCCGCGGCCGGATCAGACCGCGATCGCGACCTCGACCGGGACGCCCTGGGCGGCGACCACCTGGCGGTCCACGGTCTGGCCCGGGACGAGCGCGCGCAGCGTCCACTTGCCCGGGCGGGCGAAGAACCGGAACTGGCCGGTCGCCGAGGTGGGCACCTCAGCCGTGAACTCGCCGCCCTCGTCGAGCAGCCGGACGTAGCCGTTGACCGGCTCGCCGTCGCGGGTCACGGAACCCTGGATGATCGTCTCGTTAGCCACGTCAACTCCTGCCAGGTCCGGGCCGCCGGCCTTCGCACCGCACATGTTGGGTCTTCCCTTCTGACTTACGCGTGGAGCCGGTGGCTCAGTTACCGAGCTCGATCGGCACGCCGACCAGGCTGCCGTACTCGGTCCAGGAGCCGTCGTAGTTCTTCACGTTCTCCTGGCCGAGCAGCTCGTGCAGCACGAACCAGGTGAGCGCGGAGCGCTCGCCGATCCGGCAGTAGGCGATGGTGTCGACCGCCAGGTCGACGCCCGCGGCCTCGTACAGCGCCTTGAGCTCGTCGTCGCTCTTGAAGGTGCCGTCGTCGTTGGCGTTCTTCGCCCACGGGATGTTGCTGGCGGTCGGCACGTGGCCGGGACGCTGCGACTGCTCCTGCGGGAGGTGGGCCGGGGCGAGCAGCTTGCCGGAGAACTCGTCGGGCGAGCGGACGTCGACCAGGTTGAGGTTGCCGATGGCCTCGATGACCTCGTCGCGGAAGGCGCGGATCGAGGAGTCGGCGGCCTGCGCCCGGTACTCGGTGGCGGCGCGCTCCGGCACCTCGGCGACCAGGTCGCGGGAGTCCAGCTCCCACTTCTTGCGGCCGCCGTCCAGCAGGCGGACGTCACCGTGGCCGTACAGCTTGAAGTACCAGTAGGCGTACGAGGCGAACCAGTTGTTGTTGCCGCCGTACAGGACGACGGTGTCGTCGTTGGCGATGCCCTTGGCGCTGAGCAGCGCCTCGAAGCCGGCCTGGTCGATGAAGTCGCGGCGGACCGGGTCCTGCAGGTCCTTCTGCCAGTCGATCCGGACGGCGTTGCGGATGTGGTTCTTCTCGTACGCGGAGGTGTCCTCGTCGACCTCGACGATCACGACCTTCGGGTCGTCCAGGTGGGCCTGGACCCAGTCGGCGTCGACCAGGACGTCGCTGCGGCTCATGGTGATGTTCTCCATCCGGGGGCGGTTGGCGGAAGGTGCTGTTATCAGGATGCTGCGGGCTGCCCGGTGGCGGCGGTCCGAATTTCCGTCCGAATACTGGGACGGGGAGAGGTGTCCGGTACGGCCGGGCGCTGGTCTGCGGAGTGCAGGGGCGACGATCGGCCACACATACCGGGCCAGGTCACCGGGGGAATCGGCGGCGGGCGGCAACTGCCCTGCCAGGACGCCGAGTTAGCGCATTCGACACAGACAGGCGGCCACGCGGCACAGGTCTACCGCCCGCCGCTTCGTGAGGTCCGTCTGTCGCTTCATGCGGACGATGCTAGGGACATCGGACACCTGCTGTCATCAGCGTATCGAATGGTGAGACCAGATGCTTCGAATGTTGAGATTTGAGGATTTCACGGCCGGTGGGAACCGGCCACCGGCCGTGCCGGGCCCCTCACCGGGCGGGAACGACGCCGCTCCGCGGCCGACGATGGACAGCGCGTCTCGCGGAGCGGAACGGTGCGGAGACCGCGGGAGGGCCGGAGGAGGGGCCGGCGGCGGGAGGGGTCAGCCGATGACCTTGACGCCCTTGCCGTCGAAGGTCAGCCGGACGCCCTCCTCCTGCGGCGACACGCCGGCCAGGTGCAGCCCGGCCGGCATCGCGTCGAGGGTGAAACTCACCGGCTCGATCTTCTGGTTGGTGAGACCGGCCACCGCTCCGGCCACACCACTGAGCTGGAAGCCGTCCACCGTCACCGTGTTGCCCTGGCTGTGCAAGGAGCCTTCGCCGATCGGGAGCGGGCCCAGCGAGGCCTTGATCTTGCCCGGCCCGCCGTAGGAGAGGTTCAGCCGGGTGCTGGAGCCCCCCGAGAGCCGGGCCGCGTTCGGCACCATCTGGGCCGCCGGCGGCAGCAGCTGGGCCAGGTCCGCATAAGTGATCAGGCCGCTGCCGGTGCCGTTGTCCACCGTCGCGCTGGAGAGACTGCTGCTCACCGCGACGCCGGACAGCTCGGCCTTGAACGAGTGCAGCGCCACCTGGTGGCCGCCGTCCCCGACGGTCAGCCCCTCGGCGGAGACCCGGACGTCGTCCAGCTTCATCGACAGCACCTGGGTCAGGAAGGGGAAGCCCGCGATCGAGACGTCCGGGCGCTGGCTCATCCGGCCGCTCTTCACCATCTGGTCGGCGGCCTCGTCCTCGGCCACCCCGACCGCGATCCGGTCGGCGCCCACCAGCAGGCCGGAGAGCACCACCAGGCCGATCGTCGCCTTCAGCCAACCGCGCATCGCTCTCCCCCGTCGTGGCCTGTCGCCGTCGTCGTTCTCGTCGCCGCTGCTCGTCGTTCCGGTCCGGTGTCCGCCGGCCGCTCCGGTGCGACCGCCCTCGTACGACCGTACGACGTCCCGCCCCGGAGCATGGTTCCGGCGCGGGACGTCGTACGGCTGCCAGCGGATGTCAGCCGGCCAGCAGCCGGGTGGCGATCCAGATCAACGGCGAGGCCACCGCCAGCGGCAACGCCACACCCGCCGTCATGTGCACGAACCGGGACGGGAAGTCGTACCCCGCCACCCGGCGGCCGATCAGCGCGCCGAGGCCGGCCAGGGCGCCCAGCGCGAGCGGCGCGCCCACCACCAGGCCCAGCAGCACCGCCGCCAGCACACCGAGCACCGGGCCCAGCCGCTTCGGACCGGGCAGCGGCGCCGCCGCCAGCACGGTGGCCAGCGCGACCGCGCCGACCGCCGCCGGCACCCAGTCGGCCAGCAGCAGCGCGGTGCAGAGCACGGTCACCACGGTGGCCGAGCCGAGCACGGTGAGCGCGTAGAACCGCTCCTTCGGGTCCGAGGGCCGGAACGTCTGAAGGACCAGGACCAGCAGGAAGAACCCGCCGAGGGCGCCGACCACGGCCGCCGCGCCGCCGTCGGAGTCCGCCAGCAGCACCGCCGCGTCCGCGGTGAAGCCGGCCAGCGCGGCGAGGGCGATGCCCTGACGGGCCGGCCACATGCCGTTCAGCCGGAACCAGCCGGCCGCGGTCAGCGCCTGGAGCAGCGCGACCACCAGGGCCAGCGCCACCTGCCCGAGCGCCGCTCCGGCGGCCAGCAGCGCGGCCGCGCCGGCGGTGATCAGCGCGGGCTGCAGACCCGGGTCGATGATCGGCGAGCCGGTCCGGGCGCCGGGCGCGGCGGGTGCGGAAGCGGGGGCAGGGGCGGGAACGGACTGCGCCGGGACCCCGTGACGCGGCCCGGCGGCCGGCCGGCCGGCCGGGGGCTGACCCGCGAAGGCGCCCGGAGGTGCGGGGGCCTTCGGGAGCTTGAGCGTCATGGTCGGCGGGTCGAAGACCGGCGCCGGGGCCGGCGGGGGCACCGGGGCCTGCCCCGGCGTCGGCCCCGGGGCCGACGCGGTCACCGGCGGGATCAGCGCCGTCGGCGCGTCGTCCACCGGCGGGACCGGCGGCAGCAGGGTCGTCGCCGCGTCGCCGACGGGCGGCTGCGCGTACTGCGGCCGGCCGTACTGCGCTTGTCCGGGCTGTGGTTGTCCGGGCTGCGGCTGGCCGGGCTGCGGCTGGCCGTACTGCTGCCCGTACTCCTGCTGACCGTGCGGCTGCTGACCGTACTGCTCGTACGCCGGGTAACCGCCGTACGGAGCCTGCCCCCCGGGCGCGCCCGGTTGCGGGTAGCCAGGCGCGTGGCCCGTGCCGGGGGCGTACGGCTGCGCCTCACGCCCCTGCTGCGAGTACGGCTCCGGCGCGTACCCCTGCTGGGGGGCGTACGGGTGCTGCGCCTGCGGGTACGGCAGGCCGCCCGCTTGGGCGTCCTGCGGGCCGCCGGGCCGCCGCCGACGTCTGCCGCGGCCTTCGTTCGCGTCGCTCATGTCGGTCACGCCGCTCACCCTCCCGCGAACGGCGGGAGCACCTCGACCGTCCCGCCCTCGGTGAGGGCGACGGTCGCGTGGTCACGGCCACCGACGGGCGAGCCGTCGACCAGGTAGGAGCAGTGCCCGAGCAACTGGACGAGCTTCGGCCGGTCGGCGTGCCGCCGCCGGGCCGCCGTCAGCGCCTCCGCCAGGGTCGCCGCCTCGTACGGCTCCTCGGCCAGCCCGGCCTCGGACTTCGCCGCCGCCCAGTAGCGGATCGTCCCGCGCACCCGAGCGGCGCTCGCGGGCTCGGTGGTCGCGCCCATGGCAACCCCTTCTCGTCGTCCTCGCCCCGTCCCGGTACCCCGGTCCGGGTCCACACCGGGGCGGCCGCGCCACCACCCGAAAGAGGTACGCGCACGGTGCCGTCGATGCGCGTCCCATGATGGCGTGTCCGCCGCCGCGACCGGCAATCGCCCTGGCCCGGCGAGCGCCGACGGCCCGCTCGCACGGTGGCCGGGCACACCCGGAGCGCGCCCGGAACAGCCGGAGCGCCGCTTTCCGACCCTCCCGACGCGGGACCGGGTCGGCTATCCTCGATCCCTGAGGGATCCGGGCAGAGTCGCCCCCGGATCCTTTTGTGCTTTCAGGACGCCAGTACGGACGTTCGTGCGAATCGTCGGCCCACCCCCGGCGCGGAGCAGGAACCGCCCCGCCATTCGAGGCACAACGACGTGCCCGGGCCGGCCGGGGTGTCGGAAACCCGACGCCGGGCCGCCGCCCGACACGGGGACAGACCGGAAGGTTCGCGGGATGAGCAGGGCAGAAACGGTGCAGCAGGGGTTGCGGGACCTCTGTCGTACGCCCCGCTCCGCCGCGCACGCCGGCAAACCCTCCGGTCCCTGCCGGGCGCCCGCCCCCACCCCCTCCTCAGCACGAGCGCCATCCGGCTGTGGCGGCAGCCGTGACGCGACCGCGACGACCCGGAAAGGGGACTACCGGGTATGAGTTCTCTCCTCCTCCTCACCAATGCGCTGCAACCGTCCGCGGAGGTGCTGCCGGCCCTCGGCCTGCTGCTCCACAACGTCCGCGTGGCGCCAGCCGAGGGTTCCGCCCTGGTGACCACGCCCGGCGCCGACGTCATCCTGGTCGACGGCCGGCGCGACCTGCCGCAGATCCGCAGCCTCTGCCAGCTGCTGCGCTCGACCGGCATCGGCTGTCCGCTGATCCTGGTCGTCACCGAGGGCGGCCTGGCCGCCGTCACCGCCGAGTGGGGCATCGACGACGTCCTGCTGGACACCGCCGGCCCCGCCGAGGTCGAGGCCCGGCTGCGGCTCGCCCTGGGCCGGCTCAACGTGGCCACCGAGGACAGCCCGATGGAGATCCGCACCGGCGACCTCACGGTCGACGAGGCCACCTACTCCGCCAAGCTCAAGGGCCGGGCACTCGACCTCACCTTCAAGGAGTTCGAGCTGATCAAGTACCTCGCGCAGCACCCCGGCCGGGTCTTCACCCGGGCCCAGCTGCTGCAGGAGGTCTGGGGCTACGACTACTTCGGCGGCACCCGGACGGTCGACGTCCACGTCCGGCGGCTGCGCGCCAAGCTGGGCGTCGAGCACGAGCAGCTGATCGGCACCGTACGCAACGTCGGCTACCGCTTCGTCGTACCGGAGAAGCCCGACAAGGGCGAGCGCCCGGACCTCTCGCAGCGCTCCTCGGCGCCGCTGGAGGCCTGACCGGTCGGCCGGGCGAGGCTTCTCGCCCGGCTTGTCCGCATTCGCCCCGCCGCGTCCGCACCCCGCCCGCCGATAGCCCCAGGTGGCACTGCCCGGGCGGACACCACACGCGTAGACTCCCCTCCGTGGCCAAAGTGACGCGCGACGATGTAGCCCGACTGGCTGGTACCTCGACCGCGGTCGTCAGCTACGTCATCAACAACGGGCCGCGCCCGGTCGCGCCCGCGACCAAGGAGAAGGTCCTCGCCGCGATCGAGCAGCTCGGCTACCGGCCGAACAGCGTCGCCCAGGCGATGGCCTCCCGCCGTACCAACCTGATCGGCATGGTCGTCCCCGACGCCCGCCAGCCGTTCTTCGCCGAGATGGCGCACGCGGTGGAACGCGCCGCCTCCGAGCGCGGCAAGCTCGTGCTGATCGGCAACTCCGACTACGTGGACGACCGCGAGGTCCACTACGTCCGCGCCTTCCTCGGTATGCGGGTCTCCGGCCTGATCCTGGTCAGCCAGGGACCCTCGCAGCGGGCCGCCGAGGAGTTCGCCGCGATGGAGGGGGCGAAGGTGGTGCTGCTGCACCGCCGTCCCGAGGCGATCGACGATGTCGCGGTGGTCACCGACGACGTGGGCGGCGCCGAGGCCATCGTCCGCCACCTGCTGGAGGTGCACGGACACCCGTACGTGGCCTGCTTCGGCGGCCCGGTCGAATCCCCGGCCCCCGGTGACCCGGTCATCGACCACGTCGAGGGCTGGCAGCGTGCCATGGACGCCCACGGCCTGCCCACCGAGCCGCACCTGATCGACGCGCCCTTCCACCGCTACGGCGCCTATGACGTCGCGCTGGGGCTGCTGCGCTCGGCCGACCGCCCGCCCGCGATCTTCTGCTCCACCGACGACCAGGCGATCGGCGTGCTGCGGGCCGCCCGCGAACTCGGCCTGCGGGTGCCGGAGGACCTCGCGGTGGCCGGCTTCGACGACGTGCCCGAGGCCGCCCTCGCCGACCCGCCGCTGACCACCGTCGCCTCCGACCGCGACGCGATGGCCCGGGCCGCCGTGGACCTGGTGCTCGACGACTCGCTGATGGTGCCGGGCTCGGACACCGAACGGGTCCGGAAGTTCCCGTCCCGCCTGGTCATCCGCCGTTCCTGCGGCTGCGGCGGAACGGCCCCGGGCGCCACCGCCGAAGCGGAATAGCGCAATCCGGCCCGGCATCCGCCATCTACCGCCTGACCAGGCTTTATGAGAAGTCAACGGGCTTCTCGGGCCCTTCTGAGCCCGCTCTCATCCGATCCTCATCCAGCGGGCGGACGTTGGTCGACATGAGCGATCAGCAGCACGGCAGCGAGCAGTACGGACAGCGCGGGCAGGACGACCGGTACGACCCCTACGGCACGTACGACCCGGCCCGGCCCTCCCAGCCCCACGAGCCGTACGGCACGGACACCGCCCAAGGCGCCTACGCCGCCCACCCGGCTCCGCACGAGAACCGGATCATCCCGGGCACCGTCCTCGGGAGCACCGTCGCCGAGAGCACCGCCGGCCACGGCTACCGCGAGGACCACTCCCGCGGCGGCTTCGACAGCCCGCCGCCTCCCCCGCCCGCGGCGCCCCCCGTGCCGCCGGCCCCGCCCGCCGCCGGCGGACCGGGCACCCCCGGCGGCCACGGCGGCCGGGGCAGGCGCGGACTGCTGCGCGGCCGGGTCGCCCTGGTCACCGCCGTCGCGGCGGTCGCCGCCGTCCTCGGCGGGGTCACCGGCGGCGTCGTCGCCGCCGACGAGCACGGTTCCGGCACCCGCACCACCACCATCGCCAGCCCGGTCTCCGCCCGCTCGGACGGCAGCGCCGACGTCGCCGCCGTCGCGGCCGCCGTCGCACCGAGCGTCGTCCAGATCACCGTGCAGGGCGCGAGCGGCACCGCCACCGGCACCGGCGTGGTCCTCAACAAGGACGGCCAGATCCTCACCAACTACCACGTGATCTCCGGCGCGGTCGACGGCGGCCGGCTCACCGTCACCTTCAAGGACGGCTCCACCACCCAGGCCACCGTCACCGGCACCGACAAGGCCCTGGACGTCGCCGTGATCACCGCGAGCGGCGCCAGGAACCTCGCCCCCGCCGTCCTCGGCGACTCCTCCGCCGTCTCGGTCGGCGACCCGGTCGTCGCCATCGGCAACCCCGAGGGCCTCACCGGCACCGTCACCTCGGGCATCATCAGCGCCGAGAACCGCGAGGTCACCGTCCAGGTCGACGAGAGCAGCACCAGCGGCAACGGCGGCTTCGGCTTCCCCAACCTGCCCGGCCTGCGCGGCGGCACCCCGCAGAGCAGCGGCGACACCACCACCTACAAGGCCTTCCAGACCGACGCCGCGCTCAACCCCGGCAACTCCGGCGGGCCGCTGATCAACGCGAGCGGACAGGTCATCGGCATCAACTCGGCGATGTACTCGGCCAACGGCTCCAACTCCACCGCCGGTGGCAGCAGCGCCGGCAGCGTCGGCCTCGGCTTCGCCATCCCGATCAACGACATCAAGCAGGTACTCCCGAAGCTGCAGGCCGGCCAGAACATCTAGACGGACAATTGCAGTAATCCCGGCCCTCCGACCACGAGAAAGGGCAACCGCCCATGACCCCGTCCGCCGACGACCGCACCCCCGCCGAGTCCGGGCCCACCACCGCCCGGCTCCTCGTGGTCGACGACGAACCCGCCCTCCGGGACGCCCTGGAGAGCAGCCTCGCCTTCGAGGGCTACGAGGTCGCCACCGCCACCGACGGCTACGAGGCGCTGGAGTCCGTCGAACGCGAGAAGCCCGACCTCGTCCTGCTGGACATCATGATGCCCCGGATGGACGGCCTCACCGCCGTCCGCCGGATGCGCTCCCGCGGCGACAGCGTCCCGGTGCTGATGCTCACCGCCCGGGACGCCGTCGGCGACCGGGTCACCGGCCTCGACGTCGGCGCGGACGACTACCTCGCCAAGCCCTTCGAGCTCGACGAACTGCTCGCCCGGGTCCGCGCCCTGCTGCGGCGCAACGCCCTCGCCACCGAGGCCGCCGCCCGGGCCGCGGCCGTCGAGGAGGACAACGAGGTCATGGCCTTCGGGGACCTGCGCATGAACACCGCCACCCGGGAGGTGACCCGGGCCGGCAAGCCGGTCGAGCTGACCCGGACCGAGTTCATGCTGCTGGAGATGTTCCTCTCGCACCCCCGCCAGGTCCTCACCCGCGAACAGATCCTCAAGGCCGTCTGGGGCTTCGACTTCGAGCCCTCCTCCAACTCCCTGGACGTCTACGTGATGTACCTGCGCCGCAAGACCGAGCAGGGCGGCATGCCCCGCCTCATCCAGACCGTACGCGGCGTCGGCTACGCCCTGCGCCCGGCCGCCGGCACCGGCGCGTGAGCAGCACGGCCCCCCTCCCGCCCCCGCCGTCGGCGCCACCCCGGATCCCCCGCCGCCAGCGCCTCCTCCGCTGGTACCGCGCCCAGTCGCTGCGCAGCCGGCTGACCTTCCTGACGGCGGCGGCGGTGGCGGTCGCCATCGCCCTCTCGGCGCTGGCCTGCTGGTTCATCGTGGAGCAGAAGCTCTACGACCAGGTGCAGGAGAACCTGTCCCGCGCCAAAGTGCCACCCCTTGAGCTGGTCGACCCGATCCGGCGCACCTACAGTCTGGGATTCTGCAGCACCTCGGTCGCGAAGGCCGAGGCCGCGGCCGAAACCGCCGCCAAGGCGAAGGCCAGGGAGATTCGTCCCGATATGATCGGCGGCGGATCAGCGGGAGGGGCCGGTCAGTTCACCACCGAGCTCTACAGTCCGAACGGGCAGATCTGCATTCCGGATGTCTCGCCCCCGAAGGGCGTCGAGGTCAAGGCCTCCGACCTGCTTGCCATCTCCCAGGGCAAGTACACCTACCGTGACGGCCGCTACGTCGACGGCACTCCCGCCAGGGTTCGGCTGAACGGCGTCCACGACGACGCGGGCAACAGGTTCGTCCTCCTGACCGCGACTCCGACCGACGCGGTCGAGAAGTCCCTCAACCAACTCGCCCTCATCCTCGGCGGCGTGGCCCTCGGCGGCGTCATCCTCGCCGGAGCGGCCGGCCGCCTGGTCGCCCGCTCCGCGCTCAGGCCCGTGGACCACCTCACCGACGTCGTCGAGCACATCGCCCGCACCGAGGAGGTCGGAGCCACCATCCCGGTTCGCGGCAGCGACGAGATCGCCCGTCTCTCCACCTCGTTCAACTCCATGAGCACCGCCCTCGCCAACTCCCGCGACCGCCAGACCCGGCTGATCGCCGACGCCGGGCACGAGCTCCGCACCCCGCTCACCTCGCTCCGGACCAACGTCGATCTCCTCATCCGCAGTGACGACACCGGCCGTCCGCTCCCCGCCGCCACCAGGACCAAGCTGCTCGGCAACATGAAGGCACAGATGCAGGAGCTCACCGTCCTGATCGGCGACCTGCTCCAGCTCTCCCGCCCCGACTCCCCCAAACCGATCCGGAACCTCACCGTCGTCGCGCTGCACCAGATAGCTCAACGAGCGGTCGAGCGCGCCAAGTTGCGCGGGCCGGGACTGGTCTTCGAGACCGACACCGAGCCCTGGTTCGTCCACGGCGACGCCGCCGCCCTCGAACGCGCGGTGATCAACCTGCTGGACAACGCCGTCAAGTACAGCCCGCCCGGCGGCACCGTCGAAGTACGGCTCCACCAGGGCGTGCTGACCGTCCGCGACCACGGCCCCGGCATCCCGCCGGACGAGCTGCAGTACGTCTTCGACCGGTTCTGGCGCTCGCCCTCCTCCCGGCAGCTCCCCGGCTCCGGCCTCGGGCTGTCGATCGTCGCGCAGAGCGTCCGCGAGGCCGGTGGCGAGGTGTCGCTCGGCCCGGCCGGGGACGGTGGCCCGGGCGCGCTCGCGACCGTACGGCTGCCGGGCGGCCCGGCTCCCGAGTAACGCCCGCGGACGGCGAAAGGGCGGGCGGGGCGCCCCGACAGCGCCCCGCCCGCCCTTTCCGGCTCTCGGTCAGCCGATGCTGCCGCCCGGGCCGATGACCTTGATGCGGTCCTGTGCCGGGGCCTGCAGCGGCGCGGCGGCCGAGCTGTGGGCGCCGAGGTAGGCGGCGAAGACGTCCAGGTCCGAGGCGCCGACCAGCTTGTCGGTGCCGGCCGCGAAGGCCGGGAAGCCGTCGCCGCCGCCGGCCAGGAACTCATTGGCCGCGACCCGGTAGGAGGCGGCCGGGTCGATCGGCGCGCCGTTCAGCCGGACCGAGTCGACCAGCACCCGGTCCGCACCCTTCTTGCGCATGTCCAGGGTGTAGGCCAGGCCCCTGGACGGCTGCAGGATCTTCGGCGAGGCCTCGTTGCCGCCGCTCACCTGCTGCTGGAGCAGCTGGAGCAGCTGGGCGCCGGTCAGCGTCTTGACCTGCATCATGTTGGTGAACGGCTGGACGGTGAACGCCTCGCCGTAGGTCACCACCCCGTCGCCCTCGGCGCCGCTGGCCTTGTAGACCAGGTCGGAGCGGATGCCACCGGGGTTCATGAAGGCGATCTGCGCACCGCCCTTGTCGGCGGGGGCCAGACCCTCCTGCTGCGCGTCGGCGATCAGGTCGCCCAGCGGCTTCTCCGGGTCGCTGTTGCCGCGGCCGTTGATGTCCGAGGCGATGTAGCCGACCGGGCGGTCGGCGATCGGCGCGGCCAGCTTGGAGTAGCGCGAGATCAGCGCCGTCATGTCCGGGGCCTTCTCGACCGTGCGGCGCACGATGTGGTTCTCGGCCTTGACCGACGGACGGACGATGGTGCCCGTGGTCTTGTCGAGCTTCAGGTCGATCTCGGTGTAGAGCCGGCCGAAGGAGGCGGCACTGGTCACCGAACGCGGAACGCCCTGCGGGTCGGGGATGGTGCAGGCGTACGCGTTGTGGGTGTGGCCGGTGACGATGGCGCCGATCGCCGGGTCCAGGTTCTTGGCGATGTCGACGATCGGGCCGGAGATGCCCTGACCGGCGGTGCCGCAGTCGTAGTTGTAGGTGCTGCTGGCCGGCAGGCCGCCCTCGTGGATCAGCGCGACGACCGAGTTGACGCCCTGCTTCTTCAGCTCGGCGGCGTACTTGTTGATCGTGGCGACCTCGTTGCCGAACTTCAGGCCCTTGACGCCCTCGGCGGTCACGATGTTCGGCGTGCCCTCCAGGGTCGCGCCGATGAAGCCGATCTTCACGCCCTGCGACTTGGTCACCCAGTACGGGGCCAGGACCGGCTTGCCGGTCTTCTCGTCGGTGACGTTGGCGGCCAGGTAGTTGAAGTTGGCGCCCTTGAACTTGCGGCCCTTCTCGTAGCAGCCGTCGACCGGGTGGCAGCCGCCGTTCTGAAGGCGCAGCAGCTCCTTGGCGCCCTCGTCGAACTCGTGGTTGCCGACCGCGGTGACGTCCAGGCCGAGCTTGTCCATCGCCTCGATGGTCGGCTCGTCGTGGAAGAGCGCCGAGGTCAGCGGGCTGGCGCCGACGATGTCACCGGCGGCGACGGTGATCGAGTCGTCGGCGGGGATCCGGGCCTGGCGCAGCGCGGTGGCCAGGTACTCGATGCCACCGGCCGGGGTGCTGACCGGCCGGCCGGTCGCCGGGTCGATCTCCTGGATGGTGCCGGACGAACCGGCCGGGGGCTCCAGGTTGCCGTGGAAGTCGTTGATCGCCAGCACCTGGAGGTTGACGGTCTTCTGACGCTTGGCGTCCGCGGCCTGGGCGGCGGTCGGCACGACCACCGTGCCGAGCAGGCCGGCGGCGGCCGCGACGGCGAGCGCCGCGCGTCGGGATCTGACGGTGAGCATGAGGGTCCCCTGCACCTTGAGAGAGCGCCCAGCTGTGGACAGGTCCGGGTGGGCGAAGATGTCGTTGCGCGAATGCAGCCTAGAGTCAACGCGCGTAGCTGTCAGGACCCCGGACGTAACGACAGGGTTACCTACTGACGAATCGTCGCCGGACAATCGCCCCGGACGACCGGCTCACCCCGCCCGGACCGCCCGGCTCCCCGCCCTCTCCGGCACCCGCTCAGACGCCCGGCTCGGCCGCCAACTGGCGTTCGGCGCGGACCCGCTCGGCCACCGCGTCCTCGGTCATCGCCCGGTCGGTGTACACCAGCGGCCGTTCGGCCTCGGTGATGATGTGCTTGACCACCTGGACGTTGCCGTTGACATCCCAGACCGCGATACCCGGCGACAGGGTCGGGATGATCTCCACCGCCCAGCGCGGCAGACCCAGCACCCGGCCGGTGGCTCTCGCCTCCTCGGCCTTCTGCATGTAGATCGTCCGGGTGGAGGCCATCTTCAGGATCGCCGACGCCTCCTTGGCCGCCGCGCCGTCCACCACGTCCGAGAGGTGGTGGACCACCGCGACGAAGGAGAGGCCGAGCCGGCGCCCGAACTTCAGCAGCCGCTGGAACAGCTGGGCCACGAACGGGCTGTTGATGATGTGCCAGGCCTCCTCGACCAGGAAGATGCGCTTCTTCCGGTCCGGCCTGATCCAGGTGTGCTCCAGCCAGACCCCGACGATCGCCATCAGGATCGGCATCGCGATCGAGTTGCGGTCGATGTGCGACAGGTCGAAGACGATCAGCGGCGCGTCCAGGTCGATGCCGTCCGTGGTCGAGCCGTCGAACATACCGCGCAGGTCGCCGTCGACCAGCCGGTCCAGCACCAGCGCCACGTCCAGGCCCCAGGCCTGCACCTCGTTCACCGCCACGCCCAGCGACTCCACCGAGGAGAGCTCGGGGCTGCGCAGGGTGTCGATGATGTCGTTCAGCACCGGCTGACGGCCGGTCACCGTCGCCACCACATGGGCGTGCGCGGCCTTCAGCGCGAAGCCGGCCCGCTCGTCCAGACCGTGCCCCATCGCCACCTCGATGATGGTGCGCAGCAGCGACAGCTGGCCGGTCGTGGTGATCGCCGGGTCCAGCGGGTTGAGCTTCACCCCACCGTCCCGGGCCGCCATCGGGTCGAGCCGGATCGACTTTATGCCCAGCGCGTTGGCGATCAGGTTCCACTCGCCGACGCCGTCCTCGCCCTGCGCGTCCAGCACCACGACCTGCCGGTCCCGGAACCTCAGCTGGCGCAGCACATACGTCTTCTCCAGCGCCGACTTGCCGTTGCCGGACTCACCGAGCACCAGCCAGTGCGGGGCCGGCAGCTGCTGACCGTACAGCTGGAAGGGGTCGTACACATACCCCTTGCCGCTGTACACCTCACGACCGATGATCACGCCGGAGTCGCCCAGCCCCGGTGCGGCGGTCGGCAGGTAGACCGCCTGCGCCTGGCCGGTGGACGTACGCACCGGCAGACGGGTGGTCTCCACCTTGCCGAACATCAGGCTGGTGAACGCGTCGGTGAGGTTGCCGATCGCCATGGGCGGCCTCCTGGTGGATTGGTGCGCCGGTCAGCGGCGGATGCCGGTGGCGAACGGGAGGGTGTTGACGAAGGCCCGGTGGTGCTCGCGGTCGCACCACTCCAGCTTGAGGTAGCTCTTGCCGGCCGAGGCGCGGATGGTCCGCTTGTCGCGGGCCAGCGCCTCGGGGCTGCGCGAGGAGACCGTGATGTAACCGACCAGGTTGACCCCGGCCGCACCGGACGCCAGGTCGTCACCGCGCTGGTCCACCCGGCCGGTGTGGGCCAGGTCGCGCGGGTCGACCGTGCGGTTCATCTTGGCCGCGCGGCTGGCCTCCGCCTCGTCGTTGGTCTTCTCGGTGAGCATCCGCTCGATGGCCACGTCGGTGGGCTCCAGGTCCATCGTCACCGCCACCGTCCGGATCACGTCCGGGGTGTGGACCAGCAGCGGGGCCAGGAAGTTGACGCCGACCGGGGTCAGCGGCCACTCCTTGATCCAGGCGGTGGCGTGGCACCACGGGGCCCGGGTCGCCGACTCCCTGGTCTTCGCCTGCAGGTACTGCGGGTGCGTGGCGTCCAGCTCGGCCGGCCAGGCGTTGCGCTTCGACATCGCCTGGATGTGGTCGATCGGGTGGTCCGGGTCGTACATCGAGTGCAGCAGCGAGGAGAGCCGGGCCTGGCCGAGCGGCTGACGCACCCGGATGTCCGCCTCCGCGAGGCGCGCGCAGATGTCGGTCAGCTCGCGCGCCATCACCGCGGCCAGCCCCTCGTCGTCCCGGGCCCGCCGTCCGGTCGCGGTCCGGCCCATGGCGTGCGCCTCGGCCGCCAGGTCACGGGTGTAGTGCATGCAGGCCACCAGGTAGGCCCGGTGCTGCTCGGAGGAGGTCGAGACCATCGACTGCAACTGGTCGTACGAGTCCTGCAGCCACCGCGGCGCGTCGTGGTCCCCGCGCCGCTCCACGTCCTTGGCGTGTGCGTCCGGGTCGGCGGGCAGCGTCCGGGCGAGGATCTGCAGCCTGGTCACGAAGCCGTCCCCGTTGGCGACGTGCTTCAGCAGCGTGCCGAACCGGTCGACCAGGGCCTCCTGGTCCTCCGAGTCCCGCAGGCCGACACCCGGACCCTCGATCTCGATCGCCGCCGTCACCGTGCGCCGCTCCAGGTGCATCAGCACCCCGACCTCGTCCGGCCCGAACGGCGCGGCCAGCCAGCGCAGCCGGCCCACCCCGGGCGGCGGGCCGACCTCCACCTCGCGCCCGTCCAGCCGGGTGCCGGCGTCCATCGCGTCCGACTTCCACACCGCCCGGCCGCTGCGGACCGTCCGGCGGTAGGTGCGGTTGATCTCCACCCACTTGTAGAACGTCCGGCGGCGGTACGGCACGTAGACCGCGGCGATCGCCAGCAGCGGCAGCCCGATCAGACCCGCGATACGCAGCGGCAGCACGGGCATCATCAGGCCCCAGAGCATGCCGAGGAACGCCCCGAAGATGATCAGGATGATCTCGCCGGACTCCCGGTTCCGGCCGATCGGCGCGTTCGGGCGGGCCTTGCCGATCAGGTAGGTGCGGCGCTGGTGCACGTACGGCTGGGCGTACTGGGCGCCGTACTGGCCGAGTGGTTCGCTGCTCACTTACCCGTCACCCTCCCTTCGCTGGATTGCTGTCGCGGATCGCTGCCGAGGCCGGCGGCCCGCCCTGCGGCGGCGGGGCCGGGGTGCGGCCGGCGTGCGCGGCGATGCCCGGCGCGACCGAACCGCCGCCGGCCCCACCGCCGCCGCCCGCCCCCTGCGGGCCGCGGTCGCCGTGGGTGCTGATGCCCTGCTTCATCAGGTTCGCGGTGCCGTTGATCATCGCCGAGCCGGCCGAGACCGCGCTCGCCCGGGCCGAGCGCATGTTCATGATCTCGTCGCCGAAGCCCGGCACGAAACGGTAGACGGCGGTGCTCGCGAAGATCGACAGGAACAGGATCGCCAGACCCGACAGCACCCGCGCGAAGTCGTCGTTCGCCCCGGCACCGGTCGCCACCGCACCGGCCAGCCCGAGGATGATGACGATGATCGGCTTGGCCAGGTCCACCGCCACCATCACCCCCGCCCAGCGGCGCACGTGCTTCCACAGCTGCTTGTCCACCAGCCCGGCGTACACCGCGGTCCCCAGCAGCGCACCCACGTACAGCATCGCCGCCCGGATCAGCAGCTCGATCCAGAGCACCGCCGCGGCCAGCACGGCCACCAGCGACACGATGATCAGGATCAGCGGCCCACCGCCCATGTCACCCTTCTCCAGGGTGTCGGCGAACCCGCCCAGATACGTCCCGGTGTCCGACTTCGTCCCCACCGCGACGGCCTTGGTCAGCCCGTCCGTCGCGCTCACCACCGTGTACAGGATCAGCGGCGTGAACGCCGACGCCACCACGGTCAGCCAGAGGAAGCCGATCGCCTCCGAGATCGCCGTCGTCAGCGGCGCCCCGCGCACCGCCCGCTTCGTCACCGCCAGCAGCCAGAGCACCAACGTGATGATCGTCGAGGCGGCGAACACCACCGCGTACTGCTGCAGGAACGACGCATTGGTGAAGTCCACCTGCGTCGTCCCGTCGATCGCACTCGACAGCTTCCGCACCACCCACGCCGCCGCCTGCGCACACCCCTTCGCCAACGACCCGAGCGGATCGGCCACACTCCCGACGGTCCCGCTGCCGGGAAGGGAGCCGTTGCCACCAGGAGCGCAGTAGACATCGTTCCCCGGAAGCGGAACCCCAGGGCAGCTTGTGTTGGTCGCGCCGGGGCTCGGTGCGGCCGACGGCTCGGCGAACGCACGTGAGGCTGTCAGCACGACGGAGATGAGGCCTGCCGCCGTCCCTCCGGCCAATCGACCCGCACGTCGCCTTGCCCGAGCCGAACCACCGTCAGCGTGCATAGCGGAAGCCTCCGAACTGCTCGACAGCACCAGTGATTTCCTCAGAGGTCGCAGCCTGCTGGTCCGGCGGGACAGGTGCGGGGCCGGCTACCCGACTGAAGTCAGTGAGCTTCCAGTCCGTTCCGGTCCACCGCAGGTTGAGCGTCAGGGTGAACCATTCCTCCGAGACCGGCCGGATCGATCGCTCGCCGGCGAGGCCGAAGAGTCCCGTGCACCAGACCTCGACCTTGACACTCTCTTCGCTGTAGGCACTGCTCTTCGCACCGACCGGGATGGTCCGGCTGACGAACGTCTGCCCCTTGGGCGGTCGCCCTTGCGCATCGACTCCGAACCTGGCTGCGGTCTCGGGCGAGAACCCCTGGTCCAGGCGGGCCTGGAGGGCTGCGGCGGCGCCCGGGTCGGCGATGGTGGCGACGATGGTGTGCCGGCTCTCGGTGCGGAACATGTCGGCGGAGCCGATGGCCACCGCGTAGTTGACGGCGGCCGACTGCGCGCCCTGGTCGGTGTGCGGGAAGCCGCCGGCGATGCCGTTGGTGGTGGTGCTGACCGGCTGCTCGCCGCTGGGGCCGGGACCCGCGCCGGCGGTGGCGGTGGCGCCGTCGGCGGAGCGGCCGGCGGTACCGGAGGCGCCGGGGTCGGCCTTGCCCCGGTTGGCGATGGAGATCGCCACCACCAGCAGGGTGACGACCACCAGGACGGTCAGCAGCGTTCGCAACGGCCTCGGTTGACGAGCGCTCACCTGTGAGGAGGGCTGTTCGCCGACCGGCAGCCGCGTACGGGTGTGCGGCTGGTCGTCGGACAACGGCACGGCGGCCCTCCTGGTGCGGGGAGCCTGGGCGGCTCCGGGGGCCCCTCCGCCCGTGGACGGGCGGGAAGGGAGGTGAGGTGGGTGGACCCCCGGCGGGGGCTCCGGAAGGTCCTGACGGGACGGACGTCAGGCGGGGGCACCGCCTGACGTCCGATCGTCAGATGGCCATGCCGTACACAATGGTGAACAGAGTGCCAAGTGATCCAATGATGAACACGCCGGTCAGCCCGGCGATGATCAGCCCCTTGCCCTGCTCGGCGCCGAAGCTGTCACGCATGGCGGTGGCGCCGATCCGCTGCTTGGCCGCGCCCCAGACGGCGAGGCCGAGGCAGGCCAGGATGGCCACGGCCATGACGACCTCGACCATCACCCGGGCCTCCGACCCGAGGCTCGCGAACGGGCCCCAGTCCGGGGCGATCCCGCCGATGATGGTGTCGATATTCGGCTTCTTAGGAGGGTCTTCGGCCAGGTGGCCGATCGCGATACTGTCCACGCTGCTCAGGTTCATTTCCATCTCACCGCCCGATCAGGCAAATTCAAGGGCCCAGACCCCGTCCGCGCGAAGGGTCGGTACCTATTCTTGGCCAGATCTGACGTCGACTTGGCTGCTTCTCGCGGATTGGTCGTGAGGCATCGGACACGTGCGCGAGGATGTCCACCGTACGAAGGATAGCGCTCACTCTTTGTATCTCTGATGATTGCGGTGAGCAACGCCTTCCGGGACACTTCGACTGACGATTCGTCGGGATGGTGCTGATGGTACTCCGCAAGGCCGGGATGGCCGCCGCAGCAGCGGGAGTTGTCGCATTCGGCTTCGTCGGTCTGGTGACCGTCGGGACGTATGCGGCAAGTGGGACACCGCAACCGTCCGCCAATCGCGCCAACCTCTCGGCGGGAACCGTGCCGGCCGCCTACCAGGGGCTGATCCAGCAGTGGGGAACGCTCTGCCCGGAGATCTCCCCGCCGATGCTCGCGGCACAGCTGTACCAGGAAAGCGGTTTCGACCCGGGCGCCCGATCGCCCGCGAAGGCGTACGGAATGGCGCAGTTCCTGGAGAGCACCTGGGCGATCTACGGCACCGACGCGAACGGCGACGGCAAGAAGGACATCTGGGACCCCGCGGACGCGATCGCCTCGGCGGCGACGTACGACTGCGCGCTCGCCCGTGACGTGGCGAAGGTGCCGGGCGACCGGCAGGACAACATGCTGGCCGCCTACAACGCGGGCCCGTACGCGGTGGAGAAGTACGACGGCGTGCCGCCGTACCGGGAGACCCAGGGGTACGTGCGGAGCATCAAGGCGCTGGCCCGCAGCTTCACCGCGCCCACCGCGCCGGTGGAGGTGGTCCAGCAGTCGGCCGGCGCGATCTACTTCGCCCAGGGCAAGCTCGGCACGCCGTACCTGTGGGGCGGCGAGGGCCTGCCGTCGCAGAACGGGCGGTTCGACTGCTCCGGGCTCACCTGGGCCGCGTTCGCCAGTGTGGGCATCACGCTCCCCCGGGTCGCCAACGACCAGTGGTACGCCGGGCCGCACCCCTCGCGCGACCAACTGCGCCCGGGTGACCTGGTCTTCTGGGCGACGGATCTGAACGACCCGCGCAGCATCCACCACGTCGGCATCTACGTGGGCGGCGGGTACATGATCAACGCGCCGCACACCGGCGCGGTGATCCGCTACGACAAGATCGACACCAGGGAGTACATCGGCGCCACCCGGATCACCTCGGACGGCGCCGAGGCCCTGCCCGTGCGCAACGCGGACGGCACCATCACCGGCAAGGGCGGTCCGGGCGCGGCCACCCAGGATCCGGCCACACCTCCGAGCGGCACCAGCAGCCCACTGGCCAACCCGTCGGCCGGCCAGGCCGCTGCGGCCGCACCCGCGGGGCCGGCCGGCCCCGACCCCACAGGTCCCGGTCCGACAGGTCCGGGTCAACCCGCCGTAAAAAGCTGAACCCCCGGGCCGCACGGTGTGAGCGCACTGTGGACGCTGAGTCAATTTTCGATAACAGCGCGTTTCCGTGGAACGCCGCGCCCCGGTTATGACGTTGTGTCCGATGGTCCACCGTCAGCCCCCTGGGCCGGGCGGACCTCGGCCGGAACGAACAGGTGCAGCGGACCAGAAGGAGGTGCGGCGTGTCGACGCCGCTTGCCGACACGACCAACCCCGACCTCGGTCTGCTCTACGCCGTCAACGGCCTGGCCAAACGCTCTCCGGAGTGGCTGGACCACCTGGTCTCGTGGATCGGCGAGTACGGCATCCTGCTCGGCCTGGCCCTGCTGGGCCTGGTCGGCTGGCTGCAGGCCAGACGCCGTCCGGACGCCCCGGTGGCGGTCGCCGGGCTGCTCTGGGCACCGCTCTCGGTCGCCATCGCCGAGCTGGCCAACCTGCCGATCGCCGCCATCGTGAACCGCCCGCGCCCCTTCGTCGATCACACCGGCCTGGACGTGCTGGTGGACGGCAAGGCGGGCACGCACTCCTTCGTCAGCGACCACTCGACGATGTCGATGGGCATCGCGGTGGCGCTGTTCCTGGTGAACCGGCGACTGGGCTGGATCGCCGGCGGCCTCGCCCTGCTGCAGGGCTTCTGCCGGATGTTCATGGGCGTCCACTACCCCACCGACGTGATCGGCGGGTTCGCGCTCGCCACCGCGGTCGTCCTGCTGCTGGCGCCGATCGCGATGGCCGTGCTGGTCCCGCTCTGCCACGCGCTGAGCCGGACCGTCGTCGCCCCGCTGATCAGGGCACCCCGGAGCGGCCCGCGTCCGCGCGGCCGGCGGCGCAGCGGCGAGCGCGGCACCGTCCGGGCCGACGAGCAGCCGCCGGAGTCCGATCTGGCGGCCTAGCGGCCGCTACGGGGACTCCCCGCCGTGCTCGGTGAGGTGGTCGGCGGCCTCCCGCCGGCTGAGGTCGCGGGACCGGCGGGCCGGGGAGAACCAGCCACAGGCGCAGGTCGCGAAGGAGAAGGAACCGCGCTCGTCGATCTCGACGCGGTGCTCGGGCATCCGGGTGGTGCCGGGGGCCGCCGGCAGCTCACTGTGCACGTGGTTCACGGTAACGCCCCGGGGCCCCGGCGCGCGATGCCTCCGGCGCGCCGGGTTTCGCGTAACCCGGCGCGCCTCAACTCGTTTGCCCGGAAAGAGCTCTGCCCACCTGGTGGTGGTCGGCGGGGCAGTCGGGCCCAAGGGGGTTGTCGCGAGGATGAAGATGACCGACCAGCAGCGCAGCGGCCGGCAGCGGCGCCGTCCGCTGCCGCACCTGCGCGCGGCGGCCGGGGCCGCCGTGCTCGCCGCCGCCCTGACCGGGCTGGCCGGCTGCTCGGACGGCCCCGGCGGCTCGTCCGACCAGCGGTCGAGCACCCCCGACCAGCTCTCCGGCGACCCGGTGACGGCCGTCCGCAGCGCCGCCGACATCACCGGCCGGACGGGCTCCGCGCACACCGCCACCGAGCTGGTGACGGAGTCGGCCGAGAAGAAGGCCGTCTTCACCGGCACCGGCGGCTACGACTACGTGAAGCGGATCGGCCGGCTGGAGGTGGCGGTGCCGCCGGGCGCGGCGACCACCGGGAAGATCGTCGAGGTGGTCCTGCCCGGCACCGTCTATCTGCAGAACAGCGGGGCCAAGGTGCCCGAGGGCAAGTGGGTCAAGCTGGACGTGCGCCAGCTGCCCGACGGCAACCTCGTCAGCAGCGGTGCCACCGACCCGGCCTCCGCCGCGGGCGCGCTGCGCGGGGCGCAGAAGGCGGACCTGGTCGGTACCGAGACGGTCGGCGGGGTGGCGCTCAAGCACTACCGCGGCGTTCTCGACCTGTCGAAGGCGGCCGACGCGACCGGTGGCCGGGGCGGGGACGGCCTGCGGATGGCGGCCCAGACCTTCACCGTCCGGGACGTCCCGTACGACGCCTGGCTGGACGACCAGGGCCGGCTGCACAAGGTGGTCGAGGTGTTCACCTTCGCCGGGGTCGCGGGTTCCAAGGAGGCGAAGGACCAGGTGAAGGTGACCTCGACGACCTCCCTGACGGACTTCGGCAAGCCGGTGGAGGCGGCCGAGCCGCCCACCGCGGACATCTTCGCGACGAAGCCCACGGAGAGCCCGAAGTAGCGGCCGGGGGCGAGGAGGGCTCGGGGAGGGGCGCCGCCGGACCGGGTGGGTGTCCGGCGCCTGGCGCCCACCCGTTTCGGCGGCGCCGAGATGGCCCGTCCGTGCCATGTGGACGGGCTCCGAAGTGCCTAGGCTGGATGTCGGGTGGCTGCCGCCCGGGCTGGCGAGGCGCTGAAGGGGTGGTGCAGGTGGTGTCGTCCACGGGCGGCCGCAGCGGCGGCCACGACGACGCGGCCCTCGACGAGATCGAGCTGGCCGGCGAGCTGATGATCGCCGCGACGGCCAGCGCCGGCGAGCGGCTGCCGACCGAGCGGATCGACGAGGTGCTGCTCGACCGGCCCGACGGCGGTTCGGCCGCCGGGCCCCCGGCCGAGCGGGACGACTAGAGACGGCTGAAAACGGCCAGGGCCGACCGCAACGGGACGGCCGGAGCGACCGGCGCTCGGCCCGGTGTCAGCTGCGCAGCAGCCGGGCGATCGCGGCGGTGGCCTCCGCCACCTTGGCGTCCAGCTCCGCCCCGCCCTCCTCGGCGGCCGCGGCGACGCAGTGCCGCAGGTGCTCCTCCAGCAGCGAGAGCGCGAAGGACTGCAGCGCCTTGGTGCCGGCCGAGACCTGGGTGAGCACGTCGATGCAGTAGACGTCCTCGTCGACCATGCGCTGCAGACCGCGGATCTGGCCCTCGATCCGGCGCAGACGCTTGAGGTGGGCGTCCTTCTGCGCGCTGTACCCGTGCGGCCCGTGGTGACCGGCCGCCGCGGGGGCCGCGGCCTCGGCGGTGTGGTCGGCCGGCGGCTCGCTCCCGTGCGCGTGGTCCGGCTCGGTTCGCGCTTGCGTCGTGGTCATCGGCCCGCCTTCTCCTGAGTGCCTGGGTGGCTGCGTCGGCCTCCAGTGTCCAACACCCGGGCCGGTCACGGTGTTCCTCCGGCGGGCCCGACGGGCCCGGAGCGGCAGGCCGGACGGTTCCCCCGTACGGGCGGCGCCCCGGTTCTTCCGCGCGCACGACGGGGGCAATCCGGGCGAGGTTCCGTCAGACTGGGGGCTCACGTCCGCACATGGCTGTGCGGGCCGGTTCCACTGGTGCGGCAGCCAAACGGAAGGGGAGGTTCCGCCTCCCCCACCACCACCCCGTTTGCGCAATTGCGCCTGGTTGCACCTAGCATCGTTCAGTCCCTACCCCGCACATCGGAGATTTCCGTGCGTTTTAGCCTGACCCCGAAGGAGACGAGCTTCTACGACATGTTCGCCGCCGCAGCGGAGAACCTCGTCGTCGGATCAAAGCTTCTGCTGGAACTGCTGGGAGCAGACGTGTCGGCTCGTGCGGAGATCGTCGAGCGCATGCGCGCCGCCGAACACGCCGGGGACGACACCACCCATGCGGTCTTCCACCAGCTGAACTCGTCCTTCATCACGCCCTTCGACCGCGAGGACATCTACAGCCTCGCCTCGTCGCTGGACGACATCATGGACTTCATGGAGGAGGCCGTCGACCTGGTCGTGCTGTACGACATCCAGACCCTCCCCAAGGGCATCGAGCAGCAGATCGAGGTCCTGGCCCGCGCCGCCGAGCTCACCGCCGAGGCGATGCCGAACCTGCGCAGCATGTCCAACCTGACCGAGTACTGGATCGAGGTCAACCGGCTCGAGAACCAGGCCGACCAGATCCACCGCAAGCTGCTCGCCCACCTCTTCTCCGGTCAGTACGACGCCATCGAGGTGCTCAAGCTGAAGCAGGTCGTGGACGTCCTTGAGGAGGCGGCGGACGCGTTCGAGCACGTCGCCAACACGGTGGAGACCATCGCCGTCAAGGAGTCCTGACCCTCGTGGACACGGCAGCACTCATCGCCGTCATCGGCGTTGCGTTCTTCTTCACCTACACCAACGGCTTCCACGACTCGGCGAACGCCATCGCCACGTCGGTCTCCACCCGGGCGCTGACCCCGCGGGCCGCGCTCGCGATGGCCGCCGTCATGAACCTGGCCGGCGCCTTCCTCGGCAGCGGCGTGGCGCACACCGTCTCGCAGGGCATCATCGCGACCCCGGTCGGCAACCAGGGGATGGCGATCCTGTTCGCCGCCCTGGTCGGCGCGATCGCCTGGAACCTCGTCACCTGGTACTTCGGTCTCCCCTCCTCCTCCTCGCACGCGCTGTTCGGCGGCATGGTGGGCGCGGCGATGGCCGGCGGGACCGAGGTGATCTGGAACGGCGTCCTGGAGAAGATCGTCATCCCGATGATCGTCTCCCCGATCGTCGGCCTGATCGGCGGCTTCCTGGTGATGCTGGCGATCCTCTGGATCTTCCGGCGGGCCAACCCGCACAAGGCCAAGCGCAACTTCCGGGTCGCCCAGACCGCGTCGGCCGCCGCCATGGCCCTCGCGCACGGCCTCCAGGACGCCCAGAAGACCATGGGCATCGTGGTGATGGCCCTCACCATCTCGGGCCACCACGACTCCGACGGCATCCCGGTCTGGGTCAAGATCTCCTGCGCCACCATGCTCTCGCTGGGCACCTACGCGGGTGGCTGGCGGATCATGCGGACCCTCGGCCGCAAGATCATCGAGCTGGACCCGCCGCAGGGCTTCGCGGCCGAGGCCACCGCCGCGACCGTCATGTACGTCACCTCGTTCGTCTTCAAGGCGCCGATCTCCACCACGCACGTGATCACCTCGGCGATCATGGGCGCGGGGGCCACCAAGCGGATCCGCGCGGTGCGCTGGGGCGTGGCGAAGAACATCGTGCTCGGCTGGTTCATCACGATGCCGGCGGCCGCCGTCGTCGCGGCGCTGATGTACTGGTTCGTCCACCTGTTCTGGGGCTGACGCCCCGCAGAACCGACAGGGCCCGCCCCCACATCTCGGGGGCGGGCCCTGTCCCGTACTTCGCGGCGGCACCGCCATGCAGCACCGCGAAGCAGTCGCTGCTCCTAGCCGAAGCGGCCGGAGATGTAGTCCTCGGTCGCCTGGGCCGACGGGTTGGAGAAGATCCGCTGGGTGTCGTCCAGCTCGACCAGCTTGCCCGGCTGGCCGACGCCGGCCAGGTTGAAGAAGGCGGTGCGGTCGCTGACGCGGGCCGCCTGCTGCATGTTGTGGGTCACGATGACGATGGTGAACTCCGACTTCAGCTCGCCGATCAGGTCCTCGATGGCGAGGGTGGAGATCGGGTCGAGCGCGGAGCAGGGCTCGTCCATCAGCAGGACCTGCGGCTCGACCGCGATGGCGCGGGCGATGCAGAGGCGCTGCTGCTGGCCGCCGGAGAGGCCGGCGCCCGGCTTGTTCAGCCGGTCCTTGACCTCGTTCCACAGGTTGGCACCCTTGAGGGACTTCTCCACCACGCCGTCCAGGGTGGACTTCTTGCGCACACCCGCGAGCTTCAGCCCGGCGACCACGTTGTCGTAGATCGACATGGTCGGGAACGGGTTCGGGCGCTGGAAGACCATCCCGACCGAACGGCGGACGGCTACCGGGTCGACGCTGGCGCCGTACAGGTTCTCGTCGTCCAGGAGCACCTTGCCCTCGACGCGGGCGCCGGGGATCACCTCGTGCATCCGGTTGAGGGTGCGCAGGAAGGTCGACTTGCCGCAGCCGGAGGGGCCGATGAAGGCCGTCACCGAGCGGGGCTCGATGCTCATCGAGATGTCCTCGATGGCCTTGGTGGTGCCGTAGTAGGCGGACAGTCCGCTGACGTCGATGCGCTTGGCCATGATCGTTGCTTCTCTCGTCTGTCTTCGTACGTCAGTCGGTCGCTCAGTGTCCGCCCTTGGGCGAGCGCCAGCGTGCGATGCCCCGGGCGATGAGGTTGAGCCCCATCACGAAGGCGATCAGCACCAGCGCGGCGCCCCAGGCGCGGGCGTAGCCGAAGTCGTTGTTGACCATCGAGTACTGCTGCCAGATGTACATCGGCAGGGACTGCTGCGGTCCGTCGAACGGGTTGCTGTTGATGTAGTCGGCGCCGAAGACCAGCATCATCACCGGGGCGGTCTCGCCCGTGATGCGGGCGACCGAGAGCATCACGCCGGTGGTGATGCCGCCGATCGCGGTGGGGAGGACGATCCGCAGGATGGTCTTCCACTTCGGCACGCCGAGCGCGTACGAGGCCTCGCGCAGCTCGTTCGGGACGAGCTTGAGCATCTCCTCGGTGGAGCGGACCACGACCGGCATCATCAGGATCGCCAGCGCGAGGCTGCCCGAGAAGCCCGAGTAGTTGAAGCCGAGGGCGAGGTTCCAGAGCGAGAGGATGAACAGACCGGCGACGATCGACGGGATGCCCGTCATGACGTCGACGAAGAAGGTGACCACCTTGGCGAGCCTGCCGCGGCCGTACTCGACCAGGTAGACGGCGGTCAGCAGACCCACCGGGGCGGCCATCGCGGTGGCCAGGCCGACCTGCTCCAGCGTGCCGATCAGCGCGTGGTAGATACCACCGCCGGCGCCGGCGGAGCGGACGCCCTTCATCGAGTGGCTCAGGAAGTTGCCGTTCACCACGCCGACGCCCTGCTGGACCGTGTAGACGGTCAGGGCGACGAGCGGGACGACAGCCAGGATGAAGGCGACCCAGATCACCGAGGTGGCGAACCGGTCCTTGGCCTGGCGGCGGCCCTCGATCCGGGCCGAGAGCCCGTAGCTGATCAGCAGGAACAGCGTGGCCGAGATCAGGCCCCACTGCAGGTGGCTGGCCAGGCCGCCGAGCGCGCCGATCGCGCAGCCGAGCGCGATGGAGCCGCCGGCGACGGCGGCCGGGGTCCACTTGGGCAGCCGGTTGGCGGTCAGCGGCCGGCTGACCGGCCGGGTGTCCGCCGGGACGGACGTGGTCGCGGCACTCATGCGTTGGCCCCCGAGTACTCCTTGCGGCGGGCGACGATCAGCCGCGCGGCACCGTTCACCAGCAGGGTGATGACGAACAGGACAAGGCCGGAGGCCATCAGCGCGTCGCGGCCGGTATCGCCGGCCTCGTTGAACTTCAGCGCGATGTTCTGGGCGAAGGTGCCGCCGCCCGGGTCGAGCAGGTGCAGCGACAGCACGCTGTTGGACGAGAGCACGATCGCCACCGCGATGGTCTCGCCGAGCGCGCGGCCGAGGCCGAGCATCGAGGCCGAGATGATGCCGGGGCGGCCGAACGGCAGCACCGCGGTGCGGATCATCTCCCAGCGGGTCGCGCCGAGCGCGAGCGCCGCCTCCTCGTGCATCCGCGGCACCTGCCGGAAGACCTCGCGGCTGACCGCAGTGATGATCGGAAGAATCATGATGGCCAGCAGGATGCCGACGGTGAACAGGTTGCGCGGGGTGGTGCCGGCCCTGGACTGGTCGAAGATGTACGTCCAGCCGAGGTAGTCGTTCAGCCAGCTGGTCAGCCCGTCCAGGTGCGGCACCAGGAACAGCGTGCCCCAGAGGCCGTACACGATGCTGGGGACGGCGGCGAGCAGGTCCACCAGGTAGGCGAACGGCTGGGCGATCCGGCGCGGCGCGTAGTGCGAGATGAACAGCGCGATCCCGATGGCCACCGGAACGGCGATCGCCATGGCGATGACCGCGCTGACGATGGTGCCGAACGCGAGGACGGCGATGCCGAAGACGGGCTTCGGGGCGTCCGGCGTCCACTCGAAGGTGGTGAGGAAGTTGCCCTCGTTCTTGCTCAGGGCGATGCCCGAGCGCCAGGCCAGGAAGCCCGCGATGGCGGCCATGATGACCAGCAGCAGGATGCCCGACCCACGAGCGGCGTTCATGAAGATCTTGTCGCCGACCCGGCTGTCACGCTTGCGGCGTTCCCTGCCTCGTGGGGCGGCAGGGGAGGATGAAGTCATTGGTCTACTCCGGTCTGGTGGTGCTGCCCCGAGGGGGCGGCACCCTGGCGGCGGTGCCCCGGACGTGCTTCTTCGTCAGTGCTTCCCGGTGGGCGGCCCCGGCCCCCCTCGTTCACGGGGCCGCCCCACCGGGAGGTCCTACTGGATCAGGCCAGCGTCGGGATGACGGCGTTGACCTTGTCCGTCAGCTCCTTGGGGAGCGGCACGTAGCCCGTGTCGCCGATGGCCTTCTGGCCCGCGTCGCTGGCGGCGTAGGTCAGGAAGGCCTTGACGGTGTCGAGGGTGTCGGCCTTGTTGCCCTTGTCGCAGACGATCTCGTAGGTGACCAGGACCAGCGGGTACGAGCCCTCGTCCTTGGTCGCGTAGTCGAGGGTCAGCGCCAGGTCGCTGCCGGTTCCGGCGACCTTCGCCTTGGCGAAGGTGTTGGCGGCGTTGGCGGCGGTGGCCTCGACCGGCTTGGAGGCGCCGGTGGCGATGGAGGCGCTCTTCAGGTTGTTGGTCTGCGCGTAGGAGAGCTCGGCGTAGCTGATCGAGTTCTTGACCTGCTTCACCTGCGCCGAGACACCGGCGGACTCCTTGGCCGACTGGCCGCCCTTGCCCGCCCAGGCCTTGGCGGGCGGGTACGACCAGGCGCCACCGGAGGTCTTGGCGAAGTACTTGGTCAGGTTCTCCGTGGTGCCGGAGTCGTCCGCGCGGTGGAAGGCCTGGATGTCGGCGTCCGGCAGCTTGGCGCCCGGGTTCAGGGCGACGATCGCCGGGTCGTTCCACTTGGTGATCTGCGAGTCGAAGATCTTGGCGGCGGTCGGACCGTCCAGGACCAGGTTGTCGACGCCATCGATGTTGTAGACGAGCGAGATCAGGCCACCGACCAGCGGCAGGTCGATGCCCTGGCCACCGGTGCAGACCGCCTTGGTGGCGTCGACCTCGGCCGGCTTCAGGGCCGAGTCCGAACCGGCGAACTGGACCTTGCCCTGGGTGAACTGCTGGACACCCGTGCCCGAGCCGCCGCCGCCGTAGTTGATGGTGGTGCCGGAGCAGGCGGCGCCGAAGTTGGTCTTCCAGACGTCCATCGCGTTGCCCTGGGCGGTGGAGCCCGAGGCGAGCAGCGCACCCGGCTTGCCAC
This sequence comes from Kitasatospora sp. NPDC088351, assembly GCF_040685575.1. Taxonomy (NCBI): domain Bacteria; kingdom Bacillati; phylum Actinomycetota; class Actinomycetes; order Kitasatosporales; family Streptomycetaceae; genus Kitasatospora; species Kitasatospora sp. NPDC088351. The sequence continues at coordinate 5,861 of NZ_JBFBIL010000059.1, read as the reverse complement.
AGTTGATCGCCGCAGCCGACGAGGCGCCGCTGGAGCCACCGGACGCCTTGGTGTCGTTGTTGTTGTCCGAGCCGCAGGCGGCGAGCGACAGCGAGCTGACGAGCGCCATGGCACCGATGGCGAGGGCCTTGGAGCGGCCGTTCCGCTGGAGCTTCACTGGGGTGTCCCTTTCTGTGGCATTGCCCGTCGCGCGGGCCGTCCGAGGACGGGGGAGCGCGGGTTTTGCTGTGGTCCGGGGCCCGTTCGGCCCTCCGGTAAACCCGAAGTTAGGCCGGGTAGGTGACACGACAGCCGGTCAGAAGTGAACGGGGAGTGAACCTCGAACGGATGACAGGAAACTACGTCAGGTAGTAACGGTTGCGTCACGGCAAGGGCGCGGAGAGATCACTTCCACCGTTCCTTCACCGCGCCCGGGTCGGCCGCCCGCACCGGCTTCTCCGTCAGGATCTCCAACAGCGCGTCGACCAGCAACCGGTCGCGCTCGTGGGTCAGCCGGGTACGTGCCTTGCCCGCCGGCAGCCACTCCAGCCGGTCCACCTCGCGGTTCGGGCGGAACGCCCCGGCGGACGGTACCGCCGCCCAGTACCGGACCTCCTTGGGCCGGCCCTGCGCCAGATAGTGCTGGGCCGGCAGCTCCGGCCCCAGCAGGCAGTCGAACCCGGTCTCCTCCCGCACCTCGCGCAGCGCCGCCTCGACCACCCCCTCACCGGGGTCGAGCTTCCCCTTCGGCAGGCTCCAGTCGTCGTACTTGGGCCGGTGGATCACCGCGATCCGCGGCCGCCCGAGCCGGCCGCTCTTCTTCGGCCGGCCCGGCAGCCACAGCACCGCGCCCGCCGCCAGGACGACCCTCCCCCGCGCGGCACCGGACCCGTTCGCGCCCGGGCCGCGCCCGGCGGGGGCGCTCGTACGGGTTCCGCCCGTGCCGGGGCCGTCGGCCTGCTCGGTGCTCAGGCGGTTGCGCAATTCAGGCCATCCGTGGTGCGGGGGTCTGCCCCCAGCCCTCGGCAGGGGGGATCTCCAGCCAGCCGTCCGGGCCGGGTGGGAGCTCGGGCCACCGGCGGCCGAAGGCGTACCGCGCCGCCTCCACCTCCAGTCGCTGATCAGCATGCACCACGCCGAGCACATAGGCGGTCGCCGGGGTGATCCGCGGTGTCCGCGCCGCGGTGGCCGCGGTGACCGCCGCGTCCGCCGCCTCCTGGTGCCGGCCGAGCACCTCGTCCAGCTCGTCCAGCTCGACGGACGGCCGACCGCACACCTCCAGCGCGTACCGGGCCCGTTTCACCAGGATCCGCACCCGGAGCCACGGCGCGTCGTCCGCCGCCAGCGCCGCGTCCGCGTCGACCGCGCCCCTGACCGCCGGCGCTTCCGGTCCTGCGCCGGGGAGCGCGGGCTGCACCGTGCCGAGCCGGCGCAGTCCGTCCCCGCCGTACGGCCTCGCGGCCCGCCGCAGCGGCAGCTGCTGGGCGCCGACCGTCAGCGCCGTGAACGCGGCCGCGGCCTGCGGCAGCAGCACCGTCCCCGCCCGGCCGCCCGCCGACTCCAGCAGCGGGGCCTCGCCGACCAGCAGCGTCATCCGGTCCGCCAGCGCGTGCAGCCGGGCCGACCGCAGCTCCTGCAGCACCGTCGAGTGCGCCCTGGTCCGGGCCAGGGTCAGCTGGCGGTCCAGCAGCGCCCGGGCCTTCGGCGCCCCGGCGTGTCCGGCGAGCATCCCGGGCCCGTCCGGCTCCGTCCCGTTCAGTGAGTCCAGCGCGCCCAGCAGCCGGGCCGAGCGGCGGACGTACCCCGGTTCCAGCGCCAGCAGATTGAGCAGCCAGCGCAGCTCGGTGCGCGACTCGTGCGCCCAGGCCTGCTCGAAGCTCCCGCCGAAGGTGTGCAGCAGCCCCCCGATCCGCCGCACCGCCCGCAGCAGGTCGGCCGTACCGGCGGACGGGACGGCGACCGCCCCCGGTCTGGCGCCGACCTCGCCCACCGCGAGCGGCAGCGCGCGCAGGAACGCGCCGGCCTGGGCGGTGAGATGGCTGGAGAGGATGTCCCCGGCGGTCGCGGTGGAGGCCGCCTGGGCCGTCATCGGCGCATCGGTCATGACTAGGTAGATCCCCGTTCCCCCGGGGCCGTCCCCCGGGGCTGGTGGCCGACCGCTGCGGCGGGTCCCGACCGCTCAGCGGCTCGCGTCAGTGGGTCGTCGCGTCAGTGGGTCATCGCGTCGTCGGGTCGTGGGCGGGGACCCGCGGTCAGCGGGCGGCAGCGGCCCGGCGGCGCTGGCGGGAGTCGATCAGCAGGTCCTGGACGTGCCGCAGCGGCTTCCCGTCGGCGGCCTGGGAGCGTCTGGTCCAGGTGCCGTCCGGCCCGAGGTGCCAGGACTCCGTCTCGTCCGACACCCCGAGGTCGATCAGCCCGGACAGCTCGGCCCGGTGCGCCGGATCGGTGATCCGCAGCAGGGCCTCGATCCGGCGGTCCAGATTGCGGTGCATCATGTCGGCGCTGCCGATCCACACCTCCGGATCGCCGCTGTTGCCGAACACGAAGATCCGCGAGTGCTCCAGGAAGCGGCCCAGGATGCTGCGCACCCGGATGTTCTCGCTCAGCCCCGGCACCCCCGGGCGGATCGCGCAGATCCCGCGCACCCAGACGTCCACCGGCACTCCGGCCTGCGAGGCCCGGTACAGCGCGTCGATCACGGCCTCGTCGACGATCGAGTTGACCTTGAGCTTCACGTACGCCGGGCGGCCGTCCCGGTGGTGGGCGATCTCGTTGTGGATCCGCGCGACCAGCCCGTCGCGCAGGCCGCGCGGCGCCGTCAGCAGCCGCCGGTACGACTCGCGGCGCGAGTAGCCGGAGAGCCGGTTGAAGAGGTCCGAGAGGTCCGCGCCGACCTGCGGGTCCGAGGTCAGCAGCCCGATGTCCTCGTACAGCCGGGCCGTCTTCGGGTGGTAGTTGCCGGTGCCCACGTGCGAGTAGCGGCGCAGGGTGTCGCCCTCCTGGCGGACCACCAGCGACAGCTTGCAGTGCGTCTTCAGCCCGACCAGGCCGTAGACGACGTGGCAGCCGGCCTCCTCCAGCTTGCGGGCCCACTTGATGTTGGCCTGCTCGTCGAAGCGCGCCTTGATCTCGACCAGCACGAGGACCTGCTTGCCGGACTCCGCCGCGTCGATCAGCGCGTCCACGATCGGCGAGTCACCGGAGGTCCGGTACAGCGTCTGCTTGATCGCCAGGACGTCCGGGTCGCCGGCCGCCTGCTCCAGGAACGCCTGCACCGAGGTGGAGAAGCTGTCGTACGGGTGGTGCAGCAGCACGTCCCGCTCGCGCATCGCGGCGAAGATGTCCGGCTGGGAGGCCGACTCCACGTCGGTCAGGCCACGGGCGGTGCCCGCCACGAACTTCGGGTACTTCAGCTCGGGCCGGTCCAGGTCGGCGATGCCGAACAGGCCGGTCAGGTCGAGCGGGCCGGGCAGCGGGAAGACCTCGGCCTCGGTGATGTTCAGCTCCCGCACCAGCAGGTCCAGGATGTAGGGGTCGATCGACTCCTCGACCTCCAGCCGCACCGGCGGGCCGAAGCGCCGCCGCATCAGCTCCTTCTCCAGGGCCTTGAGGATGTTCTCGGTGTCGTCCTCCTCGACCTCGAGGTCCTCGTTGCGGGTCACCCGGAAGGCGTGGTGCGCGAGCACCTCCATGCCGGGGAAGAGCTCCTCCAGGTGCGCCCCCATGACGTCCTCCAGCGGGACGTACCGCTGCGGGGAGGCCTCCAGGAAGCGGGCGAGGGACTGCGGCACCTTCACCCGGGCGAAGTGCTTGTGCCCGGAGACCGGGTTGCGCACGACGACCGCGAGGTTGAGCGAGAGCCCCGATATGTACGGGAAGGGGTGCGCCGGGTCCACCGCCAGCGGGGTGAGCACGGGGAAGATCTTCTGCCGGAAGAGGGTGTGCAGGCGGGCCTGCTCCTTCTCCGCCAGCTCGGCCCAGCGGACCAGCTCGATGCCCTCGGCGGCGAGGTCCGGCAGGACCTCCTGCTGGAAGGCGGCGGCGTGCCGCGCCATCAGCTCACGGGAGCGGGTCCAGATCAGGTCCAGCACCTCGCGCGGCTGAAGGCCGGACGCGCTGCGCTGGGCGACGCCGGTGGCGATCCGGCGCTTCAGGCCGGCCACCCGGACCATGAAGAACTCGTCCAGGTTGCTCGCGAATATCGCGAGGAACTTGGTCCGCTCCAGCAGCGGGATCTCCGGGTCCTCGGCCAGCTCCAGGACGCGCTCGTTGAAGGCCAGCCAACTGCGCTCGCGGTCCAGGAAGCGGCCCTGCGGCAGTTCGTCGAAGTCCTGCTCGTCCGCGGCCGGCAACTCCGGCGGTATCGCGAGCGCGCTGGACATCCGGGCCGGCGGGGGCAGCGGTGCAGAGACAGGGCGGGGGATGCTCATGGGCTCCAGCTCCTCCAGCAGGACGGCGTCCGGACGCGAGTTGCTCTGCGGGCCGTCGTCCTCGCCCAGCGCCAACGCCCACCCGCCCGGCGCGGTCCGTACAGGACCGGCCAGCGGATGTCGGCCGACGCTGCACGAGCGAGACACCACGGACTTCATCCTGTGATCTTCGCGGCAGCAATTGAATCCACGGTAAACACCGCATGGCCAGGAGGAAAGCTGAGTCGGTCGGGGCCGGTCCGACGGTGCCGAACCGTTGCCCCGGGCCCATCCCTCCGCTATGCCGTCCTGTCCTCGCGGTACTGGGCGCGGTACATCAGGTCCACCTCGTGAACGGTGAACCCCAGTCGTTCATATACCCGCACAGCGGCCGGATTGTCCGCGTCGACGTACAGCAGTACGGTTTCCAGCCCCCGCTCGGCCGGGCCGCCGCCGGTCAGATGACGCAGACCGGCCGCGGTCAGCGCCCGGCCGAGACCGCTGCCCTGCTCCGTCGGGTCCACCCCGACCACGTACACCTCGCCGAGGGCCGGCTCGGTGGCGGTCGCCGGGTGCACCTTGGTCCAGTGGAAACCCACCGCCCTGCCGTCCCGGGTGGCGAGGAAGAAGCCCGCCGGGTCGAACCACGACTCGGCCAGCCGGTCGGCGAGGTCCTGCCCGGTCCAGGCGCCCTGCTCCGGGTGGTGGGCGAAGGCCAGCGCGTTCAGCCGCAGCCACTCGGCGTCGTCCTCGCCGGGCCGGAACGTACGGAGCTCGATGCCGTCCGGGAGCGGCACGGCCTCGGTCTGTGGACCGGTCCGGCGCATCTGCCGCAGCTCGCGGACCAGCTCGGCACCGTAGCGCTCGGCGAGATGGCGGGCCGCCGGATGGCCGCCGTGCACCCAGAAGTCGACGAAGTCACGGCCGGCGCCATGGGCCTCGGCGAGCACGGCGTCCACCAGGTGACGGCCGAAGCCGTTCCCCCGGGCAGCCGGAGCCACCACCAGCTCGGCCGACGGATTGGCGTCCGCGCCCTGCCCCTGCGGAACCTCCAGTTGCCCGTACCCGACGACGGCCCGGCCGCCGGCGTCCGGACCGCTCGCGTGCTGGACGAGGTGGACCACCCCCGGCCGGGCCGTCTCCGAGGAGCGCAACCGCAGCCGTCCCTGCTCGGACACCGCCGCCCGGCCGTCCGCCGACTGCGCGTCCGCCAGGACGCCGAGCGCGCCGTCGCGCCGGTCCGGTCGCAGCACCTCGTGCGCGACGACCACACCCTCGCCGGCCGCCGACGTTCCGCTTCCGTTTCCGCTGTAGAGCCGTTCCTGCCGAGCGTCCTGATCGTCCATGGCTCTGACCATACGTCAAGGGGTAAACGCAAAGAACCCCCACCCGGAATCGGGTGGGGGTTCTCTGGAATAATTGTTCGGCGGCGTCCTACTCTCCCACAGGGTCCCCCCTGCAGTACCATCGGCG